>NZ_JANZKW010000003.1:0-300000 GCF_027257935.1 Chitinimonas sp. BJYL2 | reverse complement strand
GTCATCGCCCTGATCCATACGGAAAACCTGGTAGGCGTGGCCTTGCTGTTCAAGCCAGGTGGCGAAGTAGGCTGGGCCGTCGTCGGCGACGTGCTGGATGATGGCAATGGGCTGCATGAGATTAGCGCTTGGTAAACGACGAACAATCGAGTTGCGCATTCTACCCGCAGCAGCAAGCTGCTGATTTGACAGGAAAGCACGACCCAGCCTGAAAAAAGATTTTGACAAGGCGCGCGGCGCCGATTATCGTGCGCGTCCTTTCCCCGATAGCTCAGTCGGTAGAGCGCCGGACTGTTAATCCGTAGGTCCCTGGTTCGAGCCCAGGTCGGGGAGCCAAATATCAGCAGGGGTGGTCCTTTAGGGGGCCACCCCTGTTTGTTTTTGTGCGTCGCCCGGTGCGCGTGTCAAGCGCCGCTGGTGGGCCAGTGCAAAGCTCCCGCCCCCAAGCCCGCCATCAGTTTTTCTACCTGCGGGTTCGCCACACGGGCGGGTGCCGCAATCGCGTAGTACTCCTCACGAATGCTCGGCACCTCGACCAGCAGCTGCACACCGTATTGCGTTGCCAGCATGCCTTGCAACACCGTGGCCGCCGGAAAGTAGCCCGCGCCGTGGCTGCCGAACGTGGTCAGCAAGGCGCTGTCGTCAAACTCCCCCACCACCAGCGGCCGCAGACCCTCCGCCTCCAGCCACAGTTCCAGCCGCGCGCGTAACGAACTACGGCGGCTAGGCAGCAGCAGTGGTGCGCCCTGCAAGGCAGCACTGCCACTGGCAGCCTGGCGGTCCGCCAGCAGCGTGCGGCTGGCAAAGATACCGATGGGGCTGGTGGCTAGCCGCCGCGCCATCAGCTGGCGCTGCTGGCCTTGCGAAAGGTCGCGATCCGACAGCACCACATCCAGCTTGTGCCGCGACAAACCCGATATCAGCTCATCGAAGTCGCCTTCGTGGCAACTGAGACGCAGATTCCCCGTCAGCAAAGGTGCCAAGAGTTGATAGGCCACCAGCTTGGGCACTGAATCGGCGAGGCCGATATTGAGCCGGGCGGCCATGCCCAGTTGCGGATCGGCCAGCGTATCCTGCAGGCGCTCCCCCAGCAGGAAAATCTCGTCGGCAATCTGCATGGCCTCGCGTCCCGCTTCGGTCAGTGCCAGACGCCGCCCTTCCTGGCGGAACAATGCGCGGCCCAGTTCACGCTCCAGCTTGCCGAGCTGGCCGCTGATCGTCTGTGGGCTGATGCCGAGTCGATCAGCCGCCCGCGCCACGCCACCTTCCTTAGCCACCATCCAGAAGTAATGCAGATGCTTATAGTTGAGTTCAGGCTTGGGCATGCTCAATCCATCGAAAAAACCGAGTTATTCATCAGAATGAACTCGATTTTACAGAATGATCGATCGCGTACACTGCGACCGTTCGTTGAATCTCTACGGTCGGGCCCCTATCTTGGGCGCATCCTGTTCCGTTTTCTGGAGGACGCTTTCATGAAACGTATCGTCTTGTTTTTGATGACCAACATCGCGGTGATGCTGGTGCTGTCCGTCAGCGCCCGCATCCTCGGTGTGGACCGGTTCCTGACCGCCAATGGTCTGAACCTGGGCATGTTGCTGGCCTTTTCGGCACTGATCGGCTTTGGTGGCTCGATCATTTCGCTGATGATGTCCAAGACCATGGCCAAGTGGAGCACCGGCGCGCAGGTAATTGAACAGCCGCGCAATGCCGATGAAGCCTGGCTGGTGGAAACCGTGCACCGCCTGGCCAAGGCAGCCGGCCTGCCCAACCCGGAAGTCGCCATCTACGAAGGTGCACCGAACGCCTTTGCCACCGGCCCGAGCAAGTCCAACTCGCTGGTGGCGGTGTCGACCGGCCTGCTGCAAAGCATGCGCCGCCGTGAAGTCGAAGCGGTACTGGCACACGAAGTGGCCCACATTGCCAATGGCGATATGGTGACGCTGACGCTGATCCAGGGCGTGGTGAATACCTTCGTGGTCTTCCTCTCGCGCGTGGCAGGTTATCTGGTGGACAGCTTCCTGCGTCGTAACGATGAAGAAAGCAGCGGCCCCGGCATTGGCTACTTCATTGCCAGCATGGTGTTCGAGGTGATCTTCGGCATTCTGGCCAGCGTCATCGTCATGTACTTCTCGCGTCAGCGTGAGTACCGCGCCGATGCGGGTGCCGCCAAGCTGCTGGGCAGCACCGCGCCGATGATCGATGCCCTGCAGGTGCTGGGTGGCCGTGAAGCTGGTGAGCTGCCCAAGGGCATGGCGGCGTCGGGCATTACCGGTGGTCTGGGTAGCCTGTTCGCCACCCACCCCTCGATTGAATCGCGTATCGAAGCCTTGCGTCAGGTTCGCTGACAACCCGCCCGGGCAGGGTCCACGCCCTGCCCGGGCTTTTGATCTGGAAATAACATGACTTATCCGATTTGGATGTGGGCGACCTTTGCTGCGGTCGTCATCGTGCTACTCGTGCTGGACTTGGGCGTACTCAACAAGAAAGACCACGAAATCAGCGTAAAGGAGAGCCTCAAGCTCTCCGCGTTCTATATCAGCGCCGGCCTGCTGTTTGGTGGATGGGTCTGGTTCGAACTCGGCCCCAAGGCCGGCATGGATTACCTGACCGGCTTCCTCGTCGAGAAGAGCCTGTCGATGGACAATGTGTTCGTCATCTCGCTGATCTTCACCTACTTTGCCGTGCCGCGCGTGTACCAGCACCGCGTGCTTTTCTGGGGCATTCTGGGTGCCATCGTCATGCGCGGCGTGATGATCGGCCTGGGTGCGGCACTGATCCATGAGTTCGCCTGGATCCTGTACGTGTTCGGTGCCTTCCTGGTGTTCACCGGTATCAAGATGCTGTTCATGCACGACGACGAAACCGATGTAGCCAGCAACCCACTGATCAAGTGGCTGCGCGGTCACTTCCGCTTCACCGAGCAACTGCACGGTCGCGCCTTCTTCGTGAAGCAGGCTGACCCGAAAGACAGCAGCAAGCTGGTCTGGTGGGCCACGCCGCTGTTCCTGGCACTGATCATGGTCGAGATTACCGACCTGGTATTTGCAGTTGATAGCGTGCCGGCGATCTTTGCGATCACCACCGACCCGTTCATCGTGTTCACTTCGAACATCTTCGCGATTCTGGGTCTGCGTGCGCTGTATTTTGCCCTGGCCGCAATGGTGCACCGCTTCCACTACCTCAAGTACGCGCTGGCTGTGGTGCTCGTGTTCATCGGCATCAAGATCTTCCTCGTCAATTTCGCTATCAAGATTCCCTCGCCGGTGTCGCTGGGCGTGACCTTCGGCCTGCTGGCGGCGGGCGTGGGCTACTCGCTGTGGAAGACACGAGGCGAGCCGATCCCGGAAACCGGTACGAATTGACCGCCGCAGGGTGCAATCAGGCCAAGGCCGCATTGCACCTGCCCAGCCCGTGAAGGAGCCAATCCAATGAAACGGAACGACAAGCCATCGAACGGTATCAAGATGGCAGTGTGCATGCTGATCCTCAGTGGACTCGCAGGCTGGGTCGGCAGGGATTTCTGGCCAGGTATACAGCCTGCGCAGGCTTGGGCTTACAGCGCAGCCCTAGTATTGGGCGGGCTGCTGGCCGTCAGCCTTGCTGCGCTTGCCTCGCTGACGCTCTGGCAGTGGGTACTGCGCAAGGGAGGCACCGACACCCAGTGGCTCTGGTTTGCCCGTGATCCTGCAGGCCTGCAGGCACAGCGCAAGCGCTAGTGTTGCTACCCAACAAAAAGCCCGGCGGTGTGCCGGGCTTTTTGTTGGGTACCGCCGGTCTTCACACGCATCAGGTGCGTAACAGGGACAGCACCTGCCGGGAGTTGGCATTCGCCTGTGCCTGCACGGCCAGCCCTGCCTCCGAACGGATACGTTCGGCTGCATTGCGCGCTGTGGTGGCAGCGTAATCGGTATCCGCCATTCGGCTGCGCGCCGCCGAGAGGTTTTCCGCATTGCTGCGCAAGCTGTTGATGCCGGCTTCAAACCGGTTAGTCAGCGCCCCCAGTTCGGCACGCGCACCGCTGACCGAACGCAAATCGCTATCGATCTTCTCCAGTGAGGCACTGGCCGCCGCTGCGTTCGACAAATCCAGCCCGCCGGCGCTGCCAGCAAGGGCGGATGCCGACACACCCGCAAACGATACGGATAGCTGGTCTCCGGCGTTGGGGCCAGCCTGGAAGGTTTTGCTGCCCCCGTCAAAGAGCGACTGTCCGTTGAAACTGGCCTGACTGAGCGTACTGGCATTCGCCTGCCCCAGCGCACTCACCTCTTCCTGAATGGCCTGCCGGTCCTGCGCACTCAAGGTGCTGTTACCTGCTTGCACCGTCAACTCCCGGATGCGCAAGGTATTGTCGGTTACGCTGCTCAACGCGCCTTCGGCAACCTGTGCCTGCGAGATGCCGTCATTAAGATTGCGGGCCGCTTGATTGCTGCCCACGATCTGGGCGGCAAACTGCTCCACAATGGCGCTGGCGGCCACATCGTCCGCTGCGCTGTTGATCCGCTTGCCGCTGGACAATTGCTGCAGGCTACGCGCCTGCGCCTCGCGGTTGCTGTCGAGCGTACGCAGGCCCAGGCCTGTACCATTACTGCCTATCGGATTGATCACACTGGCCTCCTGTCGTGGCCTTACGGTACCGTCTGCACCATGCAGCGATGCCTGTTTGGGTTGATTGTAGTCACGAGAGTTCACTCGCCGGCAGGACTGCCGACCAACGGACCGCCGCGCCACAAGCGGCATCAACAGAACAAGGGATACCCGATGACGCTTGACCCCACGCCTCGTCAGCTGGCCCTGCTTTCCATTGCCGCAGCCTGTGCCACGCTGGGGTTGAAGTTTGCTGCTTACTGGATCTCCGGCTCGGTCGGCTTCTACTCCGACGCCATGGAGTCCTTCGTCAACCTGGCAGCGGCCATCGTGGCCTTGTGGGCCTTGACGATCTCCGCCTGGCCCGCCGACCGGAACCACCCTTGGGGGCATGAAAAAGCAGAGTACTTCTCCAGCGGGCTGGAAGGCGGCTTGATTCTTTTGGCGGCCCTGCTGATCGGCATTGAGGCGGTTCAGCGACTCATCGAACCCACCCCGCTGACCCATCTGGGGCCGGGCATGCTGCTCTCCTTGGTCGCCACCGCCATCAATGGCGGTGTGGCCACGCTGATGCTGCGAGCAGCCCGCAAGCACGACAGCATTGCACTCGAAGCCGACGCCCATCACCTGATGACCGACGTATGGACCTCCGTGGGCGTGGTGGCCGGTCTGGGGCTGCTGCTGGTGCTGCCGCCGGGCTGGGAGCGGCTCGACCCCCTGATCGCACTAGCGGTTGCCGGCAATATCGTCTTTACCGGCTGGCATCTGTTACGCCGGTCGGCCGATGGGCTGATGGATGCGGCACTACCGCCAGAAGAGATCGCGCAGATCGAGTCCATCCTTGCCGCCCGGATCGCGCCGCCGCTGGATTACATCGACCTGCTGACGCGCAAGGCCGGGAACGTGCGTCACATCCAGTTCACCCTGCGGGTGCCCGGCACCATGCCGGTCAGCACCAGCCATGATCACTGCGATGCGCTTGAAATGGCCATTGGCGAGGTGCTGTCAAAAGCCCGCGTCACCATTCATGTCGAGCCGCTGCCCTAGCCAAGGCCTTGCGGCATTAGGGCTCAGTGCTCGGACATCTCGTAGCTCATCTTGAGAATACCGACGAGCAGGGTCAGCAGTACCGATGCCACGGTCGCACCGCCCAGATAGGTCCAGTAGGGCAGCACTGGCGTTACCAGTCGGTCGGGCAGGATATCGACGTTGGCAAGCATGAAGATGATGAAGAAAGCGATATCGGCAAACACCAGCAGCAAGGTCAGCTGCAGCAGCCGTCCCGCCCAGCGGTCGGCTTTTTGCGAGGCGGTGATTTCCTGTTCGATCAGTCCTGCCAGCGGGTCGTGGGTTTTGGCCATGGTTATCCGGTCGGTTAAGTTGGCAGGACAGGTATAGACCAAGTCAGCGCAAGCCGACACAGCCATATCCCTCTGCGTGATGCCCTCAGGCCATCCGTACCTGATTGCGGCCAGCATGC
This sequence comes from Chitinimonas sp. BJYL2, assembly GCF_027257935.1. Lineage (NCBI taxonomy): Bacteria > Pseudomonadati > Pseudomonadota > Betaproteobacteria > Neisseriales > Chitinibacteraceae > Chitinimonas > Chitinimonas sp. BJYL2. The sequence goes on along the minus strand of NZ_JANZKW010000003.1, from coordinate 293,933 downwards.
TTGGCCGCGTAAAGCGCATGATCGGCTTTCCCGATCAAGGCATCGAGATCATCGCCATCCGACGGGGCGGTGGCAACACCGGCCGAAAAAGTCACCGAGAGCCGGCCCCACTCGGTCTCCATGACCGTGGCAGCCATGGCGGTGCGCAGTCTGTCTGCACGCTCGAATGCCGCCAGCTTGTCCACACCGGGCAAGAGCAGCAGCATTTCCTCGCCACCGAAGCGGAATGCCAGATCGGACTCCCTTACCCCAGCCCGCAGCTGGGCGGCAACCTCACGCAGCACCTGATCACCCGCCAGATGGCCATAGTCATCGTTGAGCCGCTTGAAGTGGTCCAGATCAATCATCACCACGGAGAGCGGATTGCCCTCGCGTTTTGCGCGCGCCTGTTCACGGGGAAACAGGGTTTCGAGGTAGCGGCGGTTGTAAAGGCCGGTCAACGGGTCGCGGATAGCCTGCTCGCGCAGCTCATCCTGTAGCCGGGCAGTGGTCTCCAGTTGGGCCTCCAGGGCGAGGAGGGCGGCAGACAGCTTGCGCTCGCTCATCACCCGCGCCGTCACATCGCGGAGCAGCAGCAGCCGCCCCAGGGTGTGACCATGCTGCTGCAAGTCCACCTGCTGGATCTCGTAGCACCCGGCCGGATCGGTAAATTCGATGATGTGCCCTGTGTCACCCGTCTTGCTCAGGGCCGCGAGTTCCGTACCCACCCGCGGCCAGGCAGACAGGGGTTCACCGATCAGGCCGTCCGCATCCCCTGCCAGCTGCCGCGCCGCCTGATTGATCTGGGTCACCCGGCCGGTCAGATCGGTCACCAGGACCGGGTCCGGCAGTTGCTCCAGCAAGACATGCTGGGCGATGGGGCTCAGATCAAAGAGCCGCCGGCGGCCGATCAGCCAGGTGAAACCCAGGGCGGTCAGCAAGAAGCAGAACGGCGTAGGATCGAACCCGAACAAGGTCCAGCCACCGACCACATAGGCCGAGTTGGCAATCCAAGGTAGCAGGGTGATCAACAGGAAACCCAGATAGTGCCGCCGATACAGGCCCGGCGATGCCCGCCAGGAGCGCCAGGCGGTGTAAACGCTGATGCTCATGAACACATACACATAGACCGCCACTGCATAGAACAGGGGGCCGTGGATGTAGCGCACCGGCGCGTGGGGGTCGGCACTGATCGGGGCCGTGCCAGCCCGATAGAGCCAGCCATGTTCATCATTGTGCAGCGCCAGCGCCCAGACCAGCACAGGTACAAGCGTCACCACGCAAATCTGCCAGCGCTGCAAGGCATATTGGCCGTGGTGGATGTAGGTCAGCAGGAAAATGGCCCACAAGGTGGGTGTGGCGACGATGCCGGGCCATGCCATGGCGGCCCAGAAAACCTTGCAGCCGGTACCGGCTACCATCAATTCCAGCGCTGCGGCGCTCGTCCACCAGAGTATGGCCACATGCAGACAGACAAACAGGCCCCGGCCACTCAGATCTCGGCGCGTACCCACCCAGAGTGCAACAAACAGGGATACCAACGAGCCGGCCAGCAGGGCCAGTACGGGAGGAGATGCTGACCAAGCGGAGGGGCTGCAAGCAAGCACGCGCGTCAGTATGAATCAGTGTGTGCGGTGATTTCAGTGTAGCCCGGTTTCGCCAAAACAGCCGGCCAAGCCATGGCACACCCACAGGTATTCCGGTCAGACCGGTATGCCACAGAGCAAGGCCAGCTGGCGCCAGACACCATGGCCCAGCGCAAAAACAGACGCCGCTGCGAGCCCGACACCCGCGAGCCGCACCGACCAGCGCATGCCGCGCTGCGGATCGCGTGCCTGCCCCAGCAGACGCAGCAGTAACAGCGGCCCCAGCCACAGCCCCAAGGCCGAAGTCGTTGCAAACGCCGCCATGATCAACGCCCCTTGTGCCGGGCCGGACGATACGGCTGCCAACACGAGGGCCGACTGCAGCAAGCCACAGGGCCAAGCGACCCAGGCCAGGCCGGCAAGGCCCGCCCTGCCGATCTGGCGACGAGCCATCGCCACGCCACTCGTCGCGAGCGCATCTGCCTGCAATACCTGCATGCGCATCGAGCCTTGGCCCACCGCTTCTAGCCAGCGTGGCTGCCGCCCCTGCCAGATCAGGTAGAAGCCCAGACCCAGTGCCGCCAGATGGATGAGTACCCAGAACGGCCGCAATAGCGCAAAGGACTCACCAAGCCGGGCCAGCGAACCGACACTGGCCGCCGCCAGCGCTCCGCCGGCGGCGTAACTGAGCAGGCGCCCCAGCTGCAAGGTGACCAGCGCCTTGTGGCGCACCGGCCCAGCGCTCAGTGCCGAGCAGCTCGCACCGCACATCGCCACGCAATGGGGCGAGCCGGCGATGCCCATGAGCAGGGCAGAAGTGATCAGTGCAAGGTCCATGCCGCCTATGCTAACGCAGCTGCTAGATCACCCGCGAGAAGCGCTCGCGATTGCGGTCTGCCTGCAGATAGCGGTCAAACACCATGGCAATACCCCGCACGAAGTACCAGCCTTGCGCCGTCACCTGGATCGCCCGCGGTTCAATATCGATCAACCCCATGTCTGCCATGGGCTTGAGTGTTTCCAGCTCGCTGGCAAAGTAACTGGGAATCTCGATCAGGTGTGCCAGTTCGATGGATTCGTACTCCACCCGGCCCTGACACATCAAGGCCATGATCATGGCGCGGCGGACCAGATCGTCCCGGTTCAGGGACAAACCACGTGCCACCGGCAACTGACCATGACGCAGGGCGTCGTAGTACTCGGGCAGAGTTTTGGCGTGCTGGACATAACTCGCGCCGACCCGGCCGATGGCCGATACGCCCAAACCGATCAAATCACAATCGGGCTGGGTGCTGTAACCCTGGAAGTTGCGGTGCAGACGGCCCTGACGCTTGGCAATCGCGAGCGGGTCATCGGGCAGGGCAAAGTGGTCCATGCCGATATAGCTGTAGCCATGACCCAGAAAGCCGCTCAGCGCACTGGCCAGCATGCCGAGCTTGTCGGCTCCTTGTGGCAGCAGGGCGGCATCGATCCGCCGCTGCGGTTTGAATCGCTGTGGCAGGTGCGCGTAGGCATACAGGGCAATGCGGTCCGGGCGCAACTGCGCCACGCGAGCCACCGTGCGGGCAAACGAGGCGCGCGTTTGCTGCGGCAGACCGTAAATCAGGTCGACATTGGTCGAGGCAAAGCCGAGTTCACGCGCTGCCACCATCAGCGCCTCCACCATTTCCTCACTCTGCACGCGATGCACCGCCTTCTGCACATCGGGATCGAAGTCCTGCACCCCGAAGCTCAGACGGTTGAAACCCAGATCGCGCAGATGGCGAAGTCGCCCCGCATCCACCGTGCGCGGGTCGACTTCGATGGAGACCTCGGCACTGGGCAGCAGGCGGAAATGCGCCCGCAGATCGGCCATCAGGCTCGTCAGTTCCTCGTCGCTGAGGAACGTGGGGGAGCCGCCCCCCAGATGCAGTTGGGAAACCGGCTCATTGCCGCCCAGGTGCGCGCTGGTAAGGTCCATCTCGTGACGCAGCGCCTGCAAGTATTCGGCGGCCCGCTCGTGGTGCTTGGTGATCACCTTGTTGCACGCGCAGTAGTAGCAGACCGATTCGCAGAACGGGATGTGTACATACACCGACAAGGGTGCCGCGCCCCCCACCAGACCACTCTGGCGGCGCTGGGCCAGCGCCTGCTTGTAATGGTCGGCGGTATAGGCTTCGACAAAGCGGTCGGCCGTAGGGTACGAGGTGTAGCGAGGGCCGCTGACGTCGAAGCGACGCAGGATGTCTTCGCTGATGCCGTCAATGGTGGGGGTGTGAGTAGCGTGCATGGCGCTCACTTTGCCATGGACGACGATTGTCCCCATTGACATGGGTCAAGCCGCCAGCTTAGTTTGGGAGCGACAATTGGCGCAGTCACGAGGGCCCACCATGTTCCAAGCTCCCACCGCCGAAACCGACTGCGTCACGCCGACCCGCATCCACCCTGTACAGGCCATGACCGCAGCCAATCCGATTCCTTCCGCCACGTTCAAAGTTGCCTGTTCTAACTGCAATCTGCGCGAGCTCTGCTTGCCCGTCGGTTTGTCGGGCGACAGCCTCGACAAGCTCGATTCCCTGGTCGCCAAGCGCCGCTCGGTGGCCCGCGGCGAAGCCCTGTTCCGTGCCGACGATCCCTTCCAGGCGCTCTACGCCGTGCGTACCGGTTTCTTCAAGACCTGCGTCTCCGCTGAAGACGGCCGCGATCAGGTTACCGGTTTCCAGATGGCAGGCGAGCTGCTGGGCCTCGATGGCATCAGCACCGACCGCCATAGCTGCGATGCCGTGGCGCTCGAAGACTCGCAGGTTTGCGTGATTCCCTACAGCCAGTTCGAGGAACTCTCGCGCGTGTTCACCGAGCTGCAGCACCATTTCCACAAGATCATGAGCCGCGAGATCGTCCGCGATCATGGCGTGATGCTGTTGCTGGGTTCGATGCGTGCGGAAGAGCGCCTGGCGGCCTTCTTGCTGAACCTGACCCAGCGTTTGCAGGCACGCGGCTTCTCGTCGGTGGAAGTCGTGCTGCGGATGACCCGCGAAGAAATCGGCAGCTATCTGGGTCTCAAGCTCGAAACCGTGAGCCGCACCTTCTCCAAGTTCCAGGACGACGGCCTGCTGGAAGTGAAGCAACGGCAGATCCGCATCCTCAATCCGGCCGGTCTCAAGCAGCTCGTCAATCATTCGAGCTGCTGATACGCCCAAGCTCGGGCAACTTCCACGGAAGTTTCCGTAGGGTGCAATGCGCTGCGCTTATTGCCCCCTACTTGCCCAGACTGGGCCGGATGCCTGTCTGGCTTTGCGCGAACCACAAGGTCAGCGCCGACGACGCCGCGATGACCGCCCACATGACAAAAAAGCTCATCGTGTAGATGGCTTGCCGTGGCAGATCCATCGGCTGCATGCCGAACCAGGTCAGGTCACTCGGGTCCACCACCGCGAAGACCAGCGCGTCCATTACCCCCGCCATCACGAACGATGGCCACAACACATACATCAGCCACACCGTGCGCGGCTTGGGTTCGTGTGCGTCGATCACGTCGTCGATGTCATAGGGGCGGTCGCTCATTACTTCTCCTCGCCCTCGCGGGCGGTCGCAGCATGGTTGCGGGCTCTTACGGCGGGCGTCCATTGATCAGGCTGCACATCGCCGTCGGCGCTTTGGGCGCGCGAGGTATCAAGCACCGGGTCGGGATGACGGATCGCCAGCGACAGGGTGATGAAACTAGCCACCACCACCAGTGCTGGTCCGCCGACCACCAGCCACATCATCGATTCTCGCCACCAGGGTCTGGCCGTTTGCTGTACCGGGGTTTGCATGAGACTTCTGCTTTCTGCCGCACTCAGCGCGGCACAATAAACGTAGATTTCTCGACCAGACGACGAGCCGCTTCCTGCTGATCGGGCAATCGTTCAATCACGAACCGTATTGGCTTGGCTCCCGCACCCATTGCCTGCGCAGCGTCGGGCGACAACTTGGCCGCCAGCGAAATCCAGCGCGCTTCGGCGGGACCTAGCGTGAGCACCGGCGGCGTTTCGCTCAGAGCAAGACCATCGAGCCCCTCGACCTGCACGGTATAACGTTGCGGCGTTTCGGTCGCATTCATGATCTGCAGGCGGTAGACGTTTTCAATGTAGCCATCGTCCACCAGTCGAGCCAGCGAGGCCCGATCGCGCACCACATCCACCTTGAACGGCGTGCGCAGCGCAATCGACAACACCAGGGCCGCACTTACCACGATCAGAATGGCGGTGTACACCATCACACGTGGCCGCAGCATGCGCATGAACATCTGCTTGCGCGTGAGCTTTTGCGCCATGGCGTGCTGTGTGTCGTAACGGATAAGGCCACGTTCGTAGCCCATCTTGTCCATCACGCCATCGCATACATCGATACACGCGGCACAGCCGATACACTCGTACTGCAAGCCGTTACGGATATCGATGCCGGTCGGGCAGACCTGCACACACAAGGTGCAATCGATACATGACCCCAGGCCCGCCACCTTGGGGTCCGCCTTGCGCGAACGGCTGCCACGCGGCTCGCCGCGCTCGGTGTCGTAGGTGATGATCAGCGTGTCCTTGTCGAACATTGCGCTCTGGAAGCGCGCGTAAGGACACATGTACTTGCACACCTGCTCGCGCATATAGCCGGCGTTGCCATAGGTGGCAAAGCCGTAGAACAGCACCCAGAACCATTCCCAGGGGCCGAACGACAAGGTCATGGCCTCGGCCAGCAGGGTTTTGATCGGGGTGAAGTAGCCCACAAAGGTCAGGCCGGTCCACAGACCGATGGCAATCCAGACGAATTGCTTGCCACCCTTGCGCCAGAGCTTCTCGAACGACCAGGGTGCAGCATCGAGCTTCATGCGCGCGGCGCGGTCGCCCTCGAACTTCTGTTCCACCCACATGTAGATTTCGGTGTAGACGGTTTGCGGGCAGGCATAGCCGCACCACAGACGCCCGGCCACCGCAGTGAACAGGAACAGGGCATAGGCCGAGATCAGTAACAGGGCCGTGAGGTAGATGAAATCCTGTGGGTACAGCACCAGCTCGAAGATATAAAACCGGCGCGAACCCAGATCAAACAATACCGACTGACGCCCGTTCCAGCTGAGCCAGGGCATGCCGTAGAACACCAGCTGCGTGAGCCAGATCAGCGCCCAGCGCCAGTTGCGGAACCAGCCCGATACCGCGCGCGGGTAGATTTTCTTCTCGGCCTTGTAGAGCGAGATGACTTCTACCTTGGCGTCATCCACCGCCATGGTGCTGGCAGCGGGTTTATCGGTAGCGGACGGGTTCACGCGATATCACTTTCCAGAGCAGGCTTAATTGGTGGCAGCAGCGCCGCGTGGCGACAGGTTCCACACATAGGCGGCGAGCACATGGATCTGCTCGGCGCTCAGGCGGCTGGCATGGGCTGGCATCACGTTGTTCTTGCCCTTGGTGATCATCGCCACGATCGCCTGCTCGCCCGCGCCATGCAGCCAGACCTTGTCGGTCAGGTTCGGGGCACCCAGTGCCTGCATGCCCTTACCATCGGCACCATGGCAAGCTGCGCAGACCGCAAACTTGGGCTGACCTTCGGCCGCCGCCTTGGGGTCATGGACGGCACCCGACAGGCTCAACACATAGTTGGCCAGATTGCGCACATCGTCCGCCGAACCCACCGCGGCTGCGAGCGCGGGCATGGCCCCCTGCCGCCCCTCAACAATCGTCTTCACGATGGTGGGGTGATCACCGCCATACAGCCAGTCGGTGTCGGTCAGATTGGGGAAGCCCTTGGAGCCTTTGGCATCCGAGCCGTGGCAGCCCGCGCAGTTGTTGGCAAACAGGCGCTCACCTATGCCCATGGCTTTGGCATCTTTGGCCAGCACTTCGACCGGCTGCTTGGCAAAGTCGGCATACACCGTATCAAGTGCCTGCTTGGCCTTGGCCTGTTCGGCCTCGTACTGACCCTGGCTACTCCACTTGAGCGAACCGGCATGCGTACCCAAGCCCGGATACAGGAACAGGTACAGCGCGGCGAACACGATGGTGAGTACAAACAGGCCCATCCACCAGCGCGGCAGCGGGTTGTTCAGTTCCTTCAGGTCTTCGTCCCAGACGTGGCCGGTGGTGTTGTCATTGGCCATGACCTTGCGACGGCTGGCGATCAGCAGGATCACCACGCAGAACACCAGCCCGAGTATGGTGGCGGCGGCAACAAACAAGGCCCAGCCGCTGGAGATAAAGTCGCTCATAGCGAGCCCCCGGATTGCGGATTATTCGGTGGCGGTGCGTCGTCATCGAGTACGGCACGGCCGATTTCTTCGAGCTTGTCGCGGTTCCGGCGCGAATAGACGCGGAACACGATGGCCATGAAGGCCACGAACGACAGCACGGTCACGATGGAGCGCAAGATATTGATGTCCATGGTGGCTCCTTACTTGATCGAGGTGCCCAGCACCTGCAGGTAGGCAATCACCGCGTCCATCTCGGTCTTGCCTGCCAGCTCGGCCGGCGCCTTGGCGATTTCCTCATCGCTGTAGGGCGCACCCAGCGTGCGCAGTGCCTGCATCTTGGGAATGATCTCGTCGGTGGCAACCCACTGCTTTTCCAGCCAGGGGTAAGCCGGCATGTTCGACTCGGGCACCAGATCACGCGGGTTGATCAGGTGGATGCGATGCCACTCGTCGCTGTACTTGCCGCCCACGCGATGCAGATCGGGGCCGGTACGCTTGGAACCCCACTGGAACGGACGGTCGTAAACGAACTCGCCCGCCACCGAGTAGTGGCCATAGCGCAATGTTTCGGCACGGAACGGACGGATCATCTGCGAGTGGCAGTTGTAGCAGCCTTCACGTACGTACACATCACGGCCAGCTACTTGCAGGGCCGTATAGGGTTTGAGCCCGGCAACCGGCTGGGTGGTCGAGCGCTGGAAGAACAGCGGCACGATTTCCACAGCGCCGCCAACCACAATGGTCAGCAGCACCAGCACGATCATCAGGAAATTACTGGTCTCGATCTTCTCGTGACCTTTGGGGTGATGGTTGTCAGCCATGTCTATTCTCCGTCGGGTCTATCAAGCGTGGGCCGGTGCGGCGGCAGGAATGGCGTCGTCCACGGCACGGCCTGCGCGCACGGTCATCACCACGTTCCAGGCCATGATCAGCATGCCGCCGAGATACAGCAGGCCGCCGAGCAGACGGATCACATAGAAGGGGAAGGTTGCCTTCACGCTTTCGACGAAGGTGTAGACCAAGGTGCCGTCCGGGTTCACCGCGCGCCACATCAGGCCCTGCATCACACCGGCAATCCACATCGCGGCGATGTACAGCACGATACCCAGCGTGGCGATCCAGAAGTGCAGCTCGATGGCACGCTTGGAGAACATCTCGGTGCGACCGTACAGACGCGGGATCAGGTAGTACATCGAGCCCATCGAGATCAGACCCACCCAACCCAGGGCACCCGAATGCACATGGCCCACGGTCCAGTCGGTGTAGTGGCTCAAGGCGTTGACGGTCTTGATCGACATCATCGGCCCTTCGAAGGTGCTCATGCCGTAGAACGACAGCGACACGATCAGGAACTTGAGGATCGGGTCGTCGCGCAGCTTATGCCAGGCGCCCGAAAGGGTCATGATGCCGTTGATCATGCCGCCCCAGCTCGGTGCCAGCAGCACCAGCGAGAAGATCATGCCCACGCTCTGCGCCCAGTCCGGCAGTGCCGTGTAGTGCAGATGGTGAGGGCCAGCCCACATATAGGTGAAGATCAGCGCCCAGAAGTGGACGATGGACAGGCGATACGAATACACCGGGCGACCGGCCTGCTTGGGGATGTAGTAGTACATCATCCCGAGGAAGCCGGCAGTAAGGAAGAAGCCCACGGCGTTATGGCCGTACCACCACTGCACCATCGCATCCTGCACGCCCGCGTAAGCCGAGTAGCTCTTCCAGAAGCTCACCGGTAACGCCGCGCTGTTGACCAGATGCAGCAGGGCCACGGCCAGGATGAAGGCACCGAAGAACCAGTTGGCCACATAGATATGGCGCACCTTGCGGGTGCCGATAGTGCCGAAGAACACCACCGCGAACGATACCCAGACCAAAGTGATCAGCACGTCGATCGGCCACTCCAGCTCGGCGTACTCCTTGCCGCTGGTAATGCCCAGCGGCAGGGTGATGGCCGCCAGCACGATCACCAGCTGCCAGCCCCAGAAGGTGAACCAGGCCAGTCCCGGCATGAACAGCCGTGTCTGGCAGGTACGCTGAACCACATGGTAGGCCGTGGCAAACAGCGCACAGCCCCCAAAGGCAAAGATCACCGCGTTGGTGTGCAGCGGTCGCAGACGGCCATAACTGAGCCACTGGATGCCGAAGTTCAGTTCGGGCCAGGTGAGCTGGGCGGCGATGATGACGCCGACCAGCATACCGACCACGCCCCAGAGTATGGTGGCTAGCGAGAAAGCCCGCAGTACCCCGTACTCGTACACGGGCTGCCCCGCGTGTTGCTGATTTGCCATGAAAGGCTCCTTTTTATTGGTCTTACGCTAATTACAATTATCCGGGCTTAATGTTTGTCGCTGTCTTGATCGCCATCAATCTGCGGCAATATGTCGCGCCCCTCGGTCTCGTCTTCGAGTATCCGGTTGCCTTCCCGCTCCAGGTTGTCGAGCTGGCCGCTATGGATCGCCCAGCCGAACAGGCCAACGATCAGCAAGACCAGCAAGACCGACAGGGGAATCAGGAGATACAGACTTTCCATTCGGGCGGTTACTCAGTTGAAGCAGGTGAACGGCCAAGACGCAATGTGTTCAACACTACGACCAGCGAACTCAGGGCCATGCCGATACCCGCCAGCCAGGGCGGCAAGAGGCCGACCACCGCGAGCGGCACGCTGGCCAGGTTGTAGAGCAGGGCCCAGGCAAAGTTCTGGCGGATGATGGTCAGCGTGCGCCCTGCCAGTGCTTTCGCAACCACGATATCGCGCAGCCGGCCTGACAGCAGCACCGCATCGGCATGATTGCGAGCGAGATCCGCGCCCTGCCCCATCGCAAAGCTCACGTCCGCCTGCGCCAGTATGGGCGCGTCGTTAATGCCATCGCCCACCACCAGCACACGCCGGCCAGCGCCTTGCAGGGCCGCCAGATGCGCCAGCTTGGCTTCGGGGCTGGCGCCGCCGATCGCCTCATCCAGCTTCAAGGTAGCTGCCATCGCGCCGACACGTGCGGGTTCATCACCCGATAGCAACGCGGTGCGCAAACCGTCCGCCTGCAAGGCCGCCAATGCGGCCGGGGCATCCGCGCGCAGGGACTCGCTGATCTGCGCCCGCCAACGTACCTCCCCCACCGGGCCAAAAGCCAATCGGGCACGACCTGCAGCCAAGCCAGTCCCGGCATTGGCCACCCACTCGGGCCGGCCTAGCCGCCAGCGGCTGCCATCAACGCTGAGCGCCTCAAGCCCCAAGCCGGGGAACTCACGCACCTCACGCCAGCCGTCTTGCGTCGCCGGCAAAGCAGCCGCCTGCACCACGGCACGCGATACCGGATGCAGCGAATGGGCAGCCAGACTGCCTGCCTGCGCCAGCAAGGTCTGGCCCGCCGGCGTATCCGGGGCGGGCTCCGGCTGCTGCAGCTGCAAACCGGCTTCGGTGAGCGTGCCCGTCTTATCAAAGACCACGGTATCAATGCCGGCCAATGCCTCCAGTGCATCCAGTCGATGCAGCAACACACCGCGCCGGGCCAGATTGCCAGCAGCGGCCAGCAAGGCCGTCGGCGCCGCCAGGGACAGCGCGCAGGGGCAGGTCACGATCAGCACTGCCACCGCCACCGGCAAGGCCTTGGCCGGATCGATGAAGTACCAGCCCAGTGCCGCCAGCGCCGCGAGTGCCAGTACCGCCCACAGGAACGGGCCGGCAATGCGGTCGGCCATGCGCACCAGTGCCGGCCGCTGCGTCAGCGCGCTGCGCATCAGCCGCACAATGGCGTGGTAACGGGTCTGTTCGCCGGTCCGGTGCACGGTCATCAGCACCGGTGCGAGCAGGTTCAGGCTGCCGGCAATCAGCTCGCTGCCGGGCAACTTGCCAATGGCACGTGACTCGCCGGTCAGCAGGCTTTCATCGGCGGCGGTTTCACCCTCCAGCAGCACGCCATCGGCTGGAAAGGCCTGGCCCAGCGGCACACGTACCGTATCGCCCGCGAGTAATTGCGACGGTGCCACGCGCTCGAAGCGCCCCTCTGCCCCCCGTCGCTCGACCTGCTCGGGCAAGCGCTGGCTCGCTTGCTCGAGCGACTCGGCCACGCGGTGACGCGCGCGCATTTCGAGAAAGCGGCTGCCCAGCAGGAAGGCGACAAACATCGCCAGTGAATCGAAATACACCTCATGGCCAAACGGTCCGCTGGGGTCCAGTGCGGCACCGGTGCTGGCGATAAAGGTGACAATGATCCCGACCGTAACCGGTACATCCATGCCGATGGTGCGCTGCCGCAACTGACGCCAGGCCGCCTTGAAGAAAGGCCCGGCCGAGAACAGCACAACAGGCAGACACAGCACCCATTCGCCCCAGATCAGCAACTGGTAAAGATCGGCGCTCATTTCGCCGGGTTCGGCCACATAGCGCGGCGTCGCCAGCATCATGATCTGCATCATCAGGAAGCCGGCGACAAACCAGCGCCAGATGGCCTGTCTGCGCTCTTGCTGGCGCAGCGTACGAGCGGGTGCGGCGTGATCCGGCACAGCCCGATAGCCAGCGCGTGCTATCGCCGCCTGGAGCTGCGCCGTGCTGGCTGCAGCCGGCGACCAGCGCACGCTCAGGCGCTCACTCGCTGCCTGTACAGTGGCCTCGCGCACACCAGGCACACTGTTGGCCGCGCGTTCGATCAAGCCGGCGCAGGCAGCGCAGTACATGCCACTGATCAGGAACTGGGAGGTGACCGTACCGTCATCTTCCGACACCGAGCAGGCCGTCAGTTCCGGCAGTTCAGCGAGGTCAGGCGCCGCTTCAGTCATGGCGTTCGGGGAGATCACAGGCAGGAGCGTGGCAGCAGGCATGGCGCGCATTGTCGCCCGGGCTGACCCGGCACCGGCTGATCCACATCAAGTGGGGCAATACAGGCAGTCCGATCATGCCGCATCCGTACCGCGTGCGACCGGGCGGGCTGGATCGCTGCACCATTCGCTCCACGAACCGGGATAGAGCCTGGCACCCTGCAGGCCGGCCACCTCCAGTGCCAGCAGATTATGGCAAGCCGTCACCCCCGAGCCACATTGCTGGACCGACTCTGCCGGGCTGGCATCTGCCAGCAGCTGTAACCATTCTTCACGTAATTGTGCAGCAGGCTTGAAGCAGCCATCCGGCCCAAGGTTAGCCTGAAAAAAACGGTTGCGCGCACCGGGTATGTGCCCGGCCACCGGGTCCAGTGTCTCCCCTTCACCGGCAAAGCGGCCCGGTGCGCGCGCATCGACGACCACAAACGACGGATCGGCCAGATTTGCCAGTATGGTCTGGGCATCCACGGTCCAGCCCGCTTGCACCTTGGGCGCAAAGTGGACGGCGACTGGATCGGGATCGCGGGTCTCCAGCGCACCGCCGGCAGCCAGCCATGCTGCGACACCGCCATCGAGCACGCTCACCTTCTCATGGCCCAGCCACCGCAACAGCCACCATAATCGGGCAGCATACATGCCACCGTGCGCGTCATAGGCCACCACCTGTGTCTGGCGACGAATGCCCGTCTTGCCCAGCGTGGCCGCCAGAGTCAGCGGGTCCGGCAAGGGATGCCGCCCATTCAGGCCCGTCTTCGGGCCAGACAGATGCTCGTCCAGATGCAGAAACCGGGCACCGGGCAAATGACCCTCGGCATAGGCGCGACGGCCTGCGTCGGTATCAGTCAGATCGTGGCGACAATCCACCAGGACGAGATCGGGTGCGCCAATGCACAGCATCAGCGCGGAAGCAGAAATCAGCGAAGTCATGGACACAGCCGGGGAAGCTCTGGCCGCAAGTATAGAGTGCTGGCAAAGGCCGCTTTTTATATTGCGGCGCAACTAGGCCAAAACAGATCGCTGGCTACGCCCCGGCAAGGTTGCCAGCAACACGCCGGCAAGCGAAATCGCAAATGCCAGCCACTGCAGACGGGTGATCGGCTCGCCCAGCACCAGCACACCCACCAGCGCGGTCGATACCGGGAGCATCACCATGAACACGCCGGCCTGGCTGGCAGGCACCCCCTTGAGACCCGTCATCCACAGCCATACAGTCCACACACTGGCCGCCAGCGCATAGAAAATGAACAGCAACCAGATGCCCGCGCTCACCGCAGCAAAATCGAACTGCAGCGCGTAATACACACCCAGTGGCGTCATCAGTACAAAGCCCCAGAGGTTGATCAAGGCAGTAATCCGCCGCGGCCCCAGTGAACCGGTCAGCTTTTTGCCGATGATGGCGTAAGCCGCCTCGCACAATACCGCGCCAAAAACCAGCAGGTTGCCCAGCCAAGCCTGTGGATGTGCAGCCTCCGCGCCGGCATGCGTGGGCTTGGCGAGCCCCAGCAGCGCTATCCCCACCGCCGCACAGGCAATTGCCGCCCAGATGCGCAAGCCGATGCGCTCGCGCAGGATGAACCAGCTCATCAAGGCCACCACCGCCGGAATGGCTGCCATGATCACGCCGGCCGACACCGCCGTGGTCATGCTCACCCCGAACAGCATGCACACCGTAAAGAGGAAGTTGCCGAAGAACGATTCCAGAAACACCAGCCCCTTGGTCCGCGCACTCATCGGTGCCTCATCGACCGGCTTTTTCAACCAGTGCAGAATCGCCAAGCCACCCGCGCCAAAGCGCAGCCAGCCCAGCAGAAAGACCGGGAAGATCAGCGTGAGCGGTTTGGAGAGGGCGACATAGCTGCCAACGAGCGACATGCTCAAAGCTAGGCACGCATAGGCAAGCGGTCTTGCGATCATGCCCTGACCAGCAAACACACCGCCTGCGCCTCAATGCTCTCGCCCTGCCCCACCGGGCCGAGCTTTTCATAGGTCTTGGCCTTCACATTGACGCAGCTTGGCTCGATGCCGAGGTCGTCAGCAATATGCGCCACCATGGCCGGGATGTGCGGGGCCATCTTGGGGGCTTGCACCAAGATGGAAGCATCGACATTGCCCACACGCCAACCGGCTGCCGCCACACGGCGCACGGCTTCGCGCAGCAGCGCGCGGCTGTCGGCGCCTTTGAACTCGGGATCGGTATCGGGAAAGTGGCGGCCGATGTCGCCAAGGCCGGCGGCGCCAAGGATGGCGTCGGTGAGCGCGTGCAGAAGTGCGTCGGCGTCGGAATGGCCCAGCAAGCCTTTGTCGTGCGGGATATGTACCCCGCCGAGTATCAGCGGGCGGCCTTCGACGAGGCGGTGTACGTCCCAGCCTTGGCCGATACGGATAGGCAGATTGCTCATGCGGCGAGCTCCTGACGCGATTGAAGAAACAGCGCAGCCAGTGCGAGGTCTTCGGGGTAGGTCACTTTGATATTGCGCTCGTTGCCGGGCACCAGCCGCGGTGCGTGACCGAGGCGTTCGACGGCACTGGCTTCGTCGGTAATCGCGTCGCTGGCCGCTTGTGCGAGCGCGTCCGACAACAAGCCGTGGCGGAACATCTGCGGGGTTTGTGCGCGCCAGAGGGCGTCGCGGTTGACCGTGGCGGCGATGCGTTCACCGCTGGCAGCACGCTTGAGCGTATCGGCCACCGGCAAGGCGAGGATGCCGCCCACGGTGTCGTCGCGCAGCGTGGCGATCATGCGGCTCACATCGGGCGCGGCCAGACAGGGGCGTGCGGCGTCGTGTACCAGTACCCAGTCGCTGCGGCTGACTTGATCGGCGATGGCAGCGAGGCCGTTGCGGACGCTTTCGGCACGGCTAGCGCCACCGCAGCGGACTACCGTGAGTTTGGCTGCCACCGCCGGGTTGGGCGTGTAGGCATCGAACCACTCATCCTGCGGCGACAGCACCAGTACCAGACGGTCGATCTCTGGCACTGCCGCCAGCGCGGCCAGTGTGTGCATCAGCAAGGGCTGACCCAGCAAGGGCAGGTATTGCTTGGGGGTGGTGGAGCCCATTCGGCTGCCGGCACCGGCAGCGGGCAGCAGTGCAATGAAGCGGCTCATGCGGCCACTTCCTTGGGTTCCAAGGTGCGCCAGAGGCTGGTGCCCTTGACGGCTTTATCCAGCCCGTCCAGATACGCAGCATGCTCGGCCAGTTCGGCCTCGCTGGGGGCGAGGATTTTCAGCGGGCCACGCGCGCGGCGCGCGGCGGCGTGGGTATGCGCGGCATCCTGCTCGGCTGCGGAGGCAAAATCGATCAGCAGGCTGTCCTGCCCGCGCGTCATGGTCAGGTAGACCTCGGCGAGCAGTTCGCAGTCGATCAGCGCGCCGTGCAGGGTACGGCCGCTACGGTCGATTTCGAAGCGGTCACACAGTGCATCCAGGCTGTTGCGCTTGCCGGGGAACAGCTCCTTGGCATCCTTGAGCGTATCGATGATGCCGGTGACGTAATCGGTGATCTTGCCGCGCCCGAGCTTGCCCAGTTCCATATTGAGGAAGGCCACGTCGAACGGCGCATTGTGGATGATCAGCTCGCTGCCGCGCACGAAATCGAGGAACTCATCGACGATATCGGCGAACTTGGGTTTGTCGGCCAGGAAATCGGTGGTCAGCCCGTGCACATTGAGCGCGCCCTCTTCCGAATCACGCTCGGGGTTGATGTAGCGGTGCAGGTGCGCGTCGGGCGGCGAGAGCTTGCGGTTCACCATCTCGACCGCGGCGATTTCGAGGATGCGGTTGCCATCCTCGACGCGCAGGCCGGTGGTTTCGGTATCCAGAATGATTTGGCGCATGGCAGGACTCGGTGATGGGCTCAGGCTGCGTCGTCCAGACTGTCCAGCTCGGGGTTCGGATCGTAATGATAAAGCAGCAGATAGTCTTCCCAGCCCTCTTCACCCGTGCACATGGCCATGGAGCTGGCGCGCATGCGGTCGCCAAAAGCATTAGCGGGATAGAAAGCCGCCTGCAGGATCGGCCAGACCTTGGCGGCGTGATCGGTTTCGAACATCAGGTTGACCCAGGGGCCTTCATCATCACCGGTCTCCATCGCAAAGCTGGTAATCAGCGGCTTGTGCACCTTGAGGCTATCGCACACCGCCATGAGCTCGGCTTCGTCGTAATCGCTGGTGCGATCGGGCTGGATCTGGATGCACAGGGTGGTCATGTCGGGCTCTCCGGGCTGACTTGGGTAGCTAGGGTCTTGGGTACGGGGTGGCGGCGGAAGTGCCACCAGGCAATCAACAGTGCCAGCCCCTGCAGGGCCGCACAGGTATAGAAGGTGGCGCCCATGCGCCAGTCACCCGCCGGCAGGTGGCTGACACGGGCCAGAATGGCGGTGCCGATCAACGGGCCGAAAATGATGGCCAAGCCCTGGATGGCATTGAGCGAACCCTGGGTCAGCCCCTGCTCACGCGGATCGACCGCCTTGGATACGATCGCCTGCATGGCCGGGCCGGCGGCAAACGAGAACAGATTGGCGAAGATCACTACATACATCAGCCAGCCGATGGTTATGCTGCCGTAGGCCACATACGCCAGCGCGGCGGAGCCGATGCCCAGCAAGGCCAGCTTCTGCTCGCCAAAATGCTTGAGCAAGCGCCCCTGCAAACCACCCTGCACTACCGCACCGACCAGACCCACCACAAACAGCGCAATGCCGTTGTCGGTTGGCGTCCAGCCAAAACGGAAGGTGGTGTAGAGCACCCAGGTCGTCTGCAGGATGAACTGGCCGAGCAAAGTCAGCGCAAATACCGCCACCAGGCCGCCTATGCCTTGCAGGCGGCTCAGGTGCAGCAGGGCCGAAAGCGGGTTGGCGCGCTTGAGCGAGAACGGCGCACGACGCTCCTTGGGCAAGGATTCCGGCAGTACGAAGTAACCATATAGCCAATTGAGCATGGCCAAGCCTGCCGCCACAAAGAACGGCAGCCGCACATCCTGTCCGCCCAGCAAGCCGCCCAGCATGGGGCCGAAGATGAAGCCCAGTCCGAACGCCGCGCCCAGCATGCCGAAGGCTTTGCCGCGTTTGTCGGGTTCTGTGATGTCGGCCACATAGGCATTGGCCACCGAGAAGCTGGCGGCGGTGCTGCCGCTGATCAGGCGGATCAACAACAATGCCATCAGCGAGGTCGCCATCGCATGCACCAGCAGGCTGAACGCCAAGCCGAAAATCGACAACAACAGCACGGGTCGCCGACCAAAACGATCCGACAGGGCACCCAGCAAGGGCATGCACAGGAACTGCATGACGCCATACACGGCCGACAGGATGCCGAACCAGTGCGCCTGCTCGTCCGGGCTGCTGGTGAACTGGCCGACCAGAATCGGTAGCACCGGAATGATCAGGCCGATACCCAGGACATCCAGAAACACCGTCACCAGGATGAAGGTCAGGCTGGCTTGGCGGTTGCGGCTGAAGAACTGCTTGAGCACGATGTTCCTCGGTTGATGGCAGGTGCTGATGGAAGCAATGCAGGCGTAGGTTGCCAATAAGCGCAGCGCATTGCACCACACATCCCGGGCCTGTGCGGGCAAGGTGCAATGCGGCCGTCGGCCTTATTGCACCCTACGCGGTGTGACTGGGGGTATGGAAGGTCTGCACCACGCCGCCGCCATCTTCATCCTCCCATCGCCGCTCGGCAAAGTTACCGCCCGTGTACTCGCTGATCGCACGGCGCCAGAAGACCTGGGCGGCGGCGTTTTCATCGATCTGGCGGACTTCCCATTTGCCGGGGTAGCGGTCGAACACGGCACGCGCGGCAAGCTTGCCGATGCCGCGTTTGCGCATCCCGCGCAGGATGAAGAACTGCAGCACGTCGTGCACATCGCTGGCGCCGTCGAGCTGGCTTTTGTTATCGATGATGGCAAAGCCGGCGGGTTTGCCATCGACGCGGATGATCAGCGTGGCAAACACGTTGATGAAGTATTCGTCGAACTGTGCCTCGGTGAGGAAGTAGCCCGATTCCTTGAAGCTCAGCGTGGTGATTTCGCTGAAATCATGCGAGTACAGGAGCTCCATGCCGCGCAGCAGCGGGCGGTCGTTGCCGTTGTACGGGTGCAGGGTGATGGCTGGCGCACTCATCGGATGCTGTCCACGCCACGGTTGGCGAGCGCGTCGGCGCGTTCGTTGCCAGCGTGACCCGCGTGGCCTTTGACCCAAGCCCATTCAACCTGATGGCGGCCACGGGCGGCATCCAGACGCTGCCAGAGTTCAGCATTCTTGACCGGCTTCTTGTCGGCGGTTTTCCAGCCGTTGCGCTTCCAGCCGTGTATCCAGCTTTCAATGCCGTTCTTCACGTACTGCGAATCGAGCCAGACCTTGACCGCGCACGGACGCTTGAGCGTTTCGAGCGCCATGATCACGGCCATGAGTTCCATGCGGTTATTGGTGGTATCGGGCTCGCCGCCGAACAGCTCCTTCTCCTGGCCTTTGTAGACCAGCAAGGCACCCCAGCCACCGGGGCCGGGGTTGCCTTTGCAGGCGCCATCGGTGTAGGCGACGACGACGTCGCTATCGCTCACTTCTTCTTGCCCTTGGCGGCCTTGGCCACGCTGGGGGGAATCAGGCTGTAGCGGTATTCGTCGCTCGTGCTGCCCTTGAACTTCTGGGCATTGGGGATGGTGGCGGCACGCTTGAAACCGAGCGACTCAACCAGCCCAATCGATGCGGCATTGCGCGTATCGACAAACACTTCGTATTCCAGCGCCATGAACGGGCCTTCGAGGTGTTCGAGCAGCTTGGTCACGGCCTCTTTGGCGTAACCCTTGCGCTGGTGCTCGGCAAAGACGAACCAGGCAACGATGGCCTTGTTGTCTTCATCGACCGTGGCTTCAACGCGGCCGATGTAGGCACCGTCGGTCAGGCGTACAGCCCAGTTGAGCCACCATTCATCGCCGCTTGGCGAGCTGCGGCTTTCGAGGCGTTTGTAGCGTTCGCGCAGGGCTTCGACGCTGGCGGGCGGCTCTTGCGGGATGTACTGGTACAGCGAGGCATTGCTGAGGCCGGCGAACAGCGCATCGGCGTGGCTGGCCTTCAGCGGTTCAAGGGTCAGGCGCGCGGTGGTGAGAACGGCGTTGGCAGCGCTCATGAATGGGTTTCCTCCAAAGTTCGGCGGAGCATCATCAGCATGCCTGCTGTGGCGCCCCAAATGATCTTGCCCTGCCAATCCAGTGCATAAGTCACCATCCTGCGCTCGGGCAGGTTCAGGCTCTTTTCAATATAGCTGGCAGGGTTCAGCACAAAGCTGAGCGGTACTTCGAAGACCTCTTCCACCTCATCGGCCTGCAGGGCCAGCACGAAATCGGGCTGGACCAGCGCCACCACCGGCGTCACCTTGTAACGGGTAATCGTGGTGTAGTGCGATAGCCGCCCCACGGTCCGGACCAGCGTGGGGGCGATGCCGACTTCTTCTTCGGTTTCGCGCAGCGCGGCCTGCTCGGGGGTTTCATCGATTTCGGTACGACCACCGGGGAAACTGATCTGCCCGGCATGCTTGGCCAGGCCGGCATGACGCTTGGTCAACAAGATAGTGGGGGCATCCGGCCGCATGACAATGGGCACCAGCACGGCAGCGGGCGTGGTGTCGTCTTCGGTATGGATGTCACCACCGGCAGGTTGCCGGGCAGTATCGAGCCGATGCGCAAGCCAGTCGCGCAGGGCGTCGAAATCGGTGGGGAGGGTCAACATCCTGACTATTCTACCAAGCCATTGGCATATCGGCCTGTCCGGCAGACGATCGATAAGGGAAACTCCCTAGACGGTCGGCAGCCGGAAGTCCCTCGCATGAGCCAGCAAGCGGATGACCAGACCCACGGCAAACAGCGTCCACAAGGTGGCAGTGCCGCTATAACCCAGTGCGTGTGCGGCATACAGCAGACCAGCCATCAGGATGGCGACCGTGCCGTAGAAATCGCGGTCGAGAATGAACGGCACATCATTGACCAGCACATCGCGCAGCACGCCGCCACCTACCGCGGTGATGAAGCCCACGCAGAGCACACCGAACAGATTGAGACCAAAGTCGATGCCGACCTGCGCGCCGGCCAGGCTGAAGGCAATCAGCCCGATCGAATCAGCCAGCACGAATACGCGGTGCATGGCGGCGTTCCAATCTTTGTGCAGGCTCAACAGCCAGGCCACACCCAGGGTGGCGATGATGGTGCTGACGGGCGAGGCATCGCGGAATACCACGGGCACACGGTCGATCAGCACATCGCGGATCACGCCGCCGCCAATGGCGGTGAGGATGGCCACGATCAGCACGCCCAGCAGATCGAAGCGCTTTTTCACGCCGACCAGATAGCCCGATATCGAGAACGCAGCGGTGCCGACCAGGAACAGCCAGTCCATATCGAACAGCAGATCAATCAGCATGCTCATGCCGGGATACCCCAAGCCAGCACATGATTGAGGTGCGATTCGCCTTCGAGTTCGAACGCCGTCTCGCCGATGCGCTGGCAACCGATGCGCGCGTAGAACGCGAGCGCTTCCTCATTTCGGTGCCATGTGCTCAGCCAGCCTTGCGGCGACGCCACCGCCACGGCCTGCATCAGCGCGCGCCCCACGCCCTGCCCTTGCAGGCGGCGCAGCACATAGAGCGTTTCGAGCCGTCGGTTCAGTTCGGGCCGGATGGGGCTGGTTTCCATGTTCAGGCTGGCGTAGCCAAGCAGATGGCCATCACGCTCGGCAACCCATATCTGCCGGGCAGGATCGGCCAGTTCGCGCAGGTAGCGTTCGGCAGTAAAGGCGTCCCGCACATAGTCCGCCAATACGGCACGCATGCCTTCTCGGGCGTAGCTATCCACCCATACGGCTTGCGCCAGCGCAGCCAGCACCGGGGCATCTGCCTCGGTAGCGAAGCGGATGATCATGCGGCGTTCAGGCCGGGCTGCCAGCACACATCGGACTGGCCGACGGCCTTATTGGCGCTGCGGGCCAGCACGAACAGCAGATCGGAGAGACGATTCAGGTACTGTGGAGCCAGTGGCGCAACGGACTCGTTGACGGCCAGCGCCACGAGCGAGCGCTCAGCACGCCGGCACACCGTGCGTGCCACATGCAGGGCTGCGGAAGCCCGGCTACCACCGGGCAGGATGAATTCCTTGAGGGGTGAGAGATCGGCATTGAAGCTCACCACATCGGCCTCCAACCTGGCCAGGTGCACCTCGGCCAAGGCCACGCGGCCGGGAATGCAAACCTCGCCGCCCAGATCGAACAGGTCGTGCTGCACGCGGATCAGGCTCTGGCGTATCAGGTCCGGCAGGGGTTCGGCCAGCGCGACGCCAATCTGGCTGTTAAGTTCGTCGATTTCACCCATCACATGGATGCGATGGCTGGCCTTGGACACGCGGCTGCCATCGCCGAGGCCAGTGGTGCCATCGTCACCAGTACGGGTCACAATCTTGCTCAAGCGATTTGCCATTATTCGATCACCCGAACGCGATCCACGTAATACATGGTGTCGCCAAAACAGCTAGTGGGCACGCCAACGTGCTGCTTGTAGTACAAGGTGACCTTCTTGCCCAAAGAGGCATTGATGGCCTCGGCCACCTTGTCGTCATGCACGGTGAACACGAACTTCTCGGTCAACGTGCCGGGGATGTTGATCATGGCCAGCTCGCCCTCCCAGGTCTTGCAGACCCAACCCTTGTGCGCGAGTTTCTGCACATAGCCAGCGCGTTCGCCTTCGGAATAGCTCCAGCTGAGCACGAACCAGATATAGGCCGCGATCAGCAGCGCAATGAACAGCAGCGAGCCGAAGAACCATCGGCCCCAGCGTATGTTGGCGAACGGGTTTTGCATGCGGTTTCCGGGTTCAGATGGGTTCGGTGGATTTGATCAGCCAGTCGCGCGCAGCGCCTTCCACCAGCGGCAGCAGGCGCGCACGCACGGTGGCATGGTAATCGTTGAGCCAGTGGATTTCCGCGCTGTCCAGCAGTGCACGGTCGATGCAGCGGGTATCGATCGGGCACAGGGTCAGCGTCTCGAAGCCGAGGAATTCACCGAATTCACCCGCGCCAACCGAGACATTGAGCACCAGATTCTCGATCCGCACACCCCAACGACCGGGGCGATAAATGCCCGGCTCGTTCGAGGTGATCATGCCCGGCTCCATGGCCGTGTGTGCATCGGGCGGGCTGTGTGGCGAGATCGACTGCGGGCCTTCGTGCACGTTGAGGAAGTAACCCACGCCGTGGCCTGTGCCATGGCCGTAATCCACATTGGCCGCCCAGATCGGCGCACGGGCCAGGGCATCGAGCAGCGGGCTCTTGGTGCCACGCGGGAAACGCGCACGGCTCAGGTTGATCATGCCCTTGAGCACCAGGGTGAAATCACGCTGCTGGTCGGGGCTGACCTGGCCGATGGCCACAACGCGCGTGATATCGGTGGTACCGCCCAGATACTGGCCGCCCGAATCGATCAGCAGCAGGCCATCACCTTCAATCACGGCGTGGCTGTGTTCGGTAGCGCGGTAATGCGGCATAGCGCCGTTGCCGTTAAAGCCGGCAATCGTCGCAAAACTGGGGCTGACAAAGCCGGGGCGGCGGGCACGTGCGGCGGTGATCTGCTCATCGATGGTGACTTCGGTCACCGTTTCCTTGCCGAGTGCGCCTTCGAGCCAGCTGAAAAAGTCGCACAGCGCCGCGCCATCCTGCGCCATCGCCTCGCGCACATGCTGGGCTTCGTCGGCGGTTTTGATCGACTTGGCAAAGGTGCTGGGGTTGATCGCCTCGATCACCGTCACGCCAGCCGGCACCGCTTGGCGCAGGCCCAGCGTGATGCGGCGCGGGTCGATCAGTAAACGGGTACTGGCCGGCAGGGCGGCCAAGGCCGTCGCTGCCTGGGCGTAGGGGGCGAAGGTCACGCCATCGTCCGCCAGTCGTTGCGCCAGTGCGGCATCAACCTTGCCTTCGGCCACGAACAGGGTGGCGATGTTCTGCGCCAGCAAGGCATGGCCGACAAAGATCGGGTTGTAGTTCACATCCGCACCGCGCAGATTGAACAGCCAAGCAATGTCGTCGAGCGTGGAAATGAAGTGCGTGTCAGCACCGAGCTTCTGCATCTCGCCGCGCACCGCTGCCAGCTTGTCGGCGCGGCTGATCGTGGCGTAAGGCGGCAGGTGTTCGTAAATGGCCGCGGCAGGCAGGCCGGGACGGCCTTCCCAGACGGCCTCCAGCAGGTCGATATCGGTACGCAGCAAAATACCGCGTGCCACCAGGGCCGATTCCAGTGCACGCGCACCAGCGAGACCCAGCACCGCACCATCGGCACCCACCACCGCGCCCGAAGGCAGATTGGCAGCCAGCCAATCGATATGCGCAGGGCTGCTGGCCACGGCGATCTTCATCAGGGCGATGCCTGAACCCGCCAACTCGGCTTCTGCCTGCGTCCAGTAACGGCTATCCACCCACAAACCGGCAAAGTCGGCGGTTACGATCAGCGTGCCGACCGAACCATGAAAACCACTGAGCCAGCGCCGGCCCTGCCAACGCGAAGGCAGGTACTCCGACAGATGCGGATCGCTCGATGGCACCACATAGGCGCTCAGGCCTTGCGCCCGCATGGCGGTGCGCAGGCTGGCAATTCGGGCGACGACAGGGTTTTGCGTGGGGGCATTCATGATCGGAATCCTTGTGGCGCGTGGCGCGTCTTGTGGACATGGCCAAGCAGGCGGATGAAGCACGGGTGGTCTAGCTCGGTATTGTCGGTGAGGTATCGGGCGCGCAGCAAGCCGTTACATCAGTTCACCATTCAGCGCCCCTCGTAGGGTGCAATAAGCGTAGCGCATTGCACCCTAAGGTGCGGGGCATGCCCAGCCGCCACGGAAGTGCTGCTCCACCCTTGCCCACACCTGCTGCACGCCATCGCTCACCGGGGTTTGCAGGCCGTGGTCGGCATCGGGCTGCGCGAGTACGCAGCTGGGTGTAGGGCGCTGGGGCAAGCGTGCGCGGGTGTTGGCGTAGACATCGGCGGGTATCAATGCGTCCTGTTCGCCATAGGCCAGCAGCAGCGGGATCGTGCTGGCTTGCACCGTGTCGGTCAGCCGCATGGCAAAAAGTTGCCGCCAATAGGCCAGCGTTCTGCCTTCGATGATCTGGCTGTCAGGACGCTGGCTCGCGGCCGCCGTCCGCAAGCGTTGCCATGCCGCCGTCTGGCCCAAACGTACGGCCTGCCGCTCGCCGACCTCTGCCGGGTCCTGCGCGGCATTGCCCAGCATCACCCACAGCGCCGCACCGCCCAGACGCTGGCTCAGCGCGGGTACGAGTTCGGCACCTTCGGAGATGCCGATCAGTACCAAGGGTAAGTCGGAGGCTGCGGGCACTTGCTGGCGAATGGCGGATTCATAGGCCGCCAGATTGTTGAGTGGCGCATCACTGGCGATGAAGTCGGGCGAACAGGGATCGGGGGCAGGCCACTGTGCGGCATCCACACCCGGCTTATGCAGCACCCAGACTTCGCCATGCAGCAGACCGGCGAAGTAGCGTTCGGCAATCGGTGCCAGGCCGGCGCAGCCCGAACCCGGTAGCACGATGGCGCGGTAACGCAGCGGCGCAACCGTGGCACCGCGTTGCAGGAGTGCCATCTCGCCGTTGACCGTATCGATCCGCACCAAGGAAAAGGGCTGCGCGTTTGCGCAGCCCTGTGCAGCAGCCAACAGCAGCCAGATGGCTAGCTGGATGCCATGCTTCATTTGAGGATGATGACCTCTTCGCTCGCGGCCGGCTTGGCAGGCTTGGGTGTAGATGACTCCGGCTTGACCAGCGGGTTGTCGTTCACCAGACCCAGCTGATCCACCAACTGGTCGTAAGCGCTCGACGCAAGCGACAGCGAAGTCTCGCGTATGACCTTGCCGCGGTTCGGACGCACCACATCGCCACGGTTCGACAGCAGCTTGGTCTCGGCGCCGGCGCCTTGTGCCGAGAACGCGGCGGTAATCGCCAGCGTCTTGGTGTTGATCAGCGAAAAGTCGGCTACCAGATCCAGGCTGTAGGTGTAGGACGCGCTGGTCGTACCTTGCAGCGGCGAGAGTTCGTCGCGGAACTGGATGCTGGTCATCGTGCCGAACAGCACGTAATCAGCCCCCTTGAACTCGCCCTTGCGGATGCGATCCACAATGTCACGCACCTGCGGCTGCTTGACCGGCTTGCTGATCTTGCCGGTCTGCATCTGCTGGTACACCTGCTCGGCCTTGGTCGGCTGCGGCTGGCCCGAATCGAACGCACGGCTCTGGATCAGCTGAAAGCCCGTGCCCTTGAGCAGCGCGCCCTTCAGATCATTGGTAAAGCCATACAGCTCGCGCTGTTCCAGATAGCTGTACGTGCCGGCCACATACTGGGCCTCGCCCGAGCTGCTGGCGGCAAAACCGCCGGCATTGGCAGTCAGCGCGCTCTGGCTCTTGATCTTGGCGACGGCAAAGTACTCCGACACGGCCTCGGTGTAAGCCAGATCGGTCACGGCGATCTTCGGGCCCTTATTGGCAAAGGCCGATACGCTAAGACCGGCAATCGCCAGCAGCGACAGGAAAATGCGGGAAGTGGTTGTCATGTCCGCTCCTTAACGTTTGGAAGTCTTGCGGATTTCCTTCTCGTCCTGCCATTCGATCGTGCCCTCGGCTACGTCGAACATCTTCAGCGTGAACTTGTAGAACACGTCCTTGGTGTTGTTGTTCTGCTTGACGATGCTGGTCAGCTCGCCTTCGAGCTGGTACTTGGCGGCGGTCATCTGGCCAACTTTGGCGGTGCTGTTCTGCTTGTACAGGCCGCTCTGGTTCTGGCGTTGCAGCTCGTCCACGCCCGCCTGCATTTCCTGGATCGAACGGGTGAAACGCACCTTGCCCGACTTCACCAGCTGGGTCTGGATCGAGTTCATCACGTTGGTCGTGTCGATGTACTCGCTGGTCTTGTTCTTCACGGTCGAGATCGTCACCGTGGGGCGGCCCTGGAAAATGCCGGTTTCGAGCAGGCTGCCCACCATCTTCTCGGCGATCATCTGCAGATCGGTCGAGCCGAATTCATTGGTGACCAGTTCCACGGCCTTGGCATCGCCGTAGTTCACTTCGCGATCGAAGCGGACTACCGGCGAGGAGACGCGGGTGGTACAAGCGGTGATCGGGGCAGCGGCCACGATGATGCCGATGGCGAGGGCGAGATGTTTCTTGGTAATCATGGGTTTCATCCTTAAGTGCAGGTTCTTGCTGATACGGCAGTCCGTGCGCCGTATCACTCCATATTCATTTCGATGCGGAAGTCCGTCACCGACGAGTGCGCCGCCACGCCCTTGATGGTGGTCTGCTGCTTGCCCATCACATTGAGCTGGTTCCAGGCCGTATCGTCGCCTACCTGGCTGCCATTGGCATCGAGCCAGCGGAAGCGGTAGTACATACGTGTATCGAACTTGCTCTTGTTCTGCAGGTCCGCCTGCACCACCAGCACATCGTTCTTGCGGGAGATACGCATCTCGGCCACCTTGATGCTGCCGGCATCGCCACGCAGCATCAGCTTGGCGGCAATCGCCGGAGAGGTCTTGTCGTCATCGCCCGCATGGGCGGGCAGGCACAGGCCGGCAGCCAGCAGGGTTACGGTAAGCAGCTTTTTCATCGGATTTTCCTCGTCAAAACAGATCGATCGGTACCGGCATCAACTTGCGCTGGGCGCAGGCTTGCCGTCTTGCTTGCTGTCTTTCTTGGCCGGTTTGGCAGGCTTGGCGGCCTTGGTCTTCTTGCTGGTAGCCGCCGGCTTGGCTTCGGGCTTGGCCGGTGCAGCGATCTCGAACTGCGGCAGCGCGCCAAAGGTGCTGATCGGGCCTGGCACGACCATGTCTTCATAGAGACGCAGCGGCACCACGGCGTACTGGCCATCAATCTTGATCCGGTGGGTTTCGCGGCCATCGATCAGCAGCGGGTACTCACCGGGCGTGACCAGACCACGGGCCAGATACACGCGGCCGGGCAGCTGGCGCCACATGCGATCATCCGCCTGCTCGGTGGCGACCGAGACCACGGTGGCAATCAGGCCACCGATCAGGCCGGTGCGCTTTTCCACTTCTTTTTGCACCGCGTATTTGGTGACCGCGCGTGTCACGTTGCGCAGGATCATGCCGGGCATTTCTTCCTTGAGCTGGCGCCGCGCCATCACGTTCAGGTCCACCACGGGTTCGAGCTTGAAGCTCTGACCACCGAGGCTGACGCTACCCAGGAATGGCTCCACCGACGGCTGGATGACCGGGTAGGAAATGCTCACGGTGCGATAGCCCTGCCAGAAAATCGGCAGCGTGAACTGCTTGGATACCCGCGCAGGTGCCGTACCCGCCTCGATCATGAACAGCACATCCGTCTGACGTTGCTTGCGCTTGAGCATGAAGCTGCTGCGTGCATCCAGCCCGCGCAGGCCCTCCTCAAGGACCGCCGTGTCCGGGCGCAGTTCAATCGCCTTGCGGTAACCTGGTGCAGCCAGGCCCGATTCGCCCAGCACTTCATAGGTGAAGCCGGCTAGATAGTGGCTCAGCGCATTCTGGTAACCGTTCTTGAGCTTGAGCACTTCAGGGTCGTTCAGCGTCTCGACCGGGTAGCCATTGAGCTCGGTGTTCTGCGTCTGGGCGCCCTTCTCTTTGGCATCCTGCTCGGCCTTGACGGCTTCCTTGGCGCGCAGCTCGGCAATCACGGCTTCGCGCTCGTGGGTGCGTTTGATATCGACACGGGCGTTATCGAGGTCGTTGGCGGCAATCCGGTTCATGGCCAGACGCGTGCTCAGCCAGACTTTCTCGTAATCGTGGCCTTCATACGCCTTGAGACGCTCGCTGATCAGCGCCGCGCCGGCCATACCCAGCAGCTTGTCCGGGCTGGTCTTGGCTTTTTCTTCCCACTCGCTGACCTTGGCATCGGCCTTGAGCAGGGCCGCGGTGCTTTCGGGGATCTGCTGGTTCAAGCGCAACAGTTCGCCGCGCTCCAGGTTGTAGAGCAGCTCTTCCTTGTCGCTGCTTGAGGCATCCAGCTGTTGCAAGGCCGCCGGGATGCCCCCGGTCTTGCGAGCTTTGGCAATATCCTGGCTGCGGCTATCGTGGCTTTGCATCGACGCGCAACCGGTCATGAGGACAAGCAGCAGCAATCCGAAGCTACCGCGTACTGAAACGTTCATTGCATCTCCCTGTATAGCAACCAGACACTCACCCCTACCGGACGGTAGCGATGCGAGCACATGGATCAACAATGCAGGATAGGTGCCGGCAGCAACATCGTCTGCCCGTCTGTCGCGAGTCCGCGTGCTGATGATCTGGCCGGCTTTGTTGCCCGCCCAGTCAGCCCCGCGCATTCCTCCCTGTCAATGCTGCCATCGCCTCCCCGCCGGCCTGATCTGTTCTTGTCCGTTTGCCGTGCAGGGTTTCGCGGCAGCAGTCTAGCAAGCATGACAGTGGCATCCAAACAGCAGCGGCTTATATGTCAACAATTGCCAAAACTGGCCGCACAAATGAGCCAAGCCCAAAGGCACCGGGTAAGCGCCTTCGTGGTCCTTCAACAACAATGCCCGCATGAAGGCGGGCATTGTTGTGCGGAACGCGATGCGATCAGTTCAGCAAACGCTTGAGATAGTGACCAGTATGGCTGCGCGGATTGGCCGCCACATCCTCGGGCGTACCGGTAGCTATCACCTGCCCGCCACCTGCGCCGCCCTCTGGGCCCATGTCCACGATCCAGTCGGCCACCTTGATCACGTCCAGGTTGTGCTCGATCACCACCACGGTGTTGTCATGGTCAGCCAGGCGTTGCAGCACCTTGAGCAGCAGGTCGATATCATGGAAATGCAGGCCCGTAGTCGGTTCATCCAGGATGTACAGCGTGCGCCCGGTATCGCGCTTCGATAGCTCCAGCGCCAGCTTCACGCGCTGTGCTTCGCCACCCGACAGCGTGGTCGCGCTCTGGCCCAGGCGGATATAACTCAGGCCCACATCGATGAGCGTTTGCAACTTGCGGGCGATGACAGGCACGGCGTCAAAAAACTCGCGCGCGTGCTCCACCGTCATTTCCAGCACCTCGGTGATGTTCTTGCCCTTATAGAGCACTTCCAGGGTTTCACGGTTGTAGCGCTTGCCGTGACACACATCGCAAGGCACATACACATCGGGCAGGAAGTGCATTTCCACCTTGATCACGCCATCGCCCTGGCAGGCCTCGCAGCGGCCACCTTTGACGTTGAAACTGAAGCGCCCCGGCCCGTAGCCGCGCTCACGTGCCATGGGCACACCCGAGTACAGATCGCGGATGGGCGTGAACAAGCCGGTGTAGGTCGCCGGATTCGAACGCGGGGTGCGGCCGATCGGGGATTGATCGACATTGATGACCTTGTCGAACTGCTCCAGGCCAACAATCTCGTCGTGCGCGGCCGGCTCTTCATTGCTACCGTACAAGGCACGCGCAGCAGCGGTGTAGAGCGTGTCGTTGATCAGCGTGGACTTGCCCGAGCCCGAGACGCCGGTCACACAGACCAGCATGCCCAGCGGCAAGGCCAGATCCACACCCTTGAGGTTGTTGCCGGTGGCGCCCTTGAGCGTGAGCCAGCGATCCGGATCGGGCTGGCGGCGCTGCGCAGGCAACGCAATTTTGCGTTTGCCGGAGAGGAACTGGCCGGTTACTGAGTCAGGATGGGCCATGACTTCTTCGGGACGGCCCAGCGCCAGCACCTGGCCACCGTGTTCGCCCGCACCTGGCCCCATGTCCACCACAAAATCGGCCATGCGGATCGCGTCTTCATCGTGTTCGACCACGATCACCGAATTGCCCAGATCGCGCAGGCGCGTCAGCGTGCCCAACAGGCGGTCGTTATCGCGCTGATGCAGGCCGATCGATGGCTCATCGAGCACATACATCACGCCGGTGAGACCCGAGCCGATCTGGCTGGCCAGGCGGATACGCTGCGCTTCACCGCCGCTGAGCGTATCGGCCGAGCGGTCGAGGCTCAGGTAATCAAGGCCCACATTGACCAGGAAGCCGAGGCGGTCGGCGATTTCCTTGACGATCTTTTCAGCAATCTGGCCCTTGGCGCCCGAGAGCTGCAATTCGGCAAAGAACTTGCTGCTGTCGCGCAGGGCAAATTCGCTGAGCTGGTTGATGTTGTGATCCGCCACGCGCACATGGCGGGCCTCTAGCCGCAAGCGCGCACCGGCGCAGCTGGGGCAGGGCTGGTTGTTCTGGTACTTGAGCAGTTCTTCGCGCACGGAGATCGAATCCGTTTCGCGGTAGCGGCGCTCCAGATTGGGGATGATCCCTTCAAAGGTGTGCGCCCGCTCGAACTTGGTGCCGCGCTCGTTCAGGTACACAAAGCGGATTTCTTCCTTGCCCGAGCCATACAGCACCACCTGCTGAACCGACTCTTCCAGCTCGTCAAACGCGGTATCCACGCTGAAACCGTAGTGATCTGCCAGGCTGGCAAGAATCTGGAAATAGAACTGGTTGCGCTTGTCCCAACCCTTGATCGCCCCGGCCGCCAGGCTCAGGTGCGGGAAGGCAACAACGCGCTTGGGGTCAAAGAACTGGATCTGTCCCAGACCATCGCACTTGGGGCAGGCACCCATGGGGTTGTTGAACGAGAACAACCGCGGTTCAAGTTCGGGCAGGCTGTAGCTGCACACCGGGCAAGCAAACTTGGCCGAGAACCAATGCTCCTTGCCCGTATCCATTTCCACCGCAATCGCGCGACCATCGGCGTGACGCAAGGCGGTTTCGAATGACTCGGCGAGGCGCTGCTGCAGATCGGCACGCACCTTGAGGCGATCCACCACCACATCGATCGTGTGCTTCTTGTTCTTGTCGAGCTTGGGAATGGCGTCGATCTCGTAGACCTCGCCATCAATGCGCAAGCGCACAAAGCCCTGCGCGCGCAATTCGTCGATAAGGTCAACGTTCTCGCCCTTTTTGCCGACGATGACCGGCGCCAGCACCATCAGCTTGGTGTCTTCAGGAAGGGCCAGCACGTGGTCGACCATCTGGCTCACAGTCTGTGACTCAAGCGCCTGATTGTGATCGGGACAATATGGCGTACCCACGCGGGCAAACAAGAGGCGCAGGTAATCGTGAATTTCGGTCACCGTGCCCACGGTGGAGCGCGGGTTGTGGCTGGTGGCTTTCTGCTCAATGGAGATCGCCGGGCTCAGACCCTCGATCAAATCCACATCCGGCT
The DNA here is from genome assembly GCF_027257935.1 of Chitinimonas sp. BJYL2. NCBI lineage: Bacteria > Pseudomonadati > Pseudomonadota > Betaproteobacteria > Neisseriales > Chitinibacteraceae > Chitinimonas > Chitinimonas sp. BJYL2. The sequence continues at coordinate 262,156 of NZ_JANZKW010000003.1, read as the reverse complement.
TTTCCATCAACTGCAGGAACTGCCGCGCATAAGCCGACAGGCTCTCCACATAGCGGCGCTGCCCCTCGGCATACAGGGTGTCGAAGGCGAGCGAGGACTTGCCCGATCCGCTCAAGCCCGTAATCACCACCAGCTGGTGCCGCGGCAGATCCAGGCTGATGTTCTTGAGATTGTGCGTGCGCGCACCGCGGATGCGGATGACGTTATTCGGGTCAGCAGGGCGGTAGGACATGGACCGGGCTCAGACAACAAAAGGGCGACCCGCCAGTTTACCGGACTTCACCCGCCAGACGCAGTTGTCCGTGTGTCCAGCCACGAGGAAGATGCCAATGACTCCCGCCCAGACATTGGCGCAGCCCAACTGGGCCGCGCCCTGCGTAGAATGCGCCACAACCCTACCCATCATTGCGCGCCATCATGAAACTGCTTGCTTACCTATTGCTGGCCCTGGTGGCCGCCTCGGCTATCGCGGCCAAGCCGGCCTACACCAGTCGGCCCTTGTCGGAACTGGCGATTTACCCCGAACAGCAAGTGCTGGCCACCGTGGTCAGTGATCGGCAAGCCCGCCTTGCTGCCGAGGTGGGGGGACGGCTGGAAAGCCTGCCCGCCGAGATTGGAGCATCGTTCAAACGAGGTGCCGTGCTGGCCCGCCTGGATGCGCGCCAGTATCAGATCGAGTTCAAACGGGCGCAGGCCCAGCTAGCGCTCCTGCAGAGCCGGGTCAGACTCAGCCAGCTTCAGCTCGATCAGGCACGCGCCCTGAATCAACAGGCTTTCATCAGTGCGGATGCCTTGCGGCAGCGGGAAACCGAACGTGCGGTGCTGGATGCCGAGTTGCGCATGGCCGAGCAAGGCGTCGCCAGTGCCAAGCTGGCTCTCGACAACACCATCTTGCCCGCCCCCTTTGATGGCGTGGTACGCGAACGACTGGTCTCGGTGGGCGATACCGTAGCGCCAGGGCAGGCCATGCTCGAGTTCAGCGCAGCGAGCCATCGACAGATTCGCGCGCGGCTTGCCGCTGCGGAGCGCGGCAGCGTGGCCGGTGCCGGCAAGCTGGCGTTTGTGAGCAGCAACGGCCGCGTCCCGGTCAAACTGCTGCGCGTGTCACCGGTGCTGGACGCGACGGCCCAGACCAGCGACGCCATTTTCGAGGCGGCAAGTGCCTTGCCTGCGGGCCAGGCAGGCAGCCTGCGCTGGCACAGCAGCCGCCCCACACTCCCGGCGGCCTATCTGCAACAGCGGGGCAAGCAACTGGGCATCTTCGTACTGGAGGGCGGCAAGCCCGTCTTCAAGCCTGTGCCAGGCGCCCTGGCCGGACGGCCGGTTGAACTGGACTGGCCGCTGAGCACCGTGATCATCGATCAAGGTCGCCATGGCTTGGGCGTGGAGGCGGCACGTACCGGAAAACAACCATGAGTCTGGCCCGCAAGCTGATTGATAACCACCCGCTCGCCAACATCACGTTTGCCGTGGTGTTGCTGCTGGGGTTGATGGCCTACCTGAACATGCCGCGGGCACAGGACCCGGAAATCAACTTCAACTGGGTGAGCGTGATCACCACCCTGCCCGGCGCCTCCGCGGAGGATATCGAGCGCGAGGTGACCTCGCCGCTGGAAGACGCCATCAAGCAGATCAAGGACGTGAAGTTCGTCCAGTCGAATAGCCGCGAGAATGTCTCCAGCCTGCTGATCCGCTTCAATGAGCTGAGCGAGCGGGAGTTCGACAAGCGCCTGGCCGACCTGCGCCGCGAAATCCAGAACAAGGCCAGCACCGAACTACCGCAGGATGCGAACGACCCGGGCATTTATGAAATCACCACCTCGAACGGCTTCCCCACTGCCATTGTGGCCTTGTATGGGCCGGCCGGGGGCGAGCAACTGCGCAAGCTGGGCGTGCGTATCAAGGGCGATATCGAACGTATCAAGGGCGTGGACAAGATCATCACCGCGGGCTTTGCCGATCCGCAGCTGCAGGTGGAATTCGATCCCGCGGCGCTTGCAGCGCGCGGCATGGCCCCACAGCAGGTCTCCGATGCCGTGGCGGCCTGGTATCGCAATACCTTGGCGGGGCGCGTGCGCGTCATGGATCGGGAGTGGCTGCTGCGCATGGAGGGTAAATCCACGGTGCCTGTCGACGTGGCGGATATTCCCGTACAGCTCGGCCAGCAGACCTTGCGCGTAGGCGATCTTGCCGATGTGTCACGCGGCACCGAGCGCGTTGGTCAGCTGGTCTCGTATAACGGCCAACCAGCGCTGATGCTGTCGGTCACCAAGCAGGCCAAGACCAATACGCTCGATCTCGTCGAGCGGATCAATGATTTCATTGCCACCCAGAACGGCCTGCTGGCCTCCCAAGGCGCCCAGCTTGTGCTGCTGGACGATCAGACGATTCCCACCCGCGAAGCCATTGGCATCATGGAATCGAACGCCTTGTACGGGTGGATACTGGTCATGGCCGTCTGCTGGGTCTTCCTCGGCACCCGTATTTCGGTGCTGGTAGGCTTGGGCATTCCCTTTGCCTTGGCGGGCACTTTTGCGATTGTGGCGGCCATGGGGTCGACCCTGAACCTCACCATCCTGCTGGGTGTAGTGATCGCGCTGGGCATGCTGGTAGACGACGCCGTCGTGATCGTCGAATCCATCTATTACCGGCTGCAACGCGGTGAGGCGCCGCAAACCGCCGTCTTCGAAGGGGTCAGGGAGGTGGCTTGGCCGGTGGCCAGCTCCGTACTGACCACCTGCGCGGCCTTTCTGCCCCTGATGCTGTTGCCCGGCATCCTTGGCAAGTTCATGTTCTGGGTGCCGTTTGTGGTCACGGTGGCCCTGCTGGTCTCGCTGATCGAGGCCTACTGGATGATCCCGGTGCATGTGCTGGCCATGAAGATCAATCTGCACGAGAAGAAATCGCGCACCCAGATCTGGCGCGAGCGCTTTACCCACGCGCTGCGGCTCCGGTATGCCCAATGGCTGCTTAAGGTCATGCGCTGGCCCAAACTGTCTGCCGGGATCACCTTCGGCTCGGTACTGCTGGCCGCAGTGCTGGTCGCCACCGGCCTCGTCAAGCAGCAGTTCTTCGCCTTTGACCCATTACGGATCTACTACATCAACGTGGATCTGCCACCGGGCAGCACGCTGGAAGCGACCCTCTCGGCCGGTGAGCGGGCGGCGGCAGTGGCGCGTCAGCACCTTAAAGAAGGGGAGATGCGTTCGGTGAGTACCACGGCAGGGATCAAGTTCACGGAGACCGAGCCGCTGTATGGCGACCAGTACGGTCAGGTCATCGTGAGCCTGCAGGCGCGCCAAGGTGATATGCGAACCACCCCGGAGGTGATCGCGGCCATGCGGGCCGATATCGAGAATCTTAACGCGGAGGCGCGCTACAGCTTTCTGGAGCTGTCGGGCGGGCCACCCACGGCCAAAGCGATCAGCGTGAAGATTCGCGGTGACGACTATGCCGAACTGCGCGCCGCTACCGACCGCATGCTGGCGGCTGTGAAGCGGATTCCAGGCACCAAGAATGTCACCGACGACGATGTGGCGGGTCGCTCGGAGCTACGGCTCACACTGAACCGCGCGGCCATCGAGCAAGCTGGCCTTAGTCCGGCTTATGTCGCCCGTGCGCTGCGCCTGTTTGGCGAGGGCGAGATACTCAGCAGCACCCGCGATGATGGCGAAAAGGTGGATGTGGTCGTGCGCGCCCGCCCTGCCGAACTCAGCAAGATCGAGGATGTGCTCAGCTATCGCCTGCCCTTGCCGCAGGGCGGTATGGTGCCGCTGGCGACGCTGGTGGATACCGAAACCAAACTCTCCAAGGGCTTTATCCGCCATCACCAGCTACGCCGCGCCATTACGCTGGAGGGCGATCTGGACAAGGAGATCACCGATACCGTCGCGGCCAATGATCAGCTCAAGGCCGCCTGGGCAGGGATGCAGGCGGACTTCCCGAATGTCAGCCTGGATTTCTCGGGCGAGCTGGACGACATCGAAGAAAGTCTGGGCGCCATGAAAATGCTGTTCGCGCTTGGCATCGGCCTGATCTATCTGATTCTGGCAGCCCAGTTCCGCAGCTACTGGCAACCGCTGCTGATCCTGGTAACGGTCCCGCTGGCCTTTTCCGGCGTGATCTTCGGGCTGTTCATCTCCGGCAACCCGGTGAGTCTGTACACGCTCTACGGGGTGATCGCGCTGGCAGGGATCGCCGTGAACTCGGCCATCGTGCTGATCGATGCCGCCAACGAGCGTCGTCTGGCAGGCATGAGCGTGCTTCACGCCACCGTCTATGCGGCACGGCGGCGCGTGGTGCCCATCCTGATCACCAGCACCACCACGATTGCCGGCTTGTTCTCGCTGGCCGTCGGACTGGGGGGGCAATCCCTGCTCTGGGGGCCGGTGGCGTCGGCCATCGTATGGGGTCTGGGTTTCTCGACCTTGTTGACCCTTTTTGCCATTCCCCTGCTGTACAAACTGGTCATGAGCCGGCACCAGCGGGGCCGTGATCCGTCAGTGCTGTAAGCGGCGCAATAAAGGTGATTTACCGGGGTCCGCAAGCGGCCCCGGCCAGGCGAGCACGGGCATTGCGTCCGGATTTGCTAGAATCCGCCCTTTCGCCTTACCCGCCCAGACCGAATGTCCCCACTGGAAACACGCGCCTCACTTGGACTCGCCGGTCTTTATGCCCTGCGCATGCTGGGCATGTTCCTTGTCCTGCCGGTGTTTGCGCTGTATGCCGCGCAGATGCCGGGTGGTGACAACCACACGCTGGTTGGCATTGCCATGGGCATCTACGGCCTGACCCAAGCCCTGCTACAGTTGCCGCTGGGCATGCTGTCTGACCATGTCGGCCGCAAGCCGGTCATCTATGCCGGCCTGTTATTGCTGATCGTAGGCAGCCTGGTCGCCGCCTTTGCCGACACCCTGATGGGCGTGGCGATTGGCCGGGCTCTGCAAGGGGCTGGCGCGATCTCGGCCGCCATCACAGCCCTGCTCGCCGACCTGACGCGAGAGGAGAACCGCACCAAGGCGATGGCCATCGTTGGTGGCTCCATCGGCATGTCCTTCGCCATCTCGCTGGTTGCCGCCCCCTTGCTGGCCGCCTCGGTAGGTTTGTCGGGCATCTTCCTGATTACCGCCCTGCTCGCCGCCGCCGCCATGGCCGGCGTGTGGCTGATCATTCCCGATCCCTCGCAAAGCCGCTTCCACTCCGATGCCGAGGCCAATCCCAAGCGGTTGGGCAGCGTGCTCCGTGATCCACAGCTGCTGCGCCTGAACTATGGCGTGTTTGCCCTGCATGCCGCGCAGATGGCCTTGTTCGTGACCCTGCCGCTAGCCTTGGTCCAGACCGCTGGATTGCAGGCCAACCAGCACTGGCAGGTCTATCTGCCGGTCATGGCTATCGGCTTCGTGCTCATGGTGCCTGCCGTGATCATCGGCGAGACCCGCAACCGGCTCAAACAGGTCTTTCTGGCTGCAATTGCATTGATGCTGCTGGCGCAGCTGGGCATGGCCATCAAGCTCGATACCCTGTTCAGCATCGCCGCCTGGCTCACCGTGTACTTCATTGCCTTCAACATCCTTGAAGCCACCCAGCCCAGCCTGATCAGTAAACTCGCCCCGGTGGATGCCAAGGGCACGGCCATGGGGGTGTACAACACCACTCAGGCGCTGGGCTTTGCCGTCGGCTCAGCCGTAGGTGCCTGGCTTTACCATCAGGGCGGCGCCTTGCCGGTTCACCTGTTCAGCGCCGCCCTGGTGGCCGTGTGGCTGCTGCTGACCTTCGGGCTGAAACCGCCCCTGCCGGTTCGCACCATGATGTACCACATCGACACCCTGCCGCCGCAAGGTGGGCCTGCGCTGGCTCGCGAGCTCTCGCAGCTGGCCGGTGTGAAAGAAGCCGTCGTGATTGCGGAAGAAGGCGTGGCCTATCTCAAAGTGTTGCGCGAAGGCTGGGATGAGGCCGGCGCGCTGGCCTTGCTGCATCCCGCACCCGCAGCGCCGCCGGCGGCTGATCAAGGCTAACGATGCGGTGCCGCAACGGGACTGCCATGCTGATCACACCCAGGCACGCCAGCCGCGCGGCATCGCCGGTTTGCATCACCGCATGACGGCGACACCCACACGAAGGGCCGCACTTGGTTACACTGCTGGCCTGAACCGATAGGTGGCCGCAACCACCCAGCCGGACAATCACTGAAATACTGATCTGGCGTAGTACTACCCTTTATCCGCTACGCCATCCCTACCTAAGACGGAGAAACTTGCATGGCATCGCTCAACAAAGTCCTGCTGATCGGCAACCTGGGCCGTGATCCGGAAATCCGCTACCTGCCCAGCGGCGAAGCCGTGGCCAACTTCAGCATTGCCACCACCGACAAGTGGAAAGACAAGCAAGGCCAGATGCAGGAAAAAACCGAGTGGCACAACATCTCCATGTTCGGCCGTCTCGCCGAGATCGCAGGCCAATACCTCAAGAAGGGTAGTGCCGTGTATGTGGAAGGCCGCCTGCAGACGCGCAAATGGCAAGACAAGGCCACAGGTGCAGATCGCTACACCACCGAAATCATCGCCAACGAAATGAAGATGCTGGGCGGTCGTGCCGGTGCTGGCGGTGGCGGTGCCGAATTCGACCAGTCGCCGGCCTACGAGAATGCCGCGCCCGCACCCGCGCGCAACAATGCCGGTGGTGGTGGCAATCAAGGCGGTGGCCGTCCCGCACCGCAAAAGCCGCAGAGCTTTGATGACTTCGAAGACGATATTCCGTTCTGAGCCTGGCGGTATGAGCACCTAGCGAGCGCCCCAGACAGCCCCATCATCGATGGGGCTGTTTTGTTTTGGGGATCAGCGGTGAAGGCTACTTACCATTTGCAGCCCTTATCACGCACGGTGTCGTAGATCAGTGGCAGCGCGGCCAGCAGGCCCATGCCAGCATGGGCCGTGCGGCAATCCGGACGGGCGCTTTTGTCGATAGCACGCGCCAGCGGGGTCTCCATCTCGCCGGGTGTGCGACGCAGACCCGGCGGTAAATCCTGGCTAGCAACCCCGGATGGCTGACGGGCCAACTGGCGCGCCTGTGCTCTCAGGGACTCCGTATCCAGACCGGGGGCCAGCACCTCGGCGGATTCGGACGGCGCAGGGGTCGGCATGCTCGCCGGTGCCGTCAGCGGTACCGCCAGCACACGTACCCGCCTGGGGGTTACCGCTTGCGACCCGGGGCTGGCTGAAGCCAGTGATGGCGGGGCGGCCGCGACAATACGCACGACCAGCCGGGTCAGCGGGACGGGGGGCGCCGGGTCGGCAGCGCGCTGCGGATGGGCGCGGATATCCGGCCAGACCAGCAGGAGCAGCCCGTGCAACAACAGGGAAAATACGCCGGCCAACCAGCCGGCCCGAGGTGTATGCGGCAAGGCGCATCCTGAGAAGTGGAGATCGAAAGCTGCGACCGTACAAGCCGTCGGGGGTTCCACCGGGTGTTATGATCCGCGTCCAGAATATCGGACGGAATCACCCATGTTTCATACCACGGCGGCGTCACGCCAACCTGATTACGACGAACTTGATCGTCAGCTTGCCGGCCTGTTCGAGGGCGAGCGCAACTTCATTGCCAATGCCGCCCAGTTTTCTGCCTTTGTGGCCCAGACACTGGCCGATCTGAACTGGGCGGGATTTTATCTGGCCCATGGTGAGGAGCTGGTACTCGGCCCCTTCCAAGGCAAGGTCGCGTGCGTGCGGATTCCCTTCGGCCGGGGCGTGTGTGGTACCACCGCCGTGCGCCGCGAAACCGTGGTCGTGGCCGATGTCCATGCGTTTCCCGGCCATATTGCCTGCGATGCCGCCTCGCGATCGGAGATTGTCCTGCCCGTCATCGTGGATGGCCGCTTGATCGGCGTTTTCGATATCGATAGCCCCGAACCGGACCGCTTCAGCGAACAGGATCGCATCGGGCTGGAAAAGCTGCTCGCCCGGTTCATTGCCAGCACCGACTGCTGAACATCCAGGCACCAAGAAAAAACCCCGCTGATCCGGCGGGGTTTTTTCTTGGTCATCATCATCAGGACTCAGCTTTCGCGGCGGATGGCGAGCTTACTGCCCGCCCGCAGTGCGGTCTTGCGTCCCAGCTTGTTCCACTTCTGCAGTTGCGCAACGGTAACGTCATGCTTGCGGGCAATGGCATCCAGGGTATCGCCGCGGCGAATCACATACTGCACCGGCTTGCTGGCCGACGATGCCTTCGCCATCCGCGACGGACCGGCCGCAGGCTCACCCTGCTGCAGCACCAGCATCCGCCCGACTGGCACGCGGTTGGTCTTGAGCTTGTTGGCACGCTTGATGGCCTCGGCAGAGGTGCCGAAACGGCGTGCAATGGAGAACAGGGTATCGCCACGGCGCACCTTGTAGCGGGCCGGCGTCGCTTGCGCCCCGCCGTCGTCGTTACCGATCACCTTGCTGGCCGAAGCGATCAGGCTGGCCAGATCCTGCCGTGGGGCCTGATCCTCACCGTCACGTATCGGCACCAGTATCGTCTGGCCGCTGGCACGGGTCGCATTACCCAGCTTGTTCACGCTGCGCAGCTCGCTGAGGGCGATATCGTACTTGCGCGCCAGCACATCCAGCGCCTCGCCTCGCTTGGTGACATAGGGCTGCCAAGACAGCAGCGGCTTGTCGTACTGTTGCAGGTTCTGCTGGAAGGTATCCACCTTGTCCACCGGCAACAACAGCTTGCGATCGCCCTTGTGGGCAAATACCGGACGAATCAGCCCGGGGTTCAGATGCAGCACTTCCTCTACCGTAATGCCGGCAAGCTCGGCCACCACGTCCAGGTCCATATGCCGTCCCGTGCTGACCGGCTGGAAGTAGGGTCGATCAGGCACCACGGGAATCGAGAGGCCGAACGCTGCCGGGTTGGCGATGATATTGCGCACCGCGAGCAACTTGGGCACATAGGCTTCGGTTTCGCGCGGCTTCTTTATGGTGTCGAAATCGTCTTCCAGACCGCGTTTGCGGGTCTTGGCCAAAGCGCGACCCACGCCGCCCTCGCCCCAGTTGTAGGCCGCCAGCGCCAGTTGCCAGTCACCGAACAGGTTGTACAGATCCTGCAGGTAATCGAGCGCGGCATAGGTGGCGGCCATCACATCCTGACGGCCGTCGTACCACCAGGTCCGCTCCAGGCCATAGCGCTGGCCGGTGGATGGGATGAACTGCCAAAGGCCCGAGGCGGCGGCATGCGATTGCGCACGCGGCACGAAGGCGCTTTCCACAATCGGCAGCAGGGCGATTTCGGTCGGCATGCCGCGCTTTTCGACTTCGTTGACAATGAAGTACAGATAACGGCGGCTGCGCTCCACCACGCGCTGCATATACAGCGGATTGCTGGCATAAAAGCGTTCTTGCGCACGCACGGCAGCCGAATCGACCTCTTCCATGCGGAAACCCTTGCGCACCCGCACCCACAGATCGGCCGATTCGGCAGGCGTATCGATCACCGCCGCGTCAAGGCTGTCGGTCTGGGTGGGAACGGCCAGCATGGATTGCTCGGCAGGCACCGTGGTTTCAGGCGCCGCCGGCAGCGGCTCGCTCAAGGCGGCGATCGTGTCCGCATGGGCGCGCGACAGCGTCAGCAATGCAAAGAGCCCGCAAGACAGGGCAAGACGGAAAGACAGATTTTGCATGGGCTACACAGGGGTGAGGTGGCGGGTCGCCAACACAGGGGCGAGCCGGCCAGTCCGGGGAATGGGGCGGATGGTAGGGTCACGCACCCCCAGCGTCAACCGGAAATCCCTTAGGAAACAATCATCAAACCGTGCAATGCGCGGGCCAGACTCCCATCACACGGTGCGATGTACCGATTATCGGCTCACGCCTTGAACTGGTCTTTCCAGCGCCTGATCGCCGCAAAAACCGCCACGGGGCTGTCATCTTCCGCCCCCTGCCGCGCAGCTTGTGTTTTGACCACCGGCGCCGCCCAGCGGAGGAAGGGATTACAGGCCAGCTCCTCGGCCAGCGTGGTGGGCAAAGTGGCCTCCCCCCGCTGACGGCGGCCCAAGTCGCGCTGATGGCGGGCCTGCAAGGTCGCATTATCCGGTTCGACGGCCAGTGCAAAGCGCTGGTTCGACAGCGTGTATTCATGGGTACAGTACACCTGCGTCTGCGCCGGCAGGGCCGCCAGCCGGGCAAGCGAGGTCTGCATCTGCTGCGGGGTACCCTCGAACAGACGACCACAGCCACAGGCGAACAACGTGTCACCACAGAACAGGATCGCCAGGGAGGCATCGTAATAGGCAAGGTGATCCAGGGTGTGGCCTGGTACCGCCAGGACTTCAAAGCAGCAGGCCGGCGCAGCCAGCTCAACCCGATCCCCGTCGCCCCGCGGCACCGACACCCCGTCGATACCGGGCGGGCCATACACCGGACACGACCAGATCGCCTGCAGATCCGCCACGCCACCAATATGATCACGGTGATGATGGGTGATCAGGATCGCCGTGAGCGTCAAGCCGTGCGCCGCGAGGACGGACTTCACCGGGGCGGCATCACCGGGGTCCACCACGAGCGCATGGATGCCGTCGTGCATCAGCCAGACGTAGTTGTCGTCGAGTATCGGAACAGGCAGGATGGTCACTATGCAGACTCCGAATCAAGATGCCGGCAACCCGGTCGATCCCGGTATGGCCGCCAAGGGCTTCGCGGGCTGGTTGAACAGTCCGCTGGGCGAGTACCTGATCGCGCGCGAACACGCTTTTTTTGATCAAGCCGTGGCCGATGTATTTGGCTACTACGCAGTGCAGATCGAACTATGCGGACACGATCTGCTGGCCAGCAACCGCATGCCCACCCGCCTCAAGGTCGGCGCCTCGGCTAGCTGCGCCCTGCAGTGCGACCCGGCTGCGTTGCCCTTTCCGGCTGCGAGCATCGATCTGCTGCTGCTACCGCACACGCTGGATTTTCACGCCGATCCGCATGCTGTACTCCGCGAGGCAGAACGCGTACTCGTGCCCGAGGGCCGGCTGCTGCTATCGGGTTTCAATCCTTGGAGCGTCTGGGGCGCATGCCGCCTGGCCAAGCGCCGGCAAGGCTATCCTTGGCGCGGCAACTTCCTGAGTCCGAACCGTATCCGGGACTGGATGGCCCTGCTGGGTTTCGAGGCCGGCCAGAGCAAGCTCGATTGCCATGCCCTGCCCTTTGAACATAGCCACTGGCGGGAGCGCCTCAGACTGGTGGAAACCGCCAGTGCTCGCTGGCTGCCGATTGCCGGTGGCGTGTATTGCCTGGAAGGCATCAAGCGGGTACGCGGCATGCGCCTGTTGTCCCCCGCCTGGAAACAGCACAAGCAAGTGAGGCGACCGGTCGCTGTTGCCCTGCCCGACCGGCAGGACGCCCATGAACCCGAATAAGCGGATGACCTAATCGAGCTTGCGTGCCTTGCGCCAGGCACCCACCGCAGGAATCACATCGGCCAGCTGGCCGAGATGGTCGATGCCTTCGGGCAAGCGTTTGAAGTTGTGCGAACCCGCCCCGCCCAGCCAGATCGATACCCCTGCCGGCAAGCGCTGGCGCAGCTGTGCCAGCAAGTCGGACGCCTCACGCTGCGGATAGGTTGACGACAAGGACATCGCCAGCACATCGCAACCCAGCTCACAACAAGCCGCGACAATATCGTCCAGCGGCAATGACAGCCCCAGCGACCAGGTCTGGCAGCCCTGCATGCGCAGCATGGCCTCCACCATCAGCAAGCCCAGCCCGTGCTGTTCACCGGCAGGCGTGGTCAGTAGCACCTTGGGTGGATTCAGCGGCTGGCTCAACGTGAACATGGCCATGCGCACGGTCTGCGACACCTGTTCCACGTAGCAGTGCTCCTGCCACACGCCGATTTCGCCCGCAAACCAGGCCTCACCCACGCGTACATTGGCACGGGGCATGAACTCGCTGACGAAATCGCGCAAGCCGCGCACGACCAGCTCACCTTGCAGATAGCGCTGAAGCTCACCGAGATCACGACGGGACAGACAATCGATCAGCGGATCGACATCCGTATTCGGCGTCTTGGGTTCCTGGGTCTGGGCCATGCGCTCCAGCAGCGCCATCAGCTCTGCCGTCTCGCTGCCCACGATCTTGCTGGGGCGCATGCCCCGGTCCAGCAAGCGGCGCAGCAGGCGCAGCTTGTCTACCTGCTCAGGCGTGTAGACACGGTCGCCCTGGGCATCACGGGCGGGCTGGGGAAAGCCGTAGCGACGCTCCCAGATGCGCAGCAACTCCTTGGTCAGCCCGGTTTCGCGTTCTACCGCACTGATGTTCAGGCCCAGAGGCAGATCGGTTTGCATGGTGAAGAGGGTTGGACTGTGAATACGAATCATCATAAAGCAAATTAGCCAAGCCTGATGAGGTTTGACTGCCGGACTGGCAGCAAGCCCACACCCCCGCTACAATGCAGCCGATTCCAGCGGCCGAGACCCGCCGGATACAGGGAAACTGGGAGTTGACAATGAACAACAAACAAATTGCATCCGCGCTGTGTCTGGCGCTTGCGCTGGGCCTGGGCGGTGTTGCCCAAGCGGCCACCGGCAACGCACAAGCAGGTGCCAAGAAGAATTCGATGTGCCTGGGCTGCCACGGTATTCCCGGCTACAAGACCGCCTACCCGACGGTGTACAACGTACCCAAGATCGGTGGCCAGCATGCCGACTACATCGCCGCTGCGCTGCAAGGCTACAAGACGGGTTCGCGCAAGCACCCGACCATGACCGCCATCGCCGCGCAATTGTCCGAACAGGACATCGCCGATCTGGCCGCCTACTACGCTGGCAAGCAATAAGGAGCACGACGAATGAACGCATTTCGCATCGCTTTCGCCGCGCTGATCCTCGCAGGCGCTTCCGCCCAGGCTGCCGATCTGGCTGCCGGCAAGGCCAAGTCCGAACAACTGTGTGCCAGCTGCCACAATGTGGATGGCAACAGCACCAACCCGCAATACCCGATTCTGGCCGGTCAGCATGCTGACTTCCTGCGCCACTCGCTCAATGCCTACAAGACCGGCGAGCGCAAGAATGCCATCATGGCCGGCATGGCCCAGCCGCTGTCCAAGGCCGATATCGAGAATCTGGCTGCCTGGTTTGCCTCGCAACCCAGCAAGCTCAACATGAAGCGCTGAACGCGTTTTTTGTTGCGATACTGAACGGGTCGGCCTTGCCGGCCCGTTTTGCATTCTGCTTACCGGATACCGCCCATGACCGGCCACCCTGCCCCACACCTGCGCACCGACCGGCTTGTCATCCGCCTCGGGGGCCTTGCCGATGCGACGGCCATCGCCGCTTACTACCGCAGCAACCGCGCCGTCCTTGCGCCACTGGAACCGCGTCGTCCCGAGTCTTTCTATACCGAGGCCTACTGGCAGGCACGTGTGCTGGCCAATCGGCGTCAGTTTGAAGAAGGCCGCAGCGTCTGCCTGTTCCTCTACCCCATTGATTTGGATGTGGTGATTGGCGTCATCAATTTCACCGCCATCGTGGGCTACCCGGCTTACAGCGCCCTGCTCGGCTACTCGCTGGATCAGCGCTACTGGGGAGGCGGACTCATGACCGAAGCCTTGGGTGTCGCGCTGGACTGGGTGTGGACGCATCACCATCTCCACCGCATCAGCGCCAACCATCTACCCGACAACGAACGCAGTGCCCGTGTACTGGCCAAGCTGGGATTCGTGCGTGAGGGCTACGCGCCTGACTACCTGCTGATCGACGGCGCGTGGCGCGACCATGTGCTGACGGCGCTGACCCGGCGGGACTGGCAGGCTGACGAAATCCATGCCGCATTGATCGGGCACAGGCCGGCGGCCTGAGGGCAACGATTGGGGCGGCAAACCGACTTGCGCACGACGCAAAGCCGGTTCATTCTATGCATTAGGGAATAATGATAAAGCGTCATGCAATGGCGCACGCTATGCAATCCGGAGGAAGGCATGCTGGACTCGCTCTCGCAGTTCTTCATCAGCCAGGGTTTCATTCCCCATGGCTACTGTTTTGCCTGGTCACCACCGCTGCTGTGGACTTACGTCACGGCCAATGCACTGATCGGGCTGGCCTATTTCAGCATACCTGCCGCCCTGGTCGTCCTGACGCGACGACGACCGGACATGCGCTACAACCGCATGGCCTTCCTGTTTGCCGCTTTCATCCTCGCCTGTGGCACCACGCATTTCCTCGACATCCTGGCGGTCTGGCAGCCGATATTCTGGCTGGACGCCTGGGCGCGAGTCGGCACCGCCGCCATATCGGTCATCACCGCCATCGTGCTCTGGCGCAGCATCCCGCAGTTGCTGGCCCTGCCCAGCCTTGCGCAAATCAACGAGACCAACCAGCAACTCTCCGAAGAGATCGCCGCACGGCAGGCCCAGGAAGACGCCTTGCGCGCCAGCGAGGAGCAGCTGCGCAGCCTCTACGCCACACTGGAAACCAAGGTGGCGGAACGCACCGCCGAGCTGGCCGAGCGTACCCGCGAACTGGCTGAGGCGAACGGTCGGATGCAGGCCGAGGTCGTGGGCCGACAGCGCATGCAAAGCGAACTGCAAGTGGTGAACCGGCAGCTGGAGGAAGCCCTGCGGCAGCAGGCCCTGCGTTCCTCCGAGATTGCCCAGCTCAACAAGCTGGGTGAACTGATGCAAAGCTGTCTGTCGGTACGCGAACTGAGCGAGGTGCTGTGCAATTTCTCGGCCGGTTATCTGGAAGCACCGGCCGGCGGCCTCTACCTCACCGATCCCGATAGCGGTGAAATCAATCTGGAACATAGCTGGGGGGATCTGCCCGAGCGCGAGGCCCATTTCCCCGCCGTGCACTGCTGGGGTTTGCGCCGCGGTCACCTGCACCCGGCTGATGACCTGCAACGCAGCCTGCGTTGTCAGCATGTCAGTGAAGACACCGATTACGTCTGCCTGCCACTGACCGGCAATGGCGAATCACTAGGCCTGCTGCACCTGCGCCAGCCGCGCAGCATGCATGAACCCGCCTATCTCGACGGCGTTGCCAATCGGGCGGCGCTGGCATTGATCAGCCTGAAAACACGCGATGCGCTATTCGACAAAGCCACGCACGACCCCTTGACCGGCTTGTATAACCGCCGCTATCTGGATGAACTGTTCGAAGAAACCGAGCGCCGTGCCAAGCGTCACCAACGCTCGATCGGCGTGATGATGATCGACATCGATCACTTCAAGGCCATCAACGACCAGCACGGTCACGATGCCGGCGATATGGTGCTGCGTGCTTTTGCCGAGCTATTGCGGCGCTTCCAGCGGCAGGAGGACATTGCCGGCCGTTACGGTGGCGAAGAATTTGTCCTGCTGCTTCACGGTGCCAATCTGGCCGCCACACGCCAGCGCGCCGAGCAGCTGCGGCAAAGCGTCGAGCAGTTCAGCATCCGCTATCGGGACCAATCCCTCAAGATCACCATCTCACTGGGGATTGCGGCCTTCCCGGCCCACGGGGAGCGGGTGCACGGCGTCCTGAATATGGCAGACCAGGCGCTGTACATGGCCAAACACGGTGGCCGCAACCGGGTGGCCGCAGCCGACGAGCTGGGCACCAGCACCCAGTCTGGCTAGGGATCAGGCGGTCGCCAGATACTGATACAGCGCCAGATAGCGCCCGGCAGGCCCGGACCAGCCAAAGTGCAGGTTCATCGCATGGCGCCTGACGGCGCGCCAACGCGCAGGCGTGGCATGGAGGGTATAGGCGCGGCGCACAGCGGCATCGAAATCGGCTTGTTCGAAACGCTCGAACACAAAGCCGCTTGCCGTTTCGTCGGCCAGATTCTCGATGCTGCAATCCACCACCGTATCCGCCAGCCCGCCTGTCCGCCTTACCAGGGGCAGCGCCCCATAGCGCATGCCGTACATCTGGGTGAGCCCGCAGGGCTCGAAGCGGGATGGGATCAGCACCACCTCGCAGCCGGCGAAGATACGGTGCGACAGCACCTCATCAAAGCCGGTACACAAAGCCACCCGTCCGGGGTACTGCGCGGCAAGCGCCAGGAAGCCAGCCTCCAGCGTGGGTTCGCCATTGCCCAGCACCACCAGCTGTCCACCTTGCTGGAGCAACTTGTCAGCGCCACCAAGAACCAGCGTCAGCCCTTTTTGCTCGGTGAGGCGGCTGACCACGCCGAACAGCAGCGCATCGGCATCAACCGTCAGCCCCAGGCTCTCCTGCAGGGCCGCCTTGCAACGGGCTTTGCCTGCTGGATGTGCCGCATCGAAATGCGCCGGCAGACAGGGGTCGTGCGCTGGGTCCCACTGGGTTTCGTCCACACCATTGAGAATGCCGGAAAGCACGGCCTCGCGTTTACGCAGCAGACCATCCAGTCCGCAACCATGCTCGGCGTGGAGAATTTCGCGCGCATAGCTGGGGCTGACCGTGGTGATGCGATCACAATAGGCCAGCCCGGCCTTGATCAGCGAGATCTGGCCATAGAACTCCAGCCCCTCCAGATGGAAGCTGGCTGGCGGCAAGCCCAGCGCGGCAAACTCGCTGGCCGGGAACACCCCCTGATAAGCGAGGTTGTGTATGGTGAAGACACTGCCTGCTGCACGTTTTCCCTTGATCGGGGTATGGGCCAGATAGGCCGGCGCGAGGCCGGCGTGCCAGTCGTGCGCATGCACGATGGCGGGCTGCCATGGCCCCAGTTCCCCCTGCGCCATCTGGGCCGCCACCCAGCCTAGCCAGGCAAAACGGCGGGCGTTGTCGGCATAGGGCTGGCCAGCGGCATCGGCATAAGGGTTACCGCTACGATCGAAAGCTTCGGGCACATCGATCACATAGACCGGCGTACCGTCAGGCAAGGTACTGGCCAGCAACTTGCCGCCCGCACTGCCAAAACGTGGCAACAATGCGGCCACGGACTGTGCATCGGGCAGTCCCTGACGGATGGCCGGAAAACCCGGCAGCAGGATGCGTGCATCGGCGCCCAGCAGCCGCTGTGCATGCGGCAAGGCACCCACCACGTCGGCCAGCCCGCCGGTCTTGAGAAGCGGGTGGCATTCGGCCGCCACATGGAGCACGCGCAGGCTGGATTGGCTCACGATCAATCCTGCAAAGCGGCGAGCATGTCGCGCGTGATCAGTACTACGCCGCCTTCGCTGCGATGGTAGCGTTTGGCATCTTCATCCGGGTTCTCGCCCACCACCATGCCGGCTGGCACCTTACAGCCGCGGTCCACCACCACCTTGGTCAGGCGAGCGCCCTCGCCGATCTCGCAATCGGGCAGCAACACCGCCTGGTCAATCAGGCAGTGCGGGTACACGCGCACCTTGTTGAACAGCACCGAGTTGGTGACCTGCGCCACCGAAACGATACAGCCGCCCGAGACCAGCGTATTGAACACACGGTGCTCACCGCCCGCGTCCTGCACGAACTTGGCCGGTGGCAGCTGTTCCTGATAGGTCCACACGGGCCAGTTGCGGTCGTACAGGTCCAGCTCGGGGGTGATCGAGGCGAGGTCCAGATTGGCCGCCCAATAGGCATCGATGGTGCCCACATCGCGCCAGTAAGCTTGCGCATGCGGGTAGCTCGCCACACACGAGATGCTGAACGGATGCGCAATCGCCTTGCCGGCTTTGACGGCCGTGGGGATCAGGTTCTTGCCGAAATCGTGTTCGCTGGCCGGATCAAGTATGTCCTCCTCCAGCAGCTCGTAGAGGTAGTCGGCATCGAATACATAAATACCCATGCTGGCCAGCGCAGTATCCGGCTTGTCGGGCATGGCCGGCGGCTTGGGTGGCTTTTCAACGAACTCGACGATCTTGCGCTGCTTGTCCACGGCCATCACGCCAAAGGCGCTGGCCTCGGCCAGCGGGACTTCGATGCAGGCTACCGTTACGCCACCCTTCACACCGATGGCGGCCATCGATTGCACATGATCGAGCAGCATGCGTGCGTAATCCATCTTGTAGATATGGTCACCCGCGAGGATCACGATGTATTCAGGCCGGTAGCCACGCACGATGTCGAGGTTCTGGTACACCGCATCGGCCGTACCGCGATACCAGCTTTCTTCATCCACGCGCTGCTGCGCGGGCAGCAGATCGATGAACTCGCCCATCTCGGAGCGGAACATGGCCCAGCCGCGTTGCAGATGGCGTAACAGCGAGTGCGATTTGTACTGCGTGACGACGCCGATACGACGGATGCCCGAGTTAAGGCAGTTCGACAACGCAAAATCCACGATACGGAACTTGCCGCCAAAGTAAACCGCTGGCTTGGCACGCCGATCCGTCAGCTGCTTGAGCCGCGAGCCGCGACCACCGGCAAGCACCAGCGCAATGCTGCGGCGGGGCAGCTGGCGCGCCATGATCAAATCATCCATCGTGCCTCTCCTCTTCTTGCCTTGTGCCTCAGCCTAGCCTGCGAGCGCGGCGGAGGGAATGTTCAGGTGACTACATCGGCCGCTGTACGACCGCTGATCGCGGCGATACCGGCCAGCTCACCGGCCACGGCAACCAAAGGTGCCAAGGCTTGCTGGGTGGCCAGGCCATGCTGTGCCGGATCGGCCAGATAGCGCTCCAGATAAACACGCAGAGTTGCACCCTCGGTGCCCGTGCCCGATAGCCGGAAAACCGCGCGCGCACCACCTTCAAACAGCACGCGCACGCCTTGGCGCTGGCTCACGCTACCGTCCATCGGGTCGGTATAGGCAAAATCATCGGCAGCCTGCACACGCAAGTCACCCAGTTGCTGGCCCGGCAAGGTGGCAATCTGGCCGCGCAGGCGCGCCAACATGGCGTCGCCGTGTTCCAGTGACAGACCTTCGTAATCGTGGCGCGAATACGCATGGCGACCAAAGCGTGCCCAGTGCGCGGTGACGATATCAGCCACGCTCTGGCGCTTGGCAGCCAGCAGGTTCAGCCAAGCCAGAGCGGCCCAGATACCGTCCTTCTCGCGCACATGGGCGGCACCGGTGCCGTAGCTTTCTTCACCGCACAGGGCAATGCGGCCAGCATCGAGCAGGTTGCCGAAGTACTTCCAGCCCGTGGGCGTCTCGTACCAATCAAACCCCTCGGTACGGGCAACTGCATCCACCGCCTGTGATGTCGGCATCGACCTCGCCACCCCGGGCAAACCATCGCGAAACTGGGGCAGCAGGCGCGCGTTGGCGGCGAGGATGGCCAAACTGTCGGAAGGGGTTACCACGCAATGGCGGCCCAGCACCATATTGCGGTCGGCATCGCCATCAAACGCAGCCGCAAAATCGGGGGCGTCGTCGCGCAGCATCTGCGCGATCATTTCGGGGCAAGAGGCCGGGTTCGGATCGGGGTGGCCGCCGGCAAAATCGGGCTGCGGTGCGGCATTGCGCACGCTGCCCAGTGGTGCACCCAGCAAGTCTTCGAACAGATGCACGGCGTAGGGACCGCCTACGGCATGCAGAGCATCCAACCTAACGCGGTGACCGCTGCGCAGCCAATCGCGGATCGCGTCGAAGTCGAACAACTGCTGCATCAAGGTTGCGTAGTCGGCGACCGGATCGACCACTTCGATCTGCGTGGATTCGATATGGTGGCTACCCAGCTGGCTCAGGTCGATATCCGCCGCATCGCTGATCGCATACTCGTGCAATGCGCAGGCAGCGCGGTACATGGCGTCGGTCAATGCCTCCGGTGCGGGGCCACCATTGGCCGCATTGAACTTGATGCCGAAATCGCCATCAGGCCCGCCGGGGTTGTGTGACGCCGACAGGATGATGCCACCCGCTGCGCCATGCAGACGGATCAGGTGCGATGCCGCAGGCGTGGACAGCAAACCATGACGCGCGACGATAACGCGCGCCACGCCATTGGCAGCCGCCATGCGCAGGATGGTTTGCAGCGCCACTTCGTTATGGAAGCGGCCATCGCCGCCCAGCACCAGCGTATTGCCCTGCAAGGCCGGCACCGCCGCAAAGATGGCCTGGACGAAGTTCTCCAGATAATGCGGCTGGCAGAACATGCCTACGCGTTTGCGCAGGCCGGAGGTACCCGGCTTCTGGTCGGTAAACGGCGTGGTGGGAATGATCAGGCGGGACATGCGTCGTCTCGTAAAACGGTAAGAACAGAACCGCAGCTTAGCCGCTTGCCGGCAAGGCGCGTAGCGATCTTGTTGCTTTGCAGCAAGTTGCGACAGGAAATCACCAGGTCACCCGCGCTTCCTGATCCAGCCGCAGCAGCCACACCGAGTTGGCCTCCACCGGGACCTGATGCTGGAACAATGCCTCGCCCGCCGTCGGGTCAGCGGTATCCAGAAGGCGCAACCAGCGCCCCGGGCGCAGCGTGAACAGCGTGGTACTGGCTTCGGCATTGATTAGCAGTGCGCAACGCTCGGATGCGCCCTCGGGGCCCAACTCGACCAGCAGGCTGAACTGATCGCGGCCATCCCATTCGCCCGGCGTCATCGGCTTGCCTTCGGCATTTCGCCACAGCACATCGGGCCGCTCGTAGCCGCCGTGGGCCTCGGCACTGAACCAGCGTGCGTAGCGCAAGGCGGGGTGGTCACGGCGCAGGCGCAGCAACTGGCTCACAAAAGCGATCTGCTCGGCATCGGCCGCTGCCCAATCCAGCCAGGTGATCGGACCGTCCTGGCAATACGGATTGTTGTTGCCTTGCTGCGTGTGATTCATCTCATCGCCAGCCAACAGCATGGGCGTGCCCTGGCTGAACACCAGCGTGGCCAGCAGGGCGCGACGCAAACGACCGCGTATCTGCAAGATGGCGGGATCGTCCGTGGGGCCTTCGGCGCCACCATTCCAGCTGTGGTTATTGTCGTTGCCATCGCGGTTGTCTTCACCGTTGGCTTCGTTGTGTTTGTGGCTGTAGGCAGTCAGATCATGCAGATTGAAGCCGTCGTGCGCGGTGAGGAAATTGATGCTGGCCCAAGGCTGGCGACCACGACGTTCGAACAGGTCGGAACTGGCTGCGAGCCGGCGCGCAAATTCGCCGCGTGTCACCGCGTGATGCAACCAGAAACGGCGCATGCAATCGCGGTAATGATCGTTCCATTCAGCCCAGCCGGGCGGGAAGCCGCCCACGCGGTAGCCATCGGGGCCGATATCCCAGGGTTCGGCGATCAGCTTGAGGCGGTTCAGTACCGGGTCGGCCTGCACGGCAGCCAGAAAACTGGACCAGGGTTCGAAACCGCCGTTCATGCTGCGGGCCAGCGTGGTGGCCAGGTCAAACCGGAAGCCATCGACATGGCATTCCTCGGCCCAGAAACGCAGGCTGTCGAGCACCAGTTGCAGGCAACGCGGCTCGCCGAGGTTCAGCGTATTGCCGCAGCCGGTCCAGTTCTCGCAATGCCCGTCGGGCGCGAGCCGGTAGTAGCTGCGGTTATCGAGTCCGCGCAGATTGAAGCTCGGGCCACCCACGCCCCCTTCAGCCGTATGGTTGAACACCACATCGAGCAGCACCTCGATCCCCGCCGCATGCAGTGCACGCACCATGGTACGGAATTCGCCCAGGGCATCGTCGCTGGCGGCGTAGCGTTCCTCCACCGCCATCAGCGCCACCGGGTTGTAGCCCCAGTAGTTGACGCGACCCCGGCTGATCAAATGGCCTTCGTCAGCACAGGCAGCCACGGGCAGCAACTCGACACTGGTCACGCCCAGCGCTAGCAGGTGTGCAATGCTGGCTGGGTGGGCGAGGCCGGCATAGGTACCACGCAGGCTTTCCGGTATCGCCGGGTTCAACTGGCTGTAGCCCTTGACGTGCATCTCATAGATGACCGTCTTTTCCCAGGGCACAAGCGGGCGATGGTCGTTCTGCCAGTCAAACGCAAAGCTGCCGTAAACGGGGCTATCGACCACCGATTTGATCGCGATGGCCGCATTGTCGCGCGCATCGGGGCCAGCCGGGTTGCCCGGCTGGTGATCGCAATACAGCTCGCTACCGTCGTAGCGGCCATGTACGCGCTTGGCGTAAGGGTCGAGCAAGAGCTTGGCGGGGTTGTAGCGATGGCCGCGCTGTGGCGCCCACAGACCGTGGACGCGGTAGCCATAGATCAGGCCCGGCTCGGCCTCGGGCAGATAGCCATGCCAGACGCCAGCATGGTTGCCGGGTAGCGCCAGGCGAGCCAGTTCGCGATGGCCGCTGGTATCGAACAGGCACAGCTCCACTTTGTCGGCATTGAGCGCATAGACGGCAAAGTTGACGCCGCCACCATCCCAGTGGCTGCCCAGCCGGAATGGATCGCCCCGCCGTAGTCCCAGTGCCAATGCCATGCTTAGCCACCCTCATGCACAAAGAACTGCGTTGCCAGCGGCCCAAGCGTCAGGCTCAGCGACTGGGCACGGCCATGCCAGCCGGCCGTGCTGGTCTGCGCCTCGGTTTGACCCACATTGCTGCCGCCATAGCGGCTTGAGTCGGTATTGAGCACCTCGCGCCAGCGACCGGCCAGCGGCACGCCGACGCGGTAGGCGCTGTGGACCTGCGGGGTGAAGTTGCACACCACGAGCACGCAACCGCCTTGGCCGTCGTAGCGCAAAAAGCTGAGTACCGAATTGTCGGCATCGTCGTGGCATACCCAATCAAACCCGGCCGATTCGCAATCGAGCCGATGCAGGGCCGGCGTGTTGCGGTACAGCGCGTTCAGATCGCCCACCAGCCGTTGCAGGCCGGCGTGGCGCTCGTGTTCGAGCAGTTGCCAATCAAGGCTCGCATCGTGGTTCCACTCGGCACACTGGCCGAACTCGCCACCCATGAACAGCAGCTTCTTGCCCGGATGCGCCCACATGAAGCCGTAGTAGGCACGCAGATTCGCAAAGCGCTGCCAGTCGTCGCCGGGCATCTTGTTCAGCAGTGATCCCTTGCCGTGGACGACTTCATCGTGCGAGAGCGGCAGCACATAGTTCTCGCCAAACGCATAGCTAAGGCCGAAGTGCAGCTGGTGGTGGTGATGACAGCGGTGCACGGGGTCGCGGCGGATGTAGTCGAGTGTGTCGTGCATCCAGCCCATGTTCCACTTGTAGTGGAAACCCAAGCCGCCCATCTCGGGGGGCCGGCTCACCTGCGGGAAGGCGGTGGATTCCTCCGCCAGTGTTGCGGTGCCGGGCGCTTCCACTCCGACCCAGTGGTTGGTCTGGCGCAGGAAAGCAATCGCCTCCAGATTCTCGCGCCCGCCATGGGCATTGGGCACCCATTCACCCTCGGGACGGCTGTAGTCGCGGTACAGCATCGAGGCCACGGCATCGACGCGCAATCCGTCCACCCCATACTGCTGTAGCCAGAACAAGGCATTGGCCGACAGGTAGTTGGCCACTTCACGGCGGCCGTAGTTGTAGATCAGCGTGTGCCAATCGCGGTGGAAGCCTTCACGCGGGTCGGCATGCTCGTACAGATGCGTGCCATCGAAACTGGCGAGACCGTGAGCATCGGTAGGGAAATGGCCGGGCACCCAGTCGAGCAGCACGCCGATACCTGCCGCATGGGCCACCGTCACAAAGTCCGCAAAGTCGGCCGGGGTGCCAAACCTTGAAGTAGGAGCGTACAGGCCCGTGGGCTGGTAGCCCCAGGAGCCATCAAACGGGTGTTCGGTGACCGGCAGCAGCTCGATATGGGTAAAGCCCATCGCCGCCACATAGGGAATCAGCTGGTCTGCCAGTTCGCGGTAGGTAAGCCAGCCCCCATCGGCATGACGCCGCCACGAACCCGGATGGACCTCGTAGATGCTGATCGCCGCATCGCGCTGGTTGTTGGCACGTGGGCCCGCCGGTGGGGAGGGTAGCGGGCTGACAATGGAAGCCGTAGCCGGTCGCATTTCGGCGGCAAAGGCAACGGGGTCGGCCTTGTGCTGACGCTGACCGTCCCAATCCAGCATCTCGTACTTGTAGCGCGCGCCGGCTTCCACGCCGGGCAGGAACAGCTCCCACACACCACACTCGCGCCGCAGGCGCATGGTGTGGCGACGACCATCCCAGTGGTTGAAGTCGCCCACCACGGCCACACGCTTGGCATTGGGTGCCCACACGGCAAAGCGCACACCAGCGACACCATCAATGGTCAGACAATGGGCACCCAGTGTGCGCCAGAGCTGGCGATGACTGCCTTCACCGAGCAGCCAGCGCTCCTCATCCGTAAGCAAGGGGGCATGGCAATAGGGATCATCCAATCGATATGCCTTGCCCGACCAGACCGCCTGCAACTGATACACCGGCATCTGCGACGTAGCGGGCAGGCTGGCCTCAAAGAAGCCCCGGGCATCAAGACACTGCGCCGTAGCCAGTTCGTGGCCCTGGCGAGTCAACACGACCAGCGATTCCGCGCCGGGTAGCCAGGCACGCACCCTGAGCTGATCACCGACACGATGCGGGCCCAGCACGGCAAATGCATCGGCGTGTTCGCCGCGACAGATGGCTTCGATTTCCCAGTGATCCAGACTGCCCGTCATGCCCTGCCCTTTTTGCGCTCGACTTTCATGCTAGTCGGCTTGCGCCATGTAGGCACGGTACACAGGACAACATCACCCGGATTCAGGCATCGCTGTGGCACCACAGCGACGTGTGATTGGTGCCCGGCACTTTGGGCTCGACCGGGCCAGAGCCACACCCCGGCTTTGCAGCCCAGAGGAAAGTGGCGCGATGGTACGGGCCGATTGTTGCAAAGATTTTTCGCCACAGCACTGCATAAACCGGCTGACTTGCCGATAGATAGGGCAGGCGGCGTCATTGCCCGCCACCCCGCAGCAGCGACAGGCGCAACCCGCCTATAGCGGGAGCAAGAAACGAAGGGCCGGTTTTGCCGGCCCTTCGTCCATTCTGTCTTGCTGCCCGCCTGACTCAGGTGCGGAAGCGTCCGACCAGCTCACCCAGGCTGCGTGACAAGGCCTCCAGCTCGGCCACCGAATGGGCCATATCAGCCACGGCATGGCTGTTGGTCTGCGCCATCGTACTGATGCGCTCCACGTTCTGGGCAATGTCGGTACTCGCAGCAGCCTGTTCGCGAGTGGAATCGGCGATCACCGACACATCACCCACCAGCCGGGCAGTTTCCCCCTGTACGGCGCCGATCGCGCTGCTGGCCTTGTGGGAGATTTCCACGCCGCTGGCAATCTGCTCACGCGTGGCACTCATATTGCCGCCAGCCGTGTGGATTTCGCGCTGGATCTCGACCACGATGCGACCGATCTCCACCGTGGCATCGGCCGTGCGTGCCGCCAGTTTGCGTACCTCGTCCGCCACCACAGCAAAGCCGCGGCCCTGCTCGCCTGCCCGCGCCGCCTCGATGGCCGCATTGAGTGCAAGCAGGTTGGTCTGATCGGCAATGTCCTTGATGACATTGACGATGGTATCGACCTTGGTCGATTGCTGACCGAGGTTCTGCATGGTGGTGGCGAGGGCATCGACCGTGCGGTTGACCTTGTCTATCTCTACCGCCACCTCTTCCACCAGCGCCTCACCCTCGGCCGTTGCCTTGCCGGTCTGTTTGGCACTGGCTTCAAAATCGCGCGCGGTTTCGGCAATGTGCTGGATGCTGACGGTGACTTCCTCCACGCTGGCCGCCGTCGCCGTGGCCGCCTCGGCCTGCTCGCTGGACGAGCGCTCCACGATATTGGCGCTGGCCGACAGACGCGCCGCGGCATGCCCCACGGACTGACTCTGTTCACGTACCTGCACGAACATGTCGCGCAAGCGGCCCATGAAGTGATTGAAGGATTCGGAGGTGCGACCGATCTCGTCGCGCGCCACCACATCAAGGCGGCGAGTCAGATCGCCCTCGCCCGTGGCCAGTGTTTCCATGGCCTTGGCCAAACGTTCCAGCGGGCGGGTCAGCACCGTGAGCAGGACACCGATCATGACCACGATCAGCACTGCCGCAATCAGGCCCACAAACAAGGCTTCATTACGGGCGGAAACGGCATCGGCCACAATGGTGGCCTTTGGAATGGACACACCCAGACCCCAGTTCTGGCCACTGTTCCCCATCACGATCGGGCGCCAGACGTGGAGTTCGCCATTGCGCTCGAACTGGACTTCCTTGCCCGCCTGGATCTGCTGCATGAAATCGGCCGGGTAGCCCGACTTCTCGATAGGCTTGCCGAGCAACTTGTCATCCCGATTCACGACATAGAGACCACCGTTGGACACCAAGGTCAGGTAGCCCACACCGAAAGGCTTGTACTTGCTGAAGGTGCTTTGCAGGTTTCCCAGGGGCAGATCCACCGCGGATATCCCGGCAAACTTGCCATTGGCATCCTTCATCGCCACGGCCAGCGAGGACATCAGCACCGGCTTGCCCTGTACCTCGTAGGGATAGGGCTCGGTCACGGTATCGCGGCCGCGCTGCTTGGGGGTGTAGTAGAAGTCGCCCCAGCCCGGTTCCTCGTAAGGCGGCTTATAGCCCGCCGGGTTGTCCTTGAACTCCATCGCCTTTTTCAGGTTGGCATCATCCAGCATCTTGTCGATGGCGATCTTGCCCTCGGACTGGGTGACATAAGGCATGTAACGGCCGGTCGGGTCATACTGAGGGAACTGGCTGGCATAGTCGGCATCCTTGCCATCCAGCGCATCGGGCTCCCATATCATCCACAATCCCGAGGCGTCGGGAAAACCGCCGAGTAGCTTGACGATCATCTTGTCGAGCACTTGCCGCTCCGGCACTTGCCCGGCCCCCTGCATACCCTGTACCGCCTCGGCCAGATGGCGTGGCAAAGCATAGCCCACCGCGAACTGATCGCTGACCTGACGCGCATAGGCGTCAGCCTGCTCGTCCGCCCTTGCCAGGCCAACCGCTTCGGCGTCTTTGTAAACGCCCGCCGCGATCACCCAGATCATCACGCCAAAGCCAATGGCAATCGCCACGGCGGAGGCCACCAGCACCTTGGTCCGGAGCTGCCAGTTTGCAAACAGGGTATTCATATCCGCTAGTCCTTTGAATTGCATGATGGCCCACAAGGGAGCCTTGCCGGGCTGAGCCCGGTCAGTGTTTGTGTTTGTTTCATCTAAGTTATCGGACAGCGCCGGGACAAAAAAAAGGCCGCACTGATGTGCAGCCCTTTTATATATATTCTCATCGATCGCGATTCAGCGTGCCGTACCCGCTCTCAACGGCGCCGGACCTCCGGCGGATCGAGCGGAAATTCGGTGCAGCCGAGCTGGCGAGAAATATCGCGGCTGGCGTCGCGCAGCATGGCCACCAGTTCAGGTTCACGTGCTTCGTCGTAGCGGAAGGTCGGGAATGACACACTCATGCCGGCCACGACTTGATTCTGCATGCCGAAAATTGGCATGGCTGCACAGCGGATATGGTCGTCGAACTCTTCCCTGTCCTGACCGAAACCCTGGGCCAGGGTGCGCTCAAGTTCGGCATCAAAGTCGGCACGCGTGGTGATGGTCTTGTCTCGGAAGCGCTTGAAATCGCAGCCTGCCAGCACTCGATCACGATGGGCCGCGCTTTCCCAGGCCATCAGCACCTTGCCGATGCCGGTGCAATGGATCGGCGCGCGCCGACCCACGCGTGAATACATGCCCAGCGTGTGGTGCGAATCCACCTTGTGGATGTAGATGATCTCGCTATCGATCAGCATGCCCAGATGCACCGTCTCGCCGGTGGCATCGGACAGCCGCTGCATGTGTGGTTTGGCAATTTCGACGATATCGGGATATTGCAGCGCCTTGGCGCCCAGCTCGAACATGCGCATGGTCAGGCCATAGCGTTCGGTATCGGGCTCCTGGCGCACATAACCCAGCGTCTTCATGGTCTGCAAAAACCGGTACAACGTGGCCTTGGGCATGGCCAGACGCACCGAGAGGTCGGACAGGCCCGATTCATTGCGTTCGGACAAGGCCTGCAGAATCGCAAACACTTTGAGTACGGCGGCGACCGATTCGGGTTGTTTGCTGTCGATATCATCAAGCATGGCGTGTTCTATTTTCTTTGGTCTGCTGTTTCATTAATTATTATCGGCCGGCGCGACCGATCACTCAAGCAGTCCTGCTCCCGCGCCGGCGCGAACCAACTTGGCCACATCCGGCGCGGCATCCAGCCCCTGCCCCCAAGGCGGCGCCGACATCACCGCGTGCAATGGCCGAGCGACCAGACCCGGCGCCAGCGGCTTGCCGTTGAACAACGACTCCCTGTCCCCCAGTGCGCCATCTCCGAGCAGCTTCCACACACGGCTCGCCGAGGCGCCAGCGTGCGTCTCCCAAATATTGCGCTCGCTGATGATCTGCGCCTCACGGCCCACACCGATCGAGTAGTGCCAAGCATAGGGCCCGTTATCACGCGGTTCGTAAAGATTGTTGTACAGGTGCACCGCGCCATAACGTACGCGTGGGGCACGTTCCTTCACGTTGTCCCAGCGGTTGTGGTGATAACTGACCTTGAGCAGCCCGCGATCGAGTTCCTGCTTGTCGCTGCTGCCCACCAGCGAGGTCTTCTCGTGGTTGCGGAAGTGGTTCCACGAGATCGTCACATGATTCGATTGCTGGATCACATCGAGCAGACCGTCGTAATGCTGCATGGGCCGACCCAGGCGCAGTGGCCGTAGCGGCGCATCGCCGGGCGCGCTCGATAGCGTGCAGTGGTCGATCCACACATGGCGCGAGGTGCGCACCGACACGCTGTCGTATTCCGAATTCCATTCGCCGATGCCATCGGCCGGGTCCCAGGCAGGAAAGTGATCAAACGCGTCGCTGATGGCCAGATTGCGGAGGATGACGTTATCGACCTTCTGCACCAGCACCATGCCGCGCGTGAGGCCGGCATCCTTGCCCACGCCGATCAGCGTGGTGTTCGAGGGAATGCGCACGGTGACGAAATCGGACTGGCGCTTGGCCGAGCGTTTGCGTGCCTCTTCCAATGGACCGGCGGGTTTGTTGACGCCCCACACGCCGGGGGCGTAGGCGCGGTCGAACGCGGTTTCGTCGTAGTCGGGGTCACGGAAATCGGCGGCGCTCAGCACGCGGCCGCTGTCGTCCGCGCTCAGGTTGATCAGACCATGCACGCGCACGATGCGCGGGCGCGGATGTGGCGCCAGCGCTGCCAGCAGCTCGGTGCGCGTGCGGACATCGTGCACATCGGCGGGCAGTGCATCGGCACCGCCACGCATGCCGCCATCGGCCGCAGCCCAACCATCACGCAGACCCAGTACTTCGCGGGCGAGATCGCGCTGGCCGGCGGGTACCAGCGCAGGCAAGCGCACATTGGCGTATTCAGCAAAGCGGTTGGCTTGCGGCCCCTCGGCGCTGAACGGCCGGCGCGATGTGGACGTACCCCAACCACCGATGTGTGGGCCCAGCACGCTATCGCGCACCAGCACCTGACCATTGGGCGACACACCCGCCTGCCACGCGCCCTTGGCCACACCATGATCCCAGGCACGGCCCAGTGAAATGCTACCCACCGTCACGCCCGGTTCGGCAAAGAATCGCGTCTGGCTGACCAGCATGCCCAGTGAGCGATCAGGTGCGGTGCTCGGTGCAAAAACATGCCCCCCGTGGCCGGGCTTGCGGCGGCCGCCGCGGCTGACGATCTGCGATTGTTCGATGACCAGCGTGGCGTCACCAAAGATGAAGTCCACATCGCCGGCGATCAGGCTGTTGCGCACATGCACGCGGCCTGCCGGGGCACTCTTGGGATGGCGCACATACAAGGTGTCCTGATGGCCCAAGAGACGTACGTTATCGAGTTGGATGCGGTCACCTTCGGTCATCAGCGCCACGGCTTGCGCGCCGCCCGATTCGCCCACGCCGGCGGGGTAACCTTCGCCGTTGCGCACGGCATCCATTGCATCGTTGGTAATCGTCAGGTGGGCGAGCTGCACGTCATCGGAAAACACCGCAAAGCTGGCGCTGCCAGCCGTGCCCCAGATCGTCGCCGGCAGATCGGGCAGGCACGGGTTGGCGGGTTCTCCAGTCTGCTTGGCCAGCGCGTTGTAGCGGCCTTCAACGATGGTCACCGCAGCGGCATCCGCCGGATCGCCATATAACGTCACCGGTGCCTTGTCTTTCAGGCACAGCAGCTCGCGGTAGTTGCCCGCTTTGAGCTGGATATAGCTGCGCTTGGTCGTGCTGCCCTTGGCCGGCAGCGCGGCAATCGCGGCGGCCAGCGTGCGGTGCGTACCGCTACCGTCGGCGGCGACGATGAAATCGGCTTGCCACGCACGAGTATCGGCCAGCGCTTCGGGCTGCCAGGGCTGGCCGCCCTGGGCCAGATAGTCGGCGACGCGATGGCGGGCAGCACTGGCTACATCAAGCTGAGGCAAGACCACAGGCTCGGCGGCAGTCACCAGCGTGGCCAGCAAGGCCAGGCTCATCGCGCGCAGGCTGTTCATGCCGGTCTATCCACCAGATACAGCCCCGGCTCGCCGTCGCCATCGGCGCTGAACAGCACTTGGCGATCATCGGGGGTGAACGAAGGGTGCGGGTGAGTGACCTGGCGGCTACCCTTGTACACGCCCCAGCTGCTGTCGTGACGCGCGAGCTTGCTGGCGGTGCCGGCTTTCACGTCGAACACATACAAGTAAGGGTCGGTCTCGATCTCGTGGCCCGAGGCATCGGCCACATCGGCCGGCGAGCCGCAGCCGTCGCCGATCAGCAGACTGCCGTCGTGGTTACTCATCAGGTGCGAGCACGGCGGCATCTGCATCAGTGGCGCGTCTTGCAGGGTGACCGGGTCGAGCGCGCGTATCCAGCGCTCGGTTTCGCCCTTCAGGTAGGACACGTAGATCATCTTCGAGCCATCGGGCACCCAGAACTCGTGGGTGCAGCTCTCGCCCTGCGCGTGCTCCTTGCCGCAGCGGCGGTTGCGGCCGTCTTCGTCGATGAACCACATGCGCGCATCGACCAGATCGTGCGGGCCTTCGAGGCAGTAGGCGACGGTGTTGTCGTCGAACGGGCGGTACTGTGGATGCCCCAGCCAGCCGCGCTGCTCCAGGATCACATCGCGTGCGCCGGTTTGCAGATCGATTCGGATCAAGCGGCACAGCGGCTTGCGGTGATACATCTCGGCGAACTTGCGCCAGTCGCTGAGCGGGAACCAGTCGTCGCGGTGGATTTCGATGCCGACCATCTTGGTGCAGGCGCTGTTGGCCACCCAGGTGCCGTAGCCGACCCATTCGTCGGGCACGGTGTAGACGACCTCTTCGCTCAGATCGCCGAGCGCCAAGCGGATCAGCCGGCGATCACCCCGCACAAAGTACAGGTAGGCATCGTCGGGGCTCAGAAAACCGCCAAAGCTGTTCTCGCGCGCCTGATCGGTCAGCTGGGTAGCGGTCTGGGTTTCCAGATCGAGCCAGTGGTAGTTCCAGTTGGGGCTGGCTTCGGGGCCGAACTCGCCGGCGAACAGCAGCTTGCTGCCGTCGTTGCTGAAGCACTTCTGATAGAAATAGGTGCGATGGCAGGTCACATCGCGCGGCGTCAGCCGGGTGACTTTGGCGCCGGTGTCAGGATCGTGGCTGACAGCGAACTGGAACTGGCGGACGGTGGCTTTGCTCATGATGGTTTCCGGGTGATTACTTGATACGGTGCAGCAGCGCATTGCCGTCATCGACCAGCCGCTTGGCGGCTTCTTCGTCGCTGGCTTTGCCATAGGCCACGGTCTCGAACACTTCGCGCATGAATTTCTGCATGCGCGCATGCTCGAATAGCGGCGAGGGCATGGGCACTCGGCCGGCCTGGCGTTGGGCGCGGATCTGCGCGTTGGCACGCAACTCCAGCTCGGGCAGCACCTTGTCGGCCTCCAGCACCGCACGCTGGCTGGCAACGGCGGGAATGCCGCGGGTCTTGCCCATGATCCGGCCGGCTTCCGGGTCGGTGAGCAGGAAGTCCATCAGGCGCACGGCCATCTCGGGGTGCTTGCTGTGGCGGCTGACGGCATACATGATGGTCGGCCGACCGAACATGCCGCTGGTGACAGCACCGGGCAGGGTCGGAAAATCACCGAGCACCAGCTTCTGGTCTTTATCCAGCGTGCTTTCGCGCAGGCCGATCAGCGAATCCCAGGTGTAGTTGCCGGCCCAGTTGCCCACTACCCAGTCGGGCTGCTGCTCGGTCGGCTTTTCGGCACCGCCGAGGCTGGCACGCAAGGGCAAGGGCGTGGCCACGTGTTCGCCAATCAGGCGCTTGTACGTACGCACCCATTCCAGCGCAGCCGCCTCGCTCATCGCCACGCGCGGCTGCGCTGGATCGATATAGGGCGTGCCGTACTTCTGGTGCACATAGGCTTGCGACAGCAGGATCATGTCGTACAGCTCGCCATCAAGCGGATAGGCGTTCTCACCCTTGAGCTTGCGGAAGGCCTCGCCGGTGGCGAACAGCTCGTCCCAGGTCTTGGGCAAGGGCAGGCCAAGACGCTTGTAAGCCGACTCGTTCCACAGCATCACCCGCGCGGTGTACGAGGCGGTCAGCGCGTTGAGCTTGCCGTTGACGCGGCCCATGTCCACATCGGCCGGGTCGAACTGCTTGAGCTTGATCAGGTGTGCGTAGTCGTCCAGGTTGGCAAAGCCGGTGCCGCGCTTGGAGAACATGGCCATCCAGGCCCAGTTGATCTGCATGAGGTCGGGTTCGGCGCGGCCAGCGATCTGGGTGGTGGTGCGCTCCAGATAACCGGTAAAGCCCATGTACTCGGCCTTGACCTTGACGCCGGGATTGCGCTCTTCAAACAAGGCAATCGCCTTGAGCGTGGCTTGATGGCGCGCTGCACCGCCCCACCAGGCAAAGCGCAGCACGGTGATGTTGTCGTCGCCACCCGTGCGCGGCAGCGACCAAGTCAGCACGGAGCCGGTCAGTACCACGGCCATGACCAGCGTCAGAAACAGGCGCGGGTAGCCCAGCAGGCGGGAGAACCAGGAATCGATATTCATCTCACACCAGCAGGTTGGCGCCGGTTTCGGCATCGAACAGATGGCAACATGCCAGCTGCAAGTGGAAGGTATGCGCGTCGCCGCGATCCAGACTGGCCAGCCCGTTGAGCTGATCGGCCGGGACGCGTGCGCTTAGCGGCAGGCCGCCGAGGTCGAAGTGAACGAACACCTCGCTGCCCATATGCTCCATGAAGCGGTACTGGGTCTGCACCTCGAAGGTATCGCCCTGCTGGCGTGGCTGCGCCGAGATGTGTTCCGGGCGCAGGCCGAAGCGCACCGGGCCACGGCGGCCGCCGAGCTTGGCCGCCTTGTCGGCCGGCAGCGGCAATTGCACGCCGCCGATCACGATCTTGTCTCCGTCGAGCACGGCGGGGTGGATGTTCATTTCGGGCGAGCCGATAAAGCTGGCCACAAAGGCATTGGCCGGGCGGTCGTAGAGCGCGGTGGGGGTATCGACCTGCTGGATCACGCCATCCTTGAGCACGCAGATGCGCTGGCCCATGGTCATGGCTTCGACCTGATCGTGGGTCACGTAGATCACCGTGGCCGGGCGGCCCGATTCGCGCAGCGTGCGGTGCAGCTCGGTCAGGCGTACGCGCATGGCGGCGCGCAGCTTGGCGTCCAGATTGGATAGCGGCTCGTCGAACAGGAAGACCTCGGGCTTCTTGACGATGGCACGGCCCACCGCCACCCGCTGCGCCTGGCCACCCGAGAGCTGCTTGGGGTAGCGATCGAGCAGGTGTTCCATCTCCAGCAGACGCGCCGCTTCCTGCACACGCTGGGCGACTTCGTCCTTGGACGTGCCGGCCAGCTTGAGGCCGAAGGCGAGGTTGTCGAATACCTTCATATGCGGATACAGCGCATAGTTCTGGAACACCATGGCAATACCGCGATCCTTGGGCGGCAGGCCATTGACCACACGATCACCGATGCGCAGCTCGCCGCCAGTGATCGATTCGAGACCGGCCACCATGCGCAGGAGCGTGGATTTGGCGCAGCCCGAGGGGCCGACGAACACCATGAACTCGCCATCATGGATATCGAGATCGACACCATGCACGGCCTTGAACCCGTTAGGGTAAACCTTCTCGACTTGCTTGAGGCTGACTTGCGCCACGACTGTCTCCGTATTCTTGTGCTTGATGCTTGGGTACTTAGCCCCTCCCCCACCGGGAGAGGGGTTGGGGTGAGGGAGCGGCGCTCATTCATAGCGCCAAGGGTTGCTCCACCGGCGCTCCCTCACCCTGCCCTCCCCCAGCGGGGGAGGGTTCCAAATCAAAACCGTCTAACCCTTCACGCCACTGCCCGCCGCACCCTCAATGAAGTAGCGCTGCGCTGCAAAGAACACCGCCACCGAAGGAATCAACGCCACCACCGAGATCGCGATCACATTGGCCCACTCGACCTGTTCAGTCGCGGTGATGCTCATCTTCAAAGCCAGCGATACCGGGTATTTCTCGACCGAGGCCAGGTAGATCAGCGGGCCCATGAAGTCGTTCATGGTCCAGATGAACTGGAACACCAGCACCGAGATGATCGCGGGCTTGAGCAGCGGGACGATGATGTGCCACAGCAGTTGCAGCGCGTTGCAGCCATCAATCTGCGCCGCCTCCTCCATATCGCGCGGGATGCCACGCAGGAACTGCACGAGCATGAAGACGAAGAAAGTATCGGTGGCAAACGCAGACGGCAGGATCAGCGGCAGATAGCTGTCGAGCATGTCGAACTCGCGGAACATCAGGTACTGCGGCAGGCGCAGCACGATCAGCGGCAGCATCATCGTGCCGATCATGATGCTGAACAGCAGCTTCTTGCCCCAGAACTCGAAGCGCGCAAACGCGTAGGCCACGATCACGCACGACACCACCGTGACCAGCATGCGCGGCAACGTGATCAGGAAGGAATTGAGGAAGTACGTCGCAAACGTGTACTCGGTACTCGTCTTCCAACCCTTGGCATAGGCGCCAAAATCAAAGCGCGATGGCCAGAAGCCCAGCTCGGTATAGATCTCGCTATTGGTCTTGAAGGTGGCGCCCACCAGCCAGACCAGCGGGTAGAGCATGACCAGCGCGACGAGGCCCAGCGCCAGATAGCGCAGCCATTGCTGACGTTGTTCTTTGGTGACGCTCATTTGCGCGTCTCCTTCTCGCCCGAGTAGAACACCCAGTACTTCGAACTCCAGAACGAGATCGCCGTCAGCAGGCCCACCAGGGCAAACAGCACCCAAGACAGTGCGGCACCGTAGCCAAGGTTGAAGTAGCGGAAGCTCTGGTCATAGATGTACAGCGCCAGCACATAGGTCGAATGCAGCGGGCCGCCTTCGGTGATCATGTACGGGCCGTTGAATTCCTGGAACGCATGGACCAACTGCATGATTACGTTGAAGAAGATCACCGGCGTGATCAGCGGCACCGTGATGCGGAAGAACTGCTGGGTCTTGGAAGCCCCATCGCACTCGGCCGCTTCGTACAGCGATACCGGCACGTTCTGCAGGGCAGCGAGGAAGATCACCATGGCCGAGCCGAACTGCCAGGTGAACAGCAGGATGATGGTCCAGATCGAGTAATGCTCATCGGCCAGCCAGGGAATCGGCTCCATGCCGAACTGCGCGAGGATCAGGTTGACCAGACCGTTCTTGGCGAAGATGAAGCGCCACAAAACGGCTACCGCAATCGAGCCGCCCAGAATGGACGGCAGATAGAAAGCCGCCCGGAAGAAATTGATGCCGCGCAGCTTGTAATTGAGCACATGCGCAATGAACAGCGCAAAACCCACGCGCATGGGCACGGCGATCAGCGCGAACATCAGCGTCACGCCCAGCGATTGGCGGAACAGCGGATCGTGCAGCGCCAGCTCGCGATAGTTGTCCAGCCCGTTGAAGACGGGTGGATCGATCAGGTCATACTGGGTAAAGCTCAGCGCAAAGCTCATCACGAAGGGGAAGAGCTTGAACAGCAGCACCCCAAGGATGAACGGCAGCGCGAACAGGAATCCCAGTCGCTTGTTTTCGTACATGCTGTCCCCTGCTTTTTATGGTTTTACAGGCATGGTCGGGAAGATTACCGCGTAGGGTGCAATAAGGCCGGAGGCCGCATTGCACCAAGGCTTGGGCGGTGCAATGCGCTGCGCTTATTGCACCCTGCGCAGCGTGGTGGCTTCTAGCCCCTCTCCTCGCGGGAGAGGGGTTGGGGTGAGGGAGCGGCGCTTGTTCATGGTGCCAACGGTTGATCAACCGTTGCTCCCTCACCCTGCCCTCTGATGAATCTCCTAAGCATCGAGCTAGGCCATCAAACAACAATGGCCAAGTCGCTGCTTATCCCAGAGGGAGAGGGTTCCAAAGCTAAACAGCTACGCGTTGACCAATCAACGCGCCAACCAACCACCATCCACCGCCACCGTATAGCCATTGATATAACTCGACGCCGGCGAAGCCAGGAACACCACCGGGCCGGCCAGATCGTCCGGGATACCCCAGCGACCGGCCGGGATGCGCTCCAGAATACTGGCATTGCGCTGCTCATCGGCGCGCAATGCTGCGGTGTTGTTGGTGGCCATATAGCCGGGGGCGATGGCGTTCACATTGATGCCGTGGGCGGCCCATTCGTTGGCCATCAGGCGGGTGATACCCATCACGCCGCTCTTCGATGCCGTGTACGAAGGCACACGTACACCGCCCTGGTATGACAGCATCGAGGCGATATTGATGATCTTGCCGCCCGTGCCTTGCGCAATGTACTGGCGCGCCACGGCTTGCGAGAAAAAGAAGGTCGACTTCAGGTTCAGGTCGATCACATCGTCCCAATCCTTTTCGCTGAACTTGATCGCGTCTTCGCGGCGGATGATGCCAGCGTTGTTGACGAGGATATCGACGCGGCCATACACGGCCAGCGCTTCTTTGACCAAGCCTTCAATGCAGCTGATGTCCGACAGATTGGCGCGCAGATCCAGAAACTTGCGGCCCAGCGCTTCGATCTGTTCGCGCGTTTCCTTGGGGTCGCTGACGTTCACACCCACGATATCGGCACCCGCCTGCGCCAGTGCGCGCGCCATGCCTTGACCCAGGCCGGTATCACAGCCCGTTACGATGGCAACGCGGCCATCCAGTTGGAAGGTATCGAGAATCATCTTGTTATTGCTCCGCTTGGGTTGAGCAGCATGTGCTTCCTTCCCCCTGCGCCGTCAGGGCGCGCGCGGGTCGGGCTTTGGTACGGTGACCGCAGCGGGGCGTGAGGCCCCGCTGACGGTATGAATACGGTGTGCCTGCGGATCAGCGCAGCGTGCGCATCGGCACGTGGTCCATATCCTTGAACACCTGGTTCTCGCCAACCATGCCCCAGATGAAGGTGTAAGCCTGCGTACCGACGCCGGAGTGGATGGACCAGCTCGGGCTGATCACAGCCTCTTCATTGCGCACGACCAGGTGACGCGTCTGCGTGGGTTCGCCGAGCATGTGGAAGACCACGGCATCCGGGTTCATGTCGAAGTAGAAATACACTTCCATGCGGCGATCGTGCGTGTGGCAGGGCATGGTGTTCCACAGGCTGCCCGGCTCCAGCTGCGTCATCCCCATCAGCAACTGGCAGGTCTGCAGCACATCGGGGACGAGGAACTTGTAGATCGTGCGGCGGTTACTGGTCTCGGGCGCGCCCAGCGTTTCGGGCGAGGCTTCGGCCAGCGTGACCTTGCGGTGCGGATACGCCACATGCGCGGGCGCACAGTTGAAATACAGCTTTGCGGGCGTAGCACCATCCACCGACTCGAAAGCCAGCTCCTTGGCACCCTGGCCCACATACAGCGCCTCACGCGCGCCGATCTCGAATACCTTGCTATCCACCGTGACGCGTGCAGCACCACCGATATTGATCAGGCCCAGTTCGCGGCGTTGCAGGAAGAAATCGGTGCCGGTGTGCTTGCCCAGCTCGGCCGAGAAAGTCACCGCCTTGCTCACCGGCATGATGCCGCCAACGATGATGCGGTCGATCTGGCTGTAGGTCAGCGTGGCTTCGTCGGGCTTGAACAGGCCTTCCACCAGAAACTGCTCGCGCAGGCCTTCGGTATCCAGCGTGCGGGCGTGTTGGCTATGGATGGGTTGGCGGATTTCCATCTTGTTCTCCTTGGCCGGACGGCCGGTATTCAGGTTTGGGTACAGATCATCGCGGCGATGCACGGCGCGGCAATCTGCACATCGTATTCGGGGGACTCACGTCGTTTCAAACATTGAACCAACGTTTCAACATTTTTGCCATACTAGCAAAAAAATTTATTGTGAACCACCGTTTCAAAATTTTCTTGAGTATACTTCGAAAAAATTACGTAAAAGCTCCAGCGCACCAGCAAAGCGCCGGACACCCCGAACAAGAGAACCGCGATGAACTTCTTCTTTGAGAACAGCAATACGCCCTGGACTGAACTGGGCGACGGCATCCGCCGCAAGATCGTCGGCCACACCCCCGAGCTGATGTCGGTGCTGGTGCACTTTGATCACGGCGCCATCGGCACCCCGCATGCGCACGATGCGCACGATCAGATTGCCTATGTGATTGCCGGCTCGTTCGAAGTGGAAGTCGATGGCCACAAGCGCATCTGCCGTCAGGGCGATGCCTTTGTCGCACCGCGCCTGCATACGCATGGCGTGGTGGCACTCGAAGCGAACAGCATGCTGCTGGATCAGTTCTCGCCGCGCCGCGACGACTATCTGTAAACGAATCCAAACTCGGGGGTTGGCACTGCAGCCATCGCCCGGCGATCTTGTGGCGCCCTCCGCGCGTTCACCCAGCCTGCCGGCTCGGGCTTCCCCCGCCCCCCGGCATCCCGTCCGGTCACTGCGGCCGCAAACGCAGCCCGGTGGGTGTTTCATAAATAGAACTGGAGACAACACAATGACCAAGCCTTACCCCCCGCATCGTGCCAAGCCGTTGGTTCTTGCCCTGATGGGTGCGGTATCGATGACTGCCGTGTCGCTGGGCTCTGCCCATGCCGCTGATGCCGCCAAGCCCGCCGAAGAAGGCATCGTCGTCACCGGTCTGCGCGCCTCGCTGCAAAGCGCCCTCAAGGCCAAGCGCAATGAAAAAGGCATCGTCGATGTGGTCAAGGCCGAAGACATTGCCAAGTTCCCTGACACCAACCTGGCCGAATCACTGCAACGCGTCCCCGGCGTGGTGATCGACCGCGATGCTGGTGAAGGCCGCAACATCACCGTGCGCGGCCTGGGTGCCGACTTCGCGCGTGTACGCATCAACGGTATCGAAGCCCTGGCCACCACTGGCGGCACCGATAGCTCCGGCGGTGCCAACCGCTCGCGGGGTTTTGATTTCAACGTGTTCGCGTCAGAACTGTTCAGCAGCCTCACCGTGCGCAAGAGCGCCTCCGCCGATGTGGAAGAAGGCTCGCTCGGTGCCACCGTCGATCTGCAGACCATGCGTCCGTTCGATCTGAAGAAGGGCATCACTGCTTCGGGGTCGGTCAAGGCACGCTACAACGATCTGGTCGGCAAGACCGATCCGCGCGCAGCGTTCCTGTTTGCCAACGTCAACGAGAACCGCACCTTCGGCGTGCTGCTGTCGGCCGCGTACTCGGAACGCAATCTGTATGAAGAGGGTTTCAGCACCGTACGCTGGGACAACGGTGCCAGCTCCGGCGGCTGGTGTGCGCCGGTGGGTGTGACCCCAGCCAACCCGACCAACTCCACGGCTACTACCTGCGGCCCGGCTGCCCAAGGCGTAGCACGTCTGCCCGCTTCCAGCGCCGCAACCGATGCCTACAACCTGGCCAGCAGCGCCAATAACTTCCACCCGCGCCTGCCACGCTACGGCCGCCTCACGCATGATCAGCAACGCCTGGGCGTGACCGGCTCGATGCAGTTCAAGCCGCGCGATGGCACCTTGCTGAACTTTGATGTGCTGTACGCCAAGCTCGATGCCACGCGTCAGGAAGATTTCCTGCAAGCGATCTCGTTCAGCCGCACTGCCACCCAGGGCGGCAAGCCGCAGACCAGCGTGGTGGCCACCGAATACGGCCCCAATGGCAACCTGCTGTACGGCAAGTACAACGGTGTCGATATCCGTTCCGAATCGCGTTACGACGAGCTGTCGACCACCTTCACCCAGCCCACGCTGTCGCTGGAGCAGAAGCTCACCGACAACCTGCGCCTGAACGCCCGCATCGGCCGCGCCGATTCCAAGTTCCGCAACCCGGTGCAGACCACGACCACGCTCGATGCGCTCAACGTCAACGGCTACAGCATCGACTTCCGTGGCGATGATCGCCTGCCAGCCATCAGCTACCCCTTCGATGTGACGCAAGCCGGTGGCAGCCTTGGCCTGGTGACGATTCCACAGGTCGCAACGGGCACCCAGCCGACCACGATCACCAACACGACTGCCAGCGAAATCCGCATCCGCCCTCAAGGTGCGAATAACCGTAACAGCTTGTTCCATGCTGATCTGGACTGGGATGTGCGCCCCGGCGAGCTGGCCATCAAGGGTGGCGTGGACTTCAAGAAGTTCGAGTTCGACACCTACGAGTTCCGCCGGGTGAACCAGAACGACACGATCTTCGCCCCGCCTGCCGGCACCACGGTGGCAGGCCTCACGACCATGATCACCGGCTTTGGCAAGGGCCTGAACCTGCCTGGTGGCACGCCCACCGCCTGGGTGATTCCCGACCTGAAGGCGATTGCCGCGGCTTACGATATCTACTGTAACTGCGTGAAGAGCGGGCCTGCCGGCGGCCCCGGCGATTTCAGCCTCTCGTCCACCACCAACGGCAACGCCCGCGGCAACAACCGCGCCGTGACCGAAACCGACAGCAGCGCCTACGTCATGGGTGAATTCGAGACCATGCTAGGCAACTACCCGGTCAAGGGCAACGCCGGTGTGCGTTACGTGAAGACCGAGCAGAAGGCGACGGGTTATCTTGCCACCGGCGGCGGCACGGCCGTGACGGTAGAAAACGAGTACACCGACACCCTGCCCTCGTTCAACCTGTCGGCTGACCTGAGCGACAAGCTGGTACTGCGCTTGGCCGCCGCCAAGGTGATGGCACGCCCGCAGCTGGGTAACCTGAACCCCGGTGGCACGATCAGCACCACGGGCACGC
Source organism: Chitinimonas sp. BJYL2 (assembly GCF_027257935.1). Taxonomy (NCBI): domain Bacteria; kingdom Pseudomonadati; phylum Pseudomonadota; class Betaproteobacteria; order Neisseriales; family Chitinibacteraceae; genus Chitinimonas; species Chitinimonas sp. BJYL2. The sequence goes on along the minus strand of NZ_JANZKW010000003.1, from coordinate 221,268 downwards.
TGTCGGTCACCGCCGGTAACCCGCTGCTCAAGCCGTTCCGCGCCAAGACGCTGGACACCAGCCTCGAATGGTATTTCGATCGCAATGCCTTCCTGGGCGTGGGTCTGTTCCACAAGAACATCAACACCTACATCCAGACACTGCGCAACACCATGTCGTTCAAGGAAACCGGCCTGCCGCTGTCCTTGCTGCCATCGAACTTCACGGGTGACGAACAGTTCCAGGTGCAGGCACCGATCAACACCGAGGGCGGCAAGCTCAACGGCTTCGAAATCAACTACCAGCAACCATTCACCTTCCTGCCGGGCAAGCTCAAGAACATGGGCACCCTGCTGAACTACACGCAGGTGAAATCCAAGATCGCCTACCAGATCACGCCGACCAGCACGACGACGATCACGGACGACTTGCTGAACCTGTCGCCCAAGTCGTGGAACGCCACGCTGTACTACGACGACGGCAAGCTCAGCGCACGGGTTTCGGGTGCTTACCGCATGGGCTTCCTGACCCGCGTACCGGGCCAGAACAACAACGATGTGGAAGGCAAGAACAGCTCGGTGAACGTGGATGCATCGGTCAGCTACAAGATCAACGACCAGCTCGAAGTCACCCTCGAAGGCGTGAACCTGACCAACGAGGCCAACGACCAGTTCATCAGCCGTGCCCGCGACAGCGTGGTGGTCTACCACGTCACCGGTCGCGAGTTCCTGGCTGGCCTGCGCTACAAGTTCTGAACCTGAGGTTCTGCTGCGGATGTAGAACCCTTACCCGGTGCGTTCACGCGCACCGGTTTTTTTATCCCGGAACGCCCCACCAGGAGCGAGTTCATGCCGGCCCTTGAACCAGCCATGCGACACGACCCGCGCCGCCGCCTGCACCTGCAAGCCCTGCTAAGCGCCTGCATCAGCCCCATGCTGATGGCGGCGAGTGCCGACCCCGCACCGGCACCACCCGTCATACCCTCACCGTTCCCACTACAGTTCGCGACCATGCACCCCACACTCCATCTGGTGGGCGACTCCACCATGGCCGACAAGGCCCCCAATCCCCATAACCCTGAACGTGGCTGGGGCCAGCTATTCCGGCCGCTGATGCGCAATCCGGCCCAGCTACTGAACCATGCCGCCAACGGCCGCAGCACCAAGAGCTTCCGCGATCAGGGCCGCTGGCAGCATGTGCTCACACAGCTGGCATCGGGCGATTACGTGCTGATCCAGTTCGGCCATAACGACGCCAAGATCGACGACCCGACACGCTATGCCGACGCGCGCACCAGCTACCGCGACAATCTGCGCCGCTTCGTCTTTGATGTGCGCGAGCGCGGTGCCACGCCGTTGCTGGCCACGCCGATCATGCGCCGCCAGTTCGACGACGACGGCCAGCTGCACGATGGTCATGGCGCTTACCCGGCCGTGGTGCGTGAAGTCGCGCGCGCGCTCGATGTGCCGCTGCTCGATCTGCATCGTTTGAGTTATCTGTGGCTGGTGTCGCTGGGTGCCGAAGAATCGATCCAGCGTTTTGTCTGGATCAGCCCCGGCACCAATACGCTGTATCCCGAAGGCCGACGCGACAACACGCATTTCAACGAGCTGGGTGCAAGCGAGCTGGCAGCGATTGCAGCCGACGAGATGCGCCGTTTGCAGTGGCCGGCTGCCGCTTGGCTGCGCGACGCCGTGCCCACCCGCCCACGGCTGGCCCAGAAGCCACAGGGCATGGTGATGCCCTAGCGAGATCAGGCCGGCAGCACCAGCTCGGCCATCGCCTCAAGCGGAATCAAGGCGCCGCGGTGCTGCACCACGGTGCCAGCCAAGCGGTTGCCGACACTGGCAGCAGCCACTGCCGTGGCACCACCCAAGCGTGCGGCCAGATAGCCGCCGGCAAACGAATCGCCGGCGGCCGTGGTATCGATGACTTGGGCCACGCGCAGCGTCGCGGCCTCTTGTACCGGCTCGCCGGCAATGCGGATCAAGGTCGGCAAAGCGCCGCGCTTGATGACGACTTCGGGGCAGGTCTGCGCCAGGGTGCGCGACAAGGCCGTATCGGCATCCACGCCCCATAGCAGGCACTCATCATCGAGCGTGACCAGTGCCGTGCTCGCCAGCGCATACATACGCGTAAACGCTGCTTGCGCATCGACGTTTGATGCCCACAAACGCGGGCGGTAGTTGTTGTCGAACACGACTTGCGCACCCCGCGCGCGCAAGCTGGCGGCCAGTGCAAACAGGCGCTCACGGCCCGCGGGCGGCAGGATGGCGAGGCTGATACCGCTGACATACAGCACATCAATCTGCGCCGCCTGCAGCTCCAGCGGCGTTTCGCCCTCGGGCACATCAAAGTAGTCGCGCGCGGCGGCGTGCGAGCGCCAGTAGCTGAAGTGGCGTTCACCGCTGGCATCAACCTCGATCTGGTACAGCCCAGGCATGCGTCCCGCAAGACGCCTGACCAGGCTGGTGCTCAAGCCTTCGTCCTGCCAGCGCGACAGCATGCCGGTGCTGAGTTTGTCGTCACCCAGCGCGGTTGCGTAATCGATGGTCCAGCCACGGTTTGCCGCCATGCGCACCAGATACACCGCCGTATTGAGCGTGTCGCCGCCAAAGCCCTGGCGCAGAGTGCCAAACGCCTCACCCTGCAACTCGATCATGCATTCACCGAAACACACCACCCGTAACGAGGACGTCATTGCGCAGCACTTTCAATAAAATGAAACATCATTTCGATATTTTAGAATAGATGGGCCGATTATTGATAGCATCGTCGTCAATCCGACCATGGAACGCTGCCATGAACGCCACCCCCACCCTGCTGCTGACCGGTGCCGCCGGCTTGCTCGGCCGCACACTGCATGATCCTTTGCGCCCATTGTGCGCCCAGCTGATCCTCAGCGATCTGCCCGCCGCACTGCAAAGCGCCGGCCTGCCGTCCACCGCGGCGTGCGACCTCAGCGACGCCGCCGCTACCGATACGCTGCTTCAGGGCGTCGATACCGTGGTGCACTTCGGCGGCATTGCGATGGAAGGTCCGTTCGAACCCATCCTGCAGGCCAATATCCGCGGCATGTTCAATCTGTACGAGGCCGCACGGCGCGCGGGCACGCGGCGCATCGTGTTTGCCAGCTCCAACCACATCACCGGCTGCTACCCGCAAGGCCAGCGCATCACGCCCGATGACCCGGTGCGGCCCGACAGCAACTACGGCGTCAGCAAGCTGTTCGGTGAAGGTTTGGCGCGCATGTATTTCGACCGCTATGGCATCGAATCGGTCTGTTTGCGTCTGGGCACCTGCACGCTTACGCCGCCCGACCGCCGCAGCTTGGCCACCTGGATCAGCCCCGGTGATCTGGTGCGCCTCGTTTGCGCAGCCGTCACTGCGCCCGATGTAGGTTTCCTGATTGCCTACGGCGTATCGGCCAATCCACAGCGCTGGTGGGAGTGCGATGCGGCGTGGGCCAAGCTCGGCTTTGCGCCCCAAGACAGTGCCGAGCCTTGGGCAAGCGAGATCGAAGGAATCTGCCCGGCGCCCGAAGACCCGTGCGCACGGCTGCAAGGTGGCAGCTTTCTGGGGCTGGGCCCGTTTGACTAGCACGTCGGCCCGGTAGCGACACGATGCCGGCGCGCTACACTAAAGGCCAGTCTGCCCCATGAGCCCCACCGTGCACCCCCTTCTAGCTGACCTTGCCCATCTGCTCCCCGCCAGCAGCCTGATCACCGATCCCGCCACGCTGGCGCCGCGGCTCAGCGATATGCGCAAGAAGCTGCAAGGTCAGGCGCTCGCGCTGGCCCTGCCGGACAGCACCGAACAGGTCGCCGCCATCGTGCGCCTGTGCCGTCAGCACGGCGTATCCATCGTGCCGCAGGGAGGCAATACCGGCTTGGTCGGCGGTGCGACGCCACTTGATGCCAACACCCTGCTGCTGGGCAGCGACAAGCTCAATCGCATCCGCGCGGTGGATCCGGTCGGGTACAGCATCACCGTGGAAGCCGGCTGCATACTGGACGACGTACACGGTGCTGCTGCCAAGGTAGATCGGCTCTTTCCACTATGGCTGGGCTCATCAGGCAGCGCGCGCATCGGCGGCCTGATCGGCACCAACGCGGGTGGCATGCAAGTGCTTCGCTACGGCACCATGCGCGAGCTCGTGTTGGGTATCGAAGCCGTATTGCCCGACGGGCGCGTCTACCAGGGCCTGCACGCGCTGCGTAAACGCAATATCGGTTACGACCTCAAGCAGTGGTTCATCGGTGCCGAGGGCACGCTAGGTTTTGTGACGGCCGCCACGCTACGGCTGTTCCCCGCTGAGCGAGGCGAGGCGGTGGCGATGGTCGCTCTGCCCGATGCCGATGCGGTGCTGGCGCTGTTTGCCGCGGCCAAGGCCCGCGTGGGCGAGGTGCTGACGGCCTTCGAGATGCTCGATCACGAGTCGTTCACGCTGATGGCACGACACTTCCCGCAAGTCGCACAACCGTTCGACCCGCTGCCGCGCTATGCGGCGTTGATTGCCCTGACGGGCGGCGAAACCGATGCCGAGCTCGAAACACGGCTCACCGAGCTGCTGGCCGATGGCGACTACAGCGACGCCGTACTCGCGCAGGACAGCACCCAGCGTGCGGCACTATGGTCATTGCGTGAATGGATACCGGACGCACAACGCAAACAGGGCCCGTCGATCAAGCATGATCTGGCCCTGCCGATTGCAGCGATTCCCGCCTTCATGCGCGAGGCCGCGGCGGCGATTGCGAAGGATTTTCCGGCTGCCCGCCCCATCGTGTTCGGCCATGTGGGCGATGGCAATCTGCATTACAACCTGGGGCTGTCACCCGAAGCAGACTTCTACGCGACCGAAGCGCGCGCCAATGCGCTGCTGTTCCCGCTAGCGCGCGCTTATGGTGGCGAGATCAGCGCCGAGCACGGTATAGGTCGCTTCCGGCGCGAACAGGCTGATCAGCTGCACGATCCGGTCGAGCGGGCGCTGATGCGTGAACTCAAGCAGCAGCTCGATCCAGATGGGCTCTTCAATCCAGGCGTGCTGATCTGATCCAACCGGATCAGATCAGCCACATCGACCTTAACGTTTGAGCGTCTTGCGTTCCTGCGCGATCAGCTGGTTGATCGTGGCGAACAGTTTTTGCTCGTTGCCCGCCTGGTGGGCCGAGGTCACGTATTTGCCGTTGACGATAAAGGTCGGCACGCTGTCGATCCGGTAAGCCTTGGTCAGCTGCTTGGCTTTACCCAGCTGGGCGGCCATGCCGAACGAGCGGTAATTGGTTTCGAACTGTGCACGATTGATGCCGCGTGCGTTCACCCAGGTCATCAGCGTCTTCTCGTCGCGCAATTCCATGCGGCCGCCATGAATCGCATCAAAGGCCGCGCGCTGGTGCGCCCCGACGATACCCATGGTCCGCAAGGTTGCAAACAGCTTGGCGTGGCCGTCCATATCGCTGCGGCCATCCCAGAGTGCATGCTCGCGGCGGAACACCACATCGGCCGGCAGGGTCTTCTCCCAGGCTTCCACATAGGGCTCCAGCTGGTTGCAGTGACCGCAGCCATACCAGAAGAACTCGATCACCTCGATCTTGCCTGGCGTGGCCGTGGCTTGGGGGCTGGCGAGACGCGAGTAAGGCTCGCCGTGGTTACCTGCCGCCATGAGATTGAGGCCGGTCAGGGTAAGGCCCAGTGCCAGGGCGGTACGGACAAAATGGCGTTTGCTGTTCATGAATCGGGATTCCTGTTTGGAAAAGGTTCGTCAGGGAATGAGGCAGATCGGTCAGGGCAGGGTCAGCACCTGGGTTTGCGGCGGATAGCACAGGCCGCGTGTCTCGAAACAGCCCTGGCTGCGGGCCAGCAATTTGATCGGGCCGGCAGGCTTGCCCTCCAGTGTCAGCAGCACGCTGAACGGCTGGGTATAGACGGGCACGCTGCCGAATTCAGGATCCTGCTTGATCTCGGGCTGGGGGTAATCCACCCGGCTGATGCGCACACCCGGCGTGTCTTTAAGCGCCAGCTGCAATCGGTCCTTATAGACGTAATACGCCGGCGCGACACCGATCTCGACGCGAACCGTCTGCCGGTCCAGTCGCTTGGCCTTGACCGGAAAGGCCTGTTCCGGCGGCAAAGGCTCGGTGGAGGCGGCTCTGGGTTTGACCAGATTACCCAGCCAATCGGCCCGTACCGGGCTGTGGACCAGCAACAAGGCCGTCACCACCAGCACGTAAAGCAGCGCGGTCAGATGCCACTTGGGATGCGCACTGGCGGCGGGCAAAGAAAACATCGGCATGAGGAGTCGTTCGGATCAGTGGCAACAGGCAAGTTGAGACCACGGTGCGGCGGCAGGGTTCACTGACATGGCGGCTTGGTCAGATCGCCATGCAACCTAATTGAAGGCCCCGTATTTGAAGAACACGCTGACGATGAAACCGGCCACCACCACGAACAGCACGATGGCGGTGCGCAGGTTGCGGCGGCGCATCAATCGTTGCTGTGCATCCTGGCTGGGCAGGCTGGATTCCTGATCTGACATCGAACTTCCCTTGGGGCAAACATGAGGGGCTGGTGGTAAGGGCTTGCAGCCTGGACCACCGCAACAGTCGCCATGGTACCGAAGGGTCGGCGGCAGAGCACGCGTCGCCACCCCGTGCATACGCCGAACGGACTATTTTCCACCGGCATATACCCAGCTATATTTCGGGCATCAACTTGAACGAATGGTCTGGTCATGCTCCTGCGCGCCCTGCTGCCTGCCCTGATCTGCCTCGCCTTGCTACCCGCGCAGGCTGCCGACATTACCGTCTCTGCCGCCGCCAGCCTGGGTAATGCCTTCCAGCAAATCGCCCGTCTCTACGAGGCCCAATACCCCGACGCCAAAGTGGCCTTGAACCTCGGCGCATCGGGCGCGCTTTTGCAGCAGATCGCCAAGGGCGCACCGGTCGATGTGTTTGCCTCGGCCGATCAGGAAACGATGGATCAGGCACAACAGCTGCAACTAGTCACAGCCAAGGCCCGACATGACTTCTGCACCAATCAGCTGGTCGTGGTGACGCCAGCAGACAGCAAGCTTCCCCTGCAGCAGCTGACCGATCTGGCCAAACCCGCCGTGCAGCGCATCGCCATCGGCCTCCCGACCACCGTGCCCGCCGGCCGCTATGCCCGCCGGGCGCTCGATGTGGCGCAGCTCTGGCCGGCCATCGCGGCACGCGTGATTCCTGCCCAGAATGTCCGCCAGGCACTCGACTACGTGGCGCGGGGTGAAGTGGATGCCGGCTTTGTCTATGCCACCGATGCCCTGCTCCTCAAGGACAAAGTCCGGGTCGCCTTCACCGTGCGGCTGGATCAGGCGATCCGTTATCCGATTGCACCGCTGAATACCAGCGCCCATGCCGCCGAAGCCCGGCGCTTTGTGGCCTATGTACGTTCCCCTGCCGGGCAGGCCGTGCTGGCACAACATGGCTTCATGAAGCCCTGATCAGGTCGACCGCCCATGGACGCCATCCCCTCGGCACTGCTCATCTCGCTCAAGGTCGCCTTCTGGGCCACGGCCATCGATCTGGTGCTAGGTGTTGCCGTTGCCTGGCTCCTGGCACGCAAGCGCTTCATCGGGCGTGAGTTGCTCGATACCTTGTTAACACTCCCCATGGTGTTGCCACCCACCGTCCTCGGCTATTACCTGCTGGTGCTCGTGGGGCGAAACGGCTGGCTGGGGGGCTGGTTGCAATCGCAATGGGGCATCAACCTGATCTTCAGCTGGCAAGGAGCCGTACTCGCTGCGGCCGTGGTGGCCTTTCCGCTGGTTTTCAAACCGGCCCGCGCGGCCTTCGAGATGGTGGATACCCAGCTCGAAGGCGCAGCCACGGTGCTGGGCGTAAGCGCCATCGGCGTGTTCTGCCGGGTGACCCTCCCCTTGGCATGGCGCGGCATCATGGCCGGCGTGCTGCTGGCCTTTGCCCGTGCGCTGGGAGAGTTCGGCGCCACCCTGATGGTGGCTGGCAGCATTCCCGGCAAGACACAAACGCTGTCGATTGCAGTCTATGAGGCCGTGCAGGCCGGACAAGATGCACTGGCCAATACGCTGGTGGCCATCATTTCGGTTTGCTGCATTGCCATCCTGCTCACCGCCACCTGGCTATCTCCCGGCCACAGCGCGCGGCGCATGGGGGCGGCATGAGTCTGGAGCTCGATATCCGTACCACCCTGCGCGCGGGATCGCGGCGTTTCGAGCTGGCGGTGCAATGGCAATCGCAAAGCCAGCGCATCGTCGTGCTGGGCAATTCCGGTGCGGGCAAGAGCCTGCTGCTCAAAACCATCGCCGGGCTGCATGCACCGGATGCCGGCCAGATCCGCCTGGGCGGTCGTTTGCTGGTCGATACACAGCGTCGCGTGTCGGTGCCGGCGCGGCATCGCCAGCTCGCTTATGTGTATCAGGACTACGCGCTATTCCCGCATCTGGACGTGCGCCAGAACGTCGCATTTGGCCTGTATCGTGGCTGGCGCAACCCTCCCCGCACGCTGCGGGATCCGGACGTGGAGCACTGGCTGAGCACCATGCAGCTGCAGGAGCTCGCCCACCAGTTCCCCGTCGAGCTGTCAGGGGGGCAGCGGCAGCGTGTGGCACTGGCCCGCGCCCTGCTCACCCAACCAAAAGCCCTGCTGCTGGATGAGCCCTTTGCCGCGCTCGATACCGCACTGCGCGCACAGATGCGCCAGGAGCTCGATGCCTTGCAACGCCAACTGGCCATCCCGATGATCCTGATCACGCACGATCCCGAAGATGCCACCGCACTCGGGGGCGATACCCTGTACCTGCACAACGGCCAGCTTGCCGTGCCGGAGCGCGCTGATGTCCGCGCAGATTGAACTCCAAGGGGCGGTCTGGTTGACCGTCGACGGCGAGAAATTCGGCAGCAGCGCCCGGATCGATCTGCTCGCCGCGATTGCGGATTGTGGCTCCATCACCCATGCGGCCAAGGCGGTGAAACTCAGCTACAAAGCGGCCTGGGATGCGATCGACAGCATGAACAATCTGGCGGGCGAGCCGCTAGTGGAGCGCATGACCGGCGGCAAGGGCGGTGGCAGCACCCGGCTCACCGCGCGGGGCACCCAGCTTGTCGGCAACTTCCGGGCCATCGATAGCGCCCACCGTGCCTTCCTGCAGCAACTGAGCCAGCAAGCCGGTCATCTGGCTGACGATTACGCCCTGATCCGGAGGATGAGCATGCGTACCAGCGCCCGCAACCAGTACCTTGGCAAGGTCTCGCGCATCCGTCAGGGTGCCGTGAACGACGAGGTCGAACTCATCATCACGGGGGGCCATACGCTGGTGGCCGTGATTACCCGCGAGAGCACCGCCAGCCTGGGCCTGCACGAAGGCAGCGATGCCTATGCCCTGGTGAAATCCTCGTCGGTGATGCTGGCCTGCGGCGAGAGCGACGTGCGTTACTCGGCACGCAACCAGCTGGCCGGCACGGTCAGCCGTATCGTGCCCGGCAGCATCAACCATGAAGTCACCCTCAGCCTGCCGGGGGGCAGCAGCATTGCCGCCATCATTACGCGGGAAAGCTGCGACGCACTGGGTCTCGCGGAAGGCCAGCCTGCCGTGGCATTGTTCAAGGCGGCCAGCGTCATCCTGGCCGTACCCGCCTGAGTACACCCATGGCCACGTGGCTATCGTGGTCTTTCCTGATGGTCGCACCGGAACGGGCATCTATACTGTGCCCATGCTCAACCCTTCCGCCTTGCTGCGCATTCTCTCGGGTCACCCCTACCGCATTGCCGCCGCCAGCTGCGCGCTCATTCTGCTGGGCCTGATCCTTGAACTGACGGTCGCCGAGCACCTGCGGATTCCCGACTACGGTGGCTGGCACAGCCTGCTGGAGGCGCTGTCCATCAGCATCAGCTTTGCGGTTGCCATGATGGCGGGCCTGTATACCCGCGGAGCGCCGCGCTACCCCTTGTTTGCGGTTGGCTTCCTGCTGGTTGCCCTGCTCGATGGTCTGCATCTGGTGTCCTATGCAGGCCAGCCGGACTTTTTCTCTCCCGCCACCACCCAGAAAGCCATCGTGCCGTGGCTGGCCGCGCGGTTTGTGCTGGCGCTGACCTTTGCCCAGCTGCTGCTGCCTACCCGCTGGCAGCAAAGGCTGGTGTTCCCGTTTGGCATTGGCGGCATCGTAATCGCGATCTGGGGCGTCGCGCTGCCCGATACCCTGCCTGCGCTGTATGTACCGGGCAGCGGCCTGACCCTGCTCAAGCAGGTACTCGAATGGTCGGTGTGCCTTATCTATCTGGCGCTGGCATGGGGCATACGCTTGATGTTGCCACGCAATAACCCGAACGACTGGCTGGCCGCAGGGCTGCTGGTACTGGGCTGTGGCGAGCTGCTGTTCAGTGTCTACAGGCAGGCCGACAGCGTGGCCAACGGCATGGGGCATCTGTTCAAGCTGCTGGGTCAAGGCTTTTTCCTGATCAGCCTGCTGCAGTCCCGGGTGATCACGCCCTATCGCGAGCTGGAATTCTCGCAACGGCGTCTGCGCGAGAGCGAATCCCGCCTCAATGCCTTGTTCAAGGGTGCCCCCGTCGGGGTACTGCTGGTCGACAACGATGGCAACATCGTCCACAGCAATGCCCGTGCAGATACCATCTTCAGCGCCACGGCCGGCCTCAAGGGCTACAGCGTGGATCAGCTGCTGCCATTCGGGCACCGTCACGCCCACGCACAGAAGCGGGCCGAGTACCTGAGCCATGCCGACACCCGCAGTATGAGTAACCGGCCCATTCTGGCCGGCCAGCGGCTGGATGGCGAGATGCTCAATGTACAGGTGGCGCTGTCGCCCATTGAATGGGAAGGGCAGAGCATGACAGCGGCGTTTGTCAGCGATGTCAGCCAGCAGGTCGAGCAGATGCGCCACCTGGAATGGCTGTCGGAACACGATCCGCTGACCGCGCTGCCCAACCGCACTGCCGCCAACATGATGATCTCCGCCATGTTTGCCGCCCGCGACCGCAAGATCGTGGTGGTGGTGAGTCTGGATGCCCTGAAGAACATCAACCAGGTGTTCGGCCATGAAACCGGCGACAGGCTTTTGCAGGCGGCCGCCGACCGGCTTCGCGCTGCCTTGCGCCCTGGTGAGATGCTGGCACGACTGGAAGGCGATAACTTCCTGCTGCTGCTACCCCGCAATGACGACAGCGATACCCGTGCGCAGGCGCTTCTGGCCAGCCTGGATGCGCCGTTTGTGCTGTCGGATGAGGTCACGCTGCAGGTGCGTGTATCGGGCGGGCTGTGCTATCTGCCCGAGGACGGCGATAGCGCCGAGCAGTTCCTTCAGCACGCGGAACTGGCGCTCGCCTCCGCCAAGCGCAGCCAGAAACGGGGGCTGGTGGGATTCGAGGCCGCGCAGCCCGATCGCAGTCGCCGCTGGCTGGATCTGGCGGGTCGCCTGCAGGGCGCCATTGCCAACCATGAGTTGCATCTGGTCTATCAGCCACGCATCGCACTGGCGACCAACACCGTGGCAGGGTTCGAGGTATTGGTGCGCTGGGACAGCGGCGGCGCCGCCATCAGCCCGGCAGAGTTCATTCCCATTGCCGAGGAATCGGGGCAAATGCCCGATCTGGGACGCTGGATATTCAACACCGCGTTCGACCAGCTGGCGCAGTGGCAGGCACAGGGACTGGATGTCGGTTGCGTGGCCATCAATCTGTCCACCCAGCAGATGGCCGACAACTCCCTTGCCGCTTTTCTGGCTGAGCGCCTAGCGGCGCAGGGGCTGGATGCCAGCAAGCTGGAGCTGGAAATCACCGAAACCGCCGCCATGGAGAACCTGGACTGGGCCATCCCGCGCATGGCCACTCTGCGCCAGCTGGGCTTCCAGATTGCCCTGGACGACTTCGGTACCGGCTACTCCTCACTCGCCTATCTGCAGAGTCTGCCTTTGGCCGTGCTCAAGATCGACATTGCCTTTGTCAGCCGGCTCGACGACCCGGCAGGTCAAGCAGTAGCGCAGACCATCATTGCACTGGCGCAGAGCCTGGGCCTGCGCACGGTGGCAGAAGGGGTGGAAACAGCGGCCCAGCGGACCTGGCTGCATGAGCATCAATGTGACGAAATCCAGGGTTTCCTGGAGTCCCGTCCCATCCGCGCCGAGGCTGTGCCCGAGTTGCTTGCCCGCTATGCACCGCCGGCTGACTGAGGGGGTGTAGCGGATTCGACTGCCGCAGGCGCCGAGCCGACGGGCTCCGCCACGGTGTCGTCCCACCCCAGGCGCCCCACAAAGGGCAGGCGCAGCGCCGGGCGATTCAGATCCAGCCCGAAGTTGAGACCGATCAGGTTCAGCTCCAGGCCCTCCTGTACCCCGATACTCATCCCCAGCAATCCCAACAAAGAAAACTGCACTCCAGCACCCGATGACGACAGGCCCACCGGCTGCGTCAGCGGCCGGTAATCCTTGCCGATGGCGTTGGCGGGCAGGTCGAGCTTGAGGGCCGGCACTTCACGGCCGATATGCGCCAGAAAGGTGTTGCTGTTGGGGCCGGGATAGCTACGGTACTCACTGGCGTAGGGATAACTCGCCACTGCAGCTTCGATATCGCCAATCATGCCCGCGGCACTGGCACCGCGATGATCCACCAGCAAGCGGGGCGTGGCGCCATACCAGAGACCGTCCGCAACGGCGTAATTCCGCTGTACCACCTCGGGCCGCCGCCACCCCACCACGTCGTAACGCGTGTACGCCTGCTCCCCGGCACGCTTGTAGATGATCCAGGGATGCACCGCGAAAGCACCGCGCCAACCATAAGTCGACGCCGCATACACCTGCACGATGGCCTCATCGGCATGGCGTACCGGGTCAGGCGCGATCCCTGCCGAATGCCGCGGCGCCGTCCGCCAGCTACGTTCACCCGAAGCCGGGCTCGCCGCCATTACCGAGGCTACGCTGAGCGCAAAGGAAACCGCGGTCAGCAACAAGCCGCCCAGACCCAAACGGCGGAGAGAAATCCGGTTCGACATCGTCTATCCATGACATGGCAAAAGGGTGTTTGAACACGCCAGCGGCGCCGGGTTCCCCCACGGCACCAACCCGCAACCCAACAAAATAATTGTTTGCTAATATATTAATTATCAACAAGGTGGGGTGCAGCGATTGTGCGACGGAATAGCGATCGCAGTGCCGCACACCAATTACCCCGCTCATGGGAGTCCTACATGCTTTCACTGCTCCGCAACTGGTTCAACGCCACAGACACGGTCCGCGCACTGAATAGCGCCCAGGCCGTCATACAGTTCAAGACCGACGGAACGATAGAGACCGCGAATCCGATTTTTCTCGGCTTGATGGGCTACACGCTAGATGAGATTCGCGGCAAGCATCATCGCATCTTTGTAGAACCAGCCGAGGCCGGGTCTGCCGGCTATCGCGACTTCTGGGCCAAGCTGGCGCAAGGCAAGGCACAAACGGCCTGCTTCAAACGCTTTACCAAAAGCGGCAAGGAAGTCTGGATTCAAGCGTCCTACGTGCCCATTCTCAGGGGCAACCAGGTCACGAGCGTCATCAAGTTTGCGACCGAAGTGACCGCGCAGGTCCTGCAGAACGCTGATTACTCGTCGCAGATTGCGGCCATAAGCCGGTCACAGGCGATTATCGAGTTCGATACCGACGGCATCATCCTCAATGCCAACGAGAACTTCCTGCACTTGACCGGCTACCGGCTCGACGAGATCAAGGGCCAGCATCACCGCATGTTCGTGGCTCCGGACGAGGCGGCGAGCCAGGACTACAGCAACTTCTGGCATCGGCTGAGGCAAGGTGAGTACCAGTCTGCCGAGTACAAGCGATTCGGCAAGGACGGCCGGCCTGTCTGGATACAGGCTACCTACAATCCGATCAAGACACCGGATGGCCGCATCATCAAGGTGGTCAAGTACGCCACGGATATCACTGAGGATATTCGTCGGCGCGAGGAGTTCCAGCTGCTGTCCCTTGTCACGCATGAATCGGACAACTCGGTGATCATCACCGATGCCAATGGGCGGATCATTTTTGTGAATGCGGGGTTCACCGCCATGACCGGCTTCAGCGCTGACGAAGTCAAGGGCCGAAAACCCGGCGAATGCCTGCAAGGACCGGGCACTGACAAAGCCACGGTGGCGCGGATCAGCAAGGATCTAGCGGCACGCAAGCCCCTGGTGGAAGAAATCCTCAATTACGACCGGAACGGCAAGCCTCACTGGGTTTCACTGGCCATCAACCCGGTGTTCAATCAGCAAGGTCAGCTTGAACGCTTCATTTCGATCCAGACCGACATCACCAACACCAAAGAACAGTCGCTGGAGTACACCAAGCGCCTTGAGGCCATTGGTCTGCATAACGGCGTAGGTGAGTACGATCTAGATGGCAATCTGCTGACCGCGAATCAATACATCATTGACCATCTTGGTTACCCCTCGCTGGAAGCATTGCTGCCGCGTTCCCGCAACCTCAGGGAAATCGCTGGTGAGGAAGTATTCCGGCGATTGCGGAGTGGCGAAGACCATGTCGGGGAATTCATCCTGCTCGATATCCACGGTGAGGAGCACCAGTTCACCGGCACGCTCTGTCCGATCCAGAACTCGGAGGGCAATCTGCGCCACATTGTGGCCTATGGCACGGATGTCAGCGCCAAAATCCAGGCGCAGCGTGTCACGGACGAAGAGATGAAGGAAGTGATTGCCTCCACCTCAGAAATCACCCAGATCATCGGCGTCATCAACGCCATTTCCTCTCAGACCAATCTGCTGGCGCTCAATGCCGCCATCGAAGCCGCCCGCGCGGGTGAAGTGGGTCGTGGCTTTGCCGTCGTCGCTGACGAGGTACGCAAACTGGCCGAGCAATCCGCCAGCTCGGCAGACCGTATAGCCGGGCTGGTCACGCGGACCCGCCAGCGCGTGGAAAATCTGGCTGAGTCGCTACGCCGGCTGAACAACGCGGATATATAAATCGGCTTCTCATCAGCCGGGAGGATGTTGCTGCCGTGCGAGCATTTGACGCTATTGGATTTAACAATTCAATAGCACTAAAGCTATTGCGCTGATTTGTAAATGCAATTTGCTCTCATGGG
Source organism: Chitinimonas sp. BJYL2 (assembly GCF_027257935.1). NCBI lineage: Bacteria > Pseudomonadati > Pseudomonadota > Betaproteobacteria > Neisseriales > Chitinibacteraceae > Chitinimonas > Chitinimonas sp. BJYL2. Next base: position 206,187 of record NZ_JANZKW010000003.1, on the reverse strand, counting down.
GTACGGATACCAAACTGCATCACGTGATCGACCTACCCGACACTCGCAGACCAAGGAGACCTCCCATGACAGCAGAAGCCAAGTGCCCGTTTTCAGGCGCCATGCAGCACGCCGGTAACGCCGTTGCCGGCGCCAAAGGCAACCGCGACTGGTGGCCCAACCAGCTCAACCTGAACGTCCTGCACCAGCATTCCAGCAAGGTCAGCCCTTTGCCTGCGGATTTTGACTACGCCAAGGCATTCCAGTCACTGGACCTTGATGCCCTGGTGGCTGATCTGAAAGCGTTGATGACCGATTCGCAGGACTGGTGGCCCGCCGATTATGGCCATTACGGCCCACTGTTCATCCGCATGGCCTGGCATGCAGCAGGGACCTACCGGATTGCGGATGGTCGCGGCGGCGCGGGCACCGGTGCACAGCGCTTTGCCCCGCTCAATAGCTGGCCCGATAACGGCAACCTCGATAAGGCGCGCCGGCTTCTCTGGCCAATCAAGCAAAAATACGGGGACAAGATTTCCTGGGCAGACCTGATGATCCTGACCGGCAATGTCGCGCTGGAGTCCATGGGCTTCAAGACCTTCGGCTTTGCCGGTGGTCGCCCCGATATCTGGGAACCCGAACAGGACATCAACTGGGGGCCAGAAGCCGAATGGCTGGCCACCAGCGACAAGCCCGGCGGGCGCTATTCCGGCAATCGTGAACTCGCCAACCCGCTGGCGGCAGTACAGATGGGCCTGATCTACGTGAATCCCGAAGGCCCGGATGGCAACCCGGACCCCGTGGCATCCGGCCGAGATGTGCGCGAAACCTTTGCCCGCATGGCGATGAATGACGAAGAAACCGTGGCACTGGTTGCCGGTGGCCACACCTTCGGCAAAGCGCATGGTGCGGGTGATCCCAAGCTGGTAGGCGCGGAACCCGAAGGCGCCGGGATCGAACACCAAGGGCTGGGCTGGATCAATGCCTTCGGCACCGGCAAGGGGGCTCACACCACCACCAGCGGCATCGAAGGCGCATGGAAGCCTAATCCCACGACCTGGGACAACGGTTACTTCGACATGCTGTTCGGTTACGAGTGGGCGCTGACAAAGAGCCCCGCAGGTGCGCACCAGTGGGTAGCCCAGAATGTGAAGCCGGAGCACCTGATTCCGGATGCACACGACCCCAGCAAAAAGCACCCGCCGATGATGACGACGGCCGACTTGTCGCTGCGTTTCGACCCGGCTTACGAAAAGATTTCCCGCCGCTTCCACCAGAACCCCGCCGAGTTTGCCGATGCCTTTGCGCGTGCCTGGTTCAAGCTGACCCATCGCGATATGGGACCGCGCGCGCGTTATCTGGGCAAGCTCGTGCCCAAGGAAGAACTGATCTGGCAAGACCCGATCCCAGCCGCCAGCGGCCCGCAGCTCGACGCGAAGGATATCGATACCCTCAAAGCGCAGGTGTTGGCATCGGGCCTGAGCACGGCGCAACTAGTCAACACGGCCTGGGCCTCTGCCGCCAGTTTCCGCGGTAGCGACAAGCGCGGTGGTGCCAACGGCGCGCGTATCCGTCTGGCCCCGCAAAAGGACTGGGAGGTGAACCAGCCTGCCGAATTGGCCAAGGTGCTGGCCAGCCTGGAAAGTATCCAGCAGGCGTTCAACGCCGGCGGCAAGCAGGTCTCGCTGGCTGATCTGATCGTGCTTGCGGGTGGTGCGGCGATCGAAGCCGCTGCCAAGCAGGCCGGTCACGTGATCAGTGTGCCCTTCCACCCGGGCCGCACCGATGCCACCCAGGCTCAGACCGATGTGGACTCGTTTGCGGTACTCGAACCCAAGGCCGACGGCTTCCGCAACTATGCACGCAAGGGGCTGGAAAACATGGCTGCCGAGCTAATGATCGACAAGGCCCAGTTGCTGAACCTGAGTGCACCCGAAATGACTGCACTGGTCGGTGGTTTGCGCGCACTGGATGCCAACACGGGCCGGCGTCCGCATGGCGTGTTCACCAAACGTCCCGGCGTGCTCAGCAACGACTTTTTCATCAATCTGCTGGACATGAACACCCGCTGGCAGCGCTCTGCCACAGAGGCGGGGGTACTGGAAGGCCGTGATCGCCAGACCGGCGCAATCAAATGGACCGGCACGGTGGTGGACTTGGTCTTCGGCTCGAACTCGCAGCTGCGTGCCATCGCCGAGGTATACGCGAGCCGCGATGGTGAACAGCGCTTCCTGCAAACCTTTGTGGCCGCCTGGACCAAGGTCATGGAGGCCGACCGGTTCGATCTGAAGTAAGCGACGCCCAACCCGGCCGTCCAACAAAAAGCCCACCCGCAAAGGGTGGGCTTTTTGTTGCTATCCACGCCGGGGTATCAGACCACGCCATCGGCATCTCGCTAGCTAGCGGGACCAAGGTGATTTGGGGGGCTTGGGCTTGGCCAGGCTGGCCTCCGGCTTACCCGACTTGGGTTTGGACGTGGACTTGGGCGCGAGCTTGGGGGCAGCGGGTGCAGCGATACCCGGCACCTTGGGCTTCTTCTGCTTCTTGGGCTTCTTGACCAGTTGCCCGCGAGCGTCGGTCATGGGCACACGATGCGCCGGGATGAAACCCGGCTCCTCATGGCGGGGCAGCATTTGCTGGGTCAGCACTTCAATGGCAGCGAGCTGCTGTACCTCGTCGGCACAGACCAGCGAGATCGCCTCGCCCTGTGCGCCCGCTCGACCAGTGCGGCCTATGCGGTGCACATAGTCTTCGGCCACGATGGGCAAGTCCAGGTTCACCACCAGGGGCAAGTCATCGATATCCAGGCCGCGCGCGGCCACATCGGTGGCGATCAGCAACTGCACCTCGCCAGCCTTGAACCGTGCCAAGGCCCGCAAACGGGCTGGCTGGTTCTTGTCGCCGTGGATCGCATCCACTTGCAGGCCGCGTTCGGTCAGTACGTCGACCAGCTCATCCACGCCCTTGCGTGTCTTCACGAATACCAGCACCTGCCCCCAGCGTCGCTCGGCCAGCAGGTGACAAAACAGCTCGGCCTTGCGCTTCTTGTCCACGGTGATGACCGACTGCCTCACGCTGCGCGTGGTGGTATTGCGCGGGCTGATATCCACGCGCAATGGGTCATGCAATAGCGTATCCGCCATTGCCCGGATCGCCTCCGAAAAAGTGGCCGAGAACAGCAGGGTCTGGCGTCGCCGCGGGACGGCATTGAGCACGGCATTGAGTTCGCGCGAGAAACCCAAGTCCAGCATCCGGTCGGCCTCATCCAGCACCAGTAGCTGCACCTGATTGAACTTGACCGCGTTCTGACCATACAGGTCCATAAGACGCCCCGGCGTGGCCACCAGCACATCCACGCCCCGGCGCAGCTTCATCATTTGCGGGTTGATGCTCACCCCGCCATAGGCCACCAGATAACGCAACGGCAAAAACTGGCCATAAGCACGGAAGCTCTCGTACACCTGTTCCGCCAGTTCACGGGTCGGCACCAGCACCAGTGCACGCACCGCGTTGCTGCCGACCGGCCGGCCATCCTCAACCAAACGTTGCAGCAGTGGCAGGGCAAAGCCGGCTGTCTTGCCCGTACCGGTCTGGGCGGCAGCCATCACATCGCGGCCGGCAAGTACAGCGGGTATCACGGCGGCCTGCACGGGGGTGGGGGTGCGGTACGCCAGCGTGTCGGTGGCACGCAGCAGAGGTTCAATCAGGCCGAGGGCAGCAAAAGTCATGGTATCGCCGAAAAAGAAAACAGGCCGGATTCAGGCAACGGCATCATCGCCGCCCGCGCTATGTGCCGTCTTGGAGCGGGGCGCTTTCGGGGGCTTTGCGGCAGTCTCTGCAGCGGGCTGTGCCGCAATGTCCGCCAGCGGAATATTGCCGCCACGTGGGTCGATGTGATCGCCCATCAGATCAATCAGCTCGTTGAGGTGCTGTGCCAGACCTGCTAACCGGGTCGGGTCCAGCCGGGACAGGGCATCGGGCAGGACCCCGCGTATCGGCTGTGGCGCCTTGCGATACAGTTGCTCACCCGCCTCGGTGGGATACAGCAACACTACCCGCTGATCCAGTTCGCCTCGCTGACGCCGGATCAGACCAAGCTGCACCAAGCCCTCGACCAGATTGCTGGCCGTGGACTGATGAATCGTCATCGCTTTGGCCAGTTCGGTGACTCGCAATCCAGGCGCCTCCACGACCTTGGCTAGGGCCCATAGCTGCGATCCGGACACCCCGCACAGCGCTTCGACCGATTGAAAATGCTTGCGGACCGACTGGAATATCACCCGGAATTGCTTGAGAACGTCAGCTTCCCGATGGGATTCGCGGTGAGAGGCAGGCATGGCGTTAGGTAAGGCGAGGGAAGGATACCCACTAGTTTAATGGGAATGCCTGATCGTAGCGGTGCGATGTATAATTACATTTGTACAAATTGAAATGCCGTCCTGCCTGTTCCTCTCGGCTGCCAATCTGCAGGCTTGGCGCGGCACCGAGGGAGCGCTTGGCCTGGCGGGATCTTTGGGATCAATCCTTCGTCCAAGTGATGCTCTCTGCAGGCACACGGGCCAAAAAAAATGCAGCGCCTGAAGGCGCTGCGCAATGCTCTGGATGCTCCTCGCCCCGAGAGGCGTCGCGTTACCGCGAAAAGGCAAAGTAGCACGCACCATTACATTTGTGCAAATGCACCACCCTCGCGGCGGTATCTATCCCATATCGGAGACCCATCATGCTGACTGTCGCCATCCCCGCCCTCAATGAGGCTGAAAACATTCAGACCGTGATCCGGTTTGCGCTCACACATCCAGCCGTGACCAAGGTCGTGGTGGTAGATGATGGCTCGATTGACGATACGGTCATGCTCGCGCGCGCAGCAGGCGCGCATGTGATCACCAGCACCCTGCTAGGCAAAGGTCCCTCCATGCGGGACGCCCTGACCGAAGTGCATACGGATTTCGTGCTCTATCTCGATGCCGATATGCGCCGCCTTGACCCTGCACTGATCGACCGCATGCTGGCACCACTCCATGGAGGCGCGGATTTCGTCAAGGCGCGCTTTAGCCGTGCCTCGGGCCGAGTGACGGAGCTGACTGCACGCCCCCTGCTCAAGACCCTGTTCCCCGAGCTGTCTGCTTATGGTCAACCTCTAGGCGGCATCATGGCGGCACGCACCGAACTGCTCACCCGGCTGCACTTCGAAGATGACTTCGGGGTGGATGTGGGGCTGCTGATCGACGCCCACTTCATGGGTGCCGCTGTGGTGGAGGTGGATGTGGGCCTGGTGGAGCACGACAGCAAGCCGCTGGATCAGCTCGGCAAGATGGCGATCGAGGTCAGCCGGGCGATCCTGCGTCGGGCTGAGATGGTGGGCCGGCTCAAACCCGAGCTGCTGCTCGAGATCATGGAACATGAGCGGCAGCTCAGTGCGGAGATCGAGGTGATCGCCCACGCCATTGAGCCCGGCGGAAAACTGGCGCTATTCGACATGGATGGCACCTTGCTCGAAGGTCGTTTCATCGAGCATCTCGCCGCGGCAGCCGGGTTGGACAAGGTGCTAGCCGAGCTACTGGATCATCACGAACTGGATGCAGCCACGCGCACCGCCAGCATCGCTCGCGCACTCCAAGGCGTACCCAAGGACTTGTTCGTCAAGGTCGCCAAATCGATCCCGCTGCAAGCCGGCGCCGTGGAAGCCGTGGTGGCCCTACGGCGGCAGGGTTACCGCGTAGGATTGGTGACAGACAGCTATTTCATCGCCGCAGACATTGTCCGCAAACGGGTTTTTGCTGATTTCGCGGTAGCACATGTGCTGAGTTTCAGTAACGGCGAGGCGACGGGCGAGATTCGCATCAATGACCTGTTCCGTCACGAACAAGGCTGCATGGCACACCCCATCTGCAAGCGGAATGTGCTGGTCCATCTTGAAGACTTTAGCGGCATGCCGTTCCGGCACTCCCTGATGGTCGGTGACGGTGACAACGATATCTGCCTGATCCGCAGCGTGCACCAAGGGTTCGCCTACCGCCCCCGTTCCCCACTGGTGCGCATGGCCGGCTTGCCCCTCACGCACCTGGGCGAGCTGGGCCCACAGGTTCAGGCAAGCACCGGCGGCATGAGGGTAACAGCATGATCACACTCGCTGACCCGACGCCATGGCAGACCGCGCCGATTGCCCGCCAGTCCATATGGCTGGCCTGCCTGACCGTACTCACGATCCTGACAGCGCCCGTGCATGCGCTGCAAGGCGAGCCCCCAGTGGTCTCAACACCCATCGACAGCACAGCGCCGGTGACCGAAACCGAGACACCGCCACTGCGGGCAGAGCTGCAAGGCGTGGAGTACGTTCGCGCCTTCGTCGCACCTGTGCAATTGGGAGAACATTGGCGTCTGGTGTATCAGCTTGCGCACACCCCCAGCGCTGGCGATATGCTGATTCTGGCTAAAGGGGCACAACACGTTGCCGTGTATGCCCGGCAGATTGCACAGCTACCCGGCAAGGCAGCACGCTATGCCCTGACAGAAAGCCAGGACCTCCCCACCCTGCCGGCCCATGCGCGTTTGGCTCGCTGCAGCTTGCCGGGAGAATCCACCCGCTCCGCCATCGTGCTTTCGGGACGCGTCGCTGGGCCTACCCAGCGCGTGTGGGGCGTACGGATCGATGACCGCGCGCGCTTGGCGGCACTATCCGCCACCGAACTGGCGAGTGTGCATTGCCTCAAGCAAGGGGTGACCGTGCAGATAAAGTAGCGGGCGCAGCCCTACCGCCGGCCAGGTGCACCTGCAGTTGTCAGGCATTCATGATCCACGGCAAACTGGTGCGACTTGTCCTGTTTGCCTTATGAAATCCATCCCGCGTCAATTGCTGCCCGCCCTGCTGCTCTGGGCCATGATGCTTGTGCCACTGATCGCTGGCCTTGCTCATGGCAGCGTGGCGCATACTGCGCATCCGGCTGCAGTGCATGAGCACGTGCACCTCCACGATCATGCTCACCACCCTGCACATGACGACTCGGGCTACACGCATACACACGGCGCTGATCACTCCCACGATCCCGGCAAGATGCTGCCTACCTTTGTCATACCGGGTATCCAGGCCGCCACGCTGCGGCAGTTCCCGTATCACTTCTCCCTGATCGCCGCACCACCCGCCCCGTTCGAGCGCCCACCCAGAACCTGACTTGCTTGAGATGCCGGGCTACATGCGCAGCCCTCCATTCAATCAAGAACAGGATCAACCATCATGTATAGAACGATCACGGCTGCCGGCGCGGAGGCTTTGCGCGCCGTGCCCGGCTTGAGCCCGGGCCGCGTGCTCTGGGCGCTCTGCTGCCTGCTATGGCTCAGCGGGGCAGCCATGGCTCATGGCGTGGCTGACGGCGACAAGGGCTATATCCAGGAAATCACGGGTGTACATCTGTTGCCCTTTGCTTATCTGGGTGCCAAGCACATGGTCACCGGTTATGACCATCTGCTGTTTCTCTTCGGTGTCATTTTCTTTCTCTACCGGCTACGCGATATCGGGCTGTATGTGAGCCTGTTCGCCATCGGGCACTCGACCATCATGTTGCTGGGGGTGTACTTCGGTATAGGTATCAGTGGCTACCTGATCGACGCGATCATCGGTTTGTCCGTCGTGTACAAAGCGCTGGATAACGTCGGCACGTTCCAGCGCTGGTTCGGATACCAGCCGGATACCGCCACCGCCACGCTGATCTTCGGCCTGTTTCATGGCCTGGGGTTGGCCACCAAGGTTCAGGAGTACGAGATCGCGCGCGATGGTCTGTTGCCGAACCTGCTGGCATTCAATGTCGGTGTGGAGATCGGCCAGCTGCTTGCCCTGTCAGCCATTCTCATCCTGATGAGCTACTGGCGCCGGACCGACAGTTTCCTGCGCCATGCCTACACCGCCAATATCGCCATGATGTGTGCCGGCTTCATCCTCGTGGGGATGCAGCTCACCGGCTACTTCGTCGCCTGAACCCAGAGGAAACACCATGTACAACACGGATATGCCCAGCCGCGCCGAGCTACCCAGCAGCCGGCAACTGATCCAGTCAACCCTGGCTGCTATCGTCATCGCTGCGGTACTGCTGATCACCGTAGTCCTGCCCGCCGAATATGCCATCGACCCCACCGGCATCGGCCAGTCCCTGGGACTGACCCGGATGGGCGAGATCAAGACCCAGCTGGCAGCCGAAGCGACGGGTGCCAGTACGGCAGAGGCCGTTGCGCCGGCCGTGCCTGCGCCGGCACCGGCCGGCCCAGTCACAGCAGAGGTCGCCACACCGGACGCAGGCACGCGCCAGGATCAAATGACGGTGACGCTGAAGCCCAATGAGGCCACCGAGATCAAGCTGGCCATGAACAAGGGCGATCGCATCGACTTCCGCTGGCAGGTGCAGGGTGGCGTGGTGAACTACGACACCCATGGCGACCAAGGCCAGACGATCAAGTACCACGGCTACGGCAAGGGCAAAGGATCAGCGGGCGAGGCTGGCATGCTGGAGGCCGCGTTCGATGGGCACCATGGCTGGTTCTGGCGCAACCGGGGTTCGGCACCGGTCACGGTGACGCTGGAGACCCGCGGTCATTATCAGGACATCAAGAAAGTCCTGTAAGTCACCCAGCCAGCAACGATGAGGAGGCGACGGGTTACCGTGAGGGTTGCCCGCCGCCGCGCCTCAGAGCGTCTCGATCCGGCTCAGGTAGAACTCGGCTTGCTTCAAGGTGGCTTGCTGTTCCGTTTCTGGCAGCTTGCGCCACACGGCATAGGGCATGGCCAGACGGGGATTGCGGCTCAGACGATCAGCGTGGCGGGCATGAAAATGCCAATACAGGCTGTTCAAGGGGCAGGCCCGCTCGCCATGGCGGTCACGCGCGGCGTAGTAGCATGAGCCGCAGTAGTCCGACTGCTTGCTCATGTAACTGGCCGACCCGCAGTAGGGCTTGCTGCCCACGATGCCGCCATCGGCAAACTGGCTCATGCCGCGGGTGTTGGGAAGCTCCACCCACTCAAACGCATCGATATAGATCCCCAGATACCAGGCATCCACCTCGTCCGGATGGCAGCCGGCCAGCATGGCAAAGTTCCCTGTGACCATCAGTCGCTGGATATGGTGCGCATAGGCCGTCTGCAGCGATTGTGTAATGGCTTCCCGTAAACAGGCCATCTGGGTCTCACCGGTCCAGAACCAGCCCGGCAGCGGCCGCTGCGCGCCCAGCACATTGAGCGTGCGGTAATCGGGCATCCTGGCCCAATAAACCCCTCGCACATATTCCCGCCAGCCCAGAATCTGCCGGACAAAGCCCTCGCAACTGGGCAGTGCGACCTTGCCCGCCAGATAGGCGCCAACCGCCGCTTCAATCACTTCACGCGGATTCAGCAGCTTGATATTCAAGGCAAAGCTCAAACCGGAATGAAACAGGGTCGATGAGCGCGTGCTCATGGCATCCTGAAAGCGCCCAAAATGCGGCAAGGCGTGGGTAATGAAGTGCTGCAGCCAAGTGCGCGCCTCACGGCGTGTGAGCGGCCAGCGGCAGTGTTCGGCATCTGGCTCGCCCAAGGTCTGGATGCCGCTTTGCCGAATGGTCGCCCAGAGATCACGCAGATCGTGGCCACCCTGTGGCCAGTCCACCGCCGCCGGTTCTCCCTGCCAGCGGGCACGGTTTTCCGTATCGAAGTTCCAGCGCCCGCCCATAGGGGTGCCATCCGGTTCCAGCAAGCACTGCCAGCGCTGGCGTTCGGCGCGGTAGAAGGTCTCCATGCGCGGTACGCGCTGCCGGAATGCGCTGGCCAGCGCATCGCGGGCGTTAAGGAAGTGCTCGCTGTCCACCACATCGCAAGGCAGCGCCAAGTCTGTCTGGAGTGACTGCAGCGCCGACTCCACACGCCATTCATCGGCTTGCATGCGTGACCAGCAGGAAAACACACCCGACGCCAGGCACGCCTGCACATTGGCGGCGAGGCTCTGGCGGTTGGCCGGATCATCAATCCGCAGGTACTGCACGCGGTGGCCAGCCTGTTCCAGTGCCGCGGCAAACCGGCGCATAGCGGCGAAGATCGCCAGCACCTTTTGCGCATGGTGGCGCACATAGTCCGTCTCGCTGCGCACCTCCATCAGGAGATAGCAGACCGCGGGATCGCGCTGGCGGAACCAGCTATGCCCAGCGTTAAGCTGATCGCCCAGAATCAGTCGCAGCTCACTCATGGCACAGCCAAGTCTGCCGGTAGGCGGCTTCCGGATCATAGCGCCGGGCCTGCGCACGGGTATCAAAGCGGCGCACCGCGCGGGGATCATTGCCCACACCGGCCAAGTATTGCCAGTTGCCATAATTGCTGGCCGGGTCGTAGTCGAGCAAATGGTGCTCGAACCAGGCCGCTCCCCAACGCCAATCTATACCCAGATCATGGATCAGATAACTGGCCATGTTCTGGCGCGCGCGGTTGCCGATGTAGCCGGTAGTGATGAGTTCCAGCTGCCCTGCATCCACCAGGGCATCACCGGTTTGCCCCTGACACCAGTGCGCAAAATCGCTCAGGTCATGGCGCCAGTTCCGCGTTTGACCTTGCATGCCCGTGACCGTGAACAGACGGCGACCATGACGCGCAGCACTCCAGGCAAAGAAATCGCGCCACAACAATTCGAACACCAGCCACTCGGCCGATTCATGCCGGCCCGCTTGGGCCATATGGGTCTCAATGGCCGCCAGCAAAGTACGCGGACTCAGCTGCCCCTGCGCCAGCCAGGGAGAAAACTTGCTGGAATAGTCCGTCCCCATGAAGCCATTGCGGCTGTCCTTGTAATGCCGCACTGCTTGCGACCCGAACAGATAGTCGGTCATGCGTTGCAGGGCGGCGGACTCCCCTGCCGCAAAGGGAAAGACACTCCGCACATCGGTATCCAGCTCAACCGGGTGCGGCAAGGACACCTGACCGGGTACCGGATGCAGGTCACACAGCGGCAGACAGCTGGGCGCCGGCAGTGGCGGCACGGCTGCCCAGCCTTGCCGATCCAGCGCCTGACGAAACACGGTAAAAACGCGCGGCAAGTCGTCGAGCCTGAACGGCAACTGCGACGGTGCCAGCAAGGTGTGCTGCCAGATCGATTTGAACGCCACGCCCCGGGCGGCCAGCGCCGACGCCAGTGCCTGCGCTTGGGCGGCCTCCTCGGTGCCCTGGGCTTCACTGCACACCAGTTCATCCGCACGCCAGACCTTTGCCAGCTCAGCCAGGCACACGGCAGGCTGGCCGCGTAACACCAGCAGATCACTCCCGCGTGCGCGCAACGCCGACCGCAGCGCCTGCCAGCCCGACAGCACGAATTGCTGGGCTCGCACACTGCGGCGGGTAAAACCCAGGTTGACCCCGTCAATGCTGACGGGCTGTATCGCCGTATCGTCGAGCACCACCACCGGCAGCAGGGCGCTCAGATCAGCGGCATCCGCCAGGCAATGCTGATCATGGAGTCGGGCATCACGGCGCACCCACCAGATTCGTCGTGTCATGTCAGCCCCCTTTTCGCGCATGTCGACAGCGTTCGGAGCAATACCGGACCTCATCCCATACGGCAGCCCACTTCTTGCGCCAGCTGAACGGTCGGGCACAGGCAACACACAGCTTGGTAGGCAGCATCGACTTCTTGCGCATTTTCATGACTTGCCTCCCTCGGGAAACAGACCCAACTGGCGCCCGGAAGCGGCGCGCGGCGCAGTACGCACGGGCTGCTTGGCCCGGCTACCGTGACGCTCGTACACCTGCCGGGCCATCTCACGCATCCCCGGCTGCTGTCGCCACAGGGCAAACCGTGCCTTGGCTTCGCGGTAGCTTTGATCGAAGTCCACTATCGGTGCGGGGTAGTCCACATCAAGGCGAAACCCCACTTGGCGTTGTAACGATGCCGGCATCAACCAGGGCTGGAACAGCCACGCATCCGGCACACGGCGCAATGCCGGTAGCCAGCGGCGGACAAAATGACCGTGCGGATCATGATCCTGGGCCTGCTTGATGGGGTTATAGATGCGCAAGGCATTGATACCGGTGACCCCTGATTGCATCTGTATCTGCGGGTAGTGGATACCCGGCTCGTAATCGGTGAACAGACGCGCCAAGTGCCACGCAGGCGCCTGCCAATGGAGCCAGAGGTTGTAACTGGCAAAGCTGACCAGCATGGCGCGCATGCGGAAGTTCAACCACCCTGTCCGGGTCAGCATGGCCATGCAGGCATCCACCAGTGGGTAGCCTGTCTCTCCCGCAGCCCAGGAAGCATAGTGCGGACCCGCCAAGCCGGGTTCACGCAGACCCTCGTAGCCCGGATGCAGGCAATGCTGTTCCAGCGCGGGTGCCATTTCCAGCTTCTGGATGAAATGGCAGTGCCAATGCAAGCGGGATTCAAACTGACGCAAAGACACACATGCCTGGGCGTGCTCAGCCGATTCACCCAAGGCCAGGGCCTGACGACGGGTTGCCTGCAGGACCTCGCGTACCGACAGGTTGCCCCAGGCAAGATATGGCGATAAGCGTGAACACGCGGTGGGAGCGCGCAGCGGACTGGAGATGCCGCCGCGATATTGCTGGCAACGCGCGGTCAGAAAATCGGTCAGTACACCGACCGCAGCACGACGACCACCGGGCTGGGCGGCAGTCTCCAGCCGTGCCGCCTGAGGCTGGACCCGCTGCCAGCGGGTATCGTCGTGCAGCACCAGCAGCGGCGTTGCTTGCGGCGGCGGTAGTGGCGCGATCGGGGAGGCCATGAAGGCGGACCAGTGCGCGTGCCAGTCATCGCGACTGGCCAGACGACGCACCACGCCGAACTGCGGGATCTCCTGCCAGGGCACACCTTGGTCACGGCACCAGCGCCCGACTGCCCGGTCACGGGCATAGCTGGCGAGATTGCCGGTTTCCTCATGACTCCACAAACCCGCTAGCGGATGGCACGCGCGCAAAACCTGCAGGGCATCCACCACCTCGCCGGCCCACCTGAACAAAGGAACGCCTAAGCGGGACAAGTCATGCGCCAGCTCGGCCAGACTCTGGTCGATGAACAGCCGATGCCGATCCGAAAAATCCGGCAGCGCACGCAGGGCGGGCTCCTCACCGTACAGTGCAATCACCTGACCGGCTTGCATGGCGCGGTATAGCGGCCAATGATCGCGAACCCGCAAGTCACGCTTGAACCAGACCACGTGCAACGGTGCCATGCTTGCCCCTCTCGCGCCCAGCCACGGCTTGCGCACCCTGAATCGTTTTGACGTACAATAATTGTATTATACGTAAAGGTGTTTTATGCAAAAGAGACACTACATCGGTATCGGCTGTTTGCTGCTTGCGCTGGCTGCGGTCCTCGTCTGGCAACGTGCGGCCCAACCCAAACCGGTGCCGATTGAGGTGCTGCGCCCCAGTGAAGTCAATCTGGATCTGGGCCTGACCGGCCGGCTGCAGGCGCAGGATCGGGTGACTGTGGCGCCGCTGCTCAGCAGCCGGGTCGAGGCCCTGCATGCCGAGGAAGGCGCCATGGTGAAATCAGGGCAGCTGCTGGCCACCGTCAGCGTACTCGCCCTGTCCGCACAGAACGAGCAGGCCCGCGCCTTGCGCAATCAGGCTGCTGCGCAGGTAGCCCAGCTTGAGCAGGATCTGGCGCGAGAGCGTCGCCTGCAGCAGCAAGGATTCCTGTCCGATGCCGCGCTGGCACGACGCGAGTCGGAGCTCGCCCAGGCACGCGCCGCGCTTGCAGCCAGCACCGCCGGAACGCGCGAAACCGTTGCAAAGCAACAAGAGACACGGATTCTCGCCCCGATGGACGGGATCGTGCTGCGTCGGCTAGCCGATCCCGGTGCCATCGTGGATGGTCGTAACGGCATCATGGAGCTGGCCAGCCCGCATACCCAGTTGCTGGAAGCCGATATCGACGAAGCCATCGCCGACCAGTTGCGCCCCGGCATGGCCGCCAAGATACGCTGGCAGGATAAGCAACTGGATGGGTCGGTTTCCTATCTGGCCCCGGACGTGGACACGGCCACCGGTGGCCGACTGGTCCGCATCACGCCCAAGCAGTCATTGGCTGCACCCATTGGCCGCAGCATGGACCTGATCATCCGTGTCGCTACGCTGCCGGACAGCATCACGATTCCCCGTTCCGCGCTGCTCTCGGGCAGCACCGCTCAGGCTGCCGCGCAGGGTACGGGGGAAGTGCTGGTATTGCAGGGCGATAAAGCCGTAAGGCGCACGATCCGCTTCCGGGATTGGCCAGCCGAGCGTGTGGCGGTTCTGGCTGGCCTGCGTGCCGGCGAGCAACTGGTCCTGTCTCCCCGTGCAGTGCCTGCACCGCCATTGCGCGGCGTGGTGACGGAATGATGCCCTTCTCTACCCGGGTGGCACTGCGCTACCTGTGGTCGTCTCCGCTGCAAACGGCGCTTTTGCTCGCCGGCGTTGGCGTTGCGGTGCTGGCCTTCGTGTTCATCACCAGCCTGATCAATGGCTTGGCCACCACACTGACACGCCAGACCATCGGTAATATCGCGCACATCACGCTGGAACGTGAGCCCGCAGGCATCCGTGCGGACTGGACCGAGCCCGGCTCGACGGCGACCCAGTTGCTGGCGGAGCAGGTGCTTGAACTAGAACGCCCGCAGATTCGCGAATGGACAGCCCTGTCAGCACGGCTTGATGCTTTGCCCGGCGTGATCGGCACCTCGCCCGAGGTCACCGGCGCTGGCTTCGTGCGCCGTAGCGGCGCATCCAGCCCGGTGAGTTATATCGGCGTGTTGCCGGAACGCGCATCCCTGATTGCCGATCTGGCAGGTACCCTGCAAGAAGGCAAGGCTACGCTGTCGGTCGGCGAGGTGCTGATCGGCCGCGATCTCGCCAACAAGCTCCGGCTCCGCCCCGGTAGCGTGCTTACCCTGCGGGGGGATAACGACACGGCGGTACGCCTGCGGATTGCCGGCATCTTCAAGCTGGGGATCTCGTCCGTGGATGAACGGATCGTTTATTTGCACTTGCGCAATGCCCGCGTACTGGCCGGGCTCGATAACGGCATCAGCCGCATCCAGCTCAAGCTCGCGGACCCCGCAGCCGCGCCCGTGCTGGCCGCACAACTCCGTCGCGAAACGGGTCTCAAGGTCTACGACTGGACCGAGAAGAACACCCAGCTCAAGCAGGCGCTCACGGCACAAGGCAATACGGGGCGCATGATCCAGACATTTTCCCTGCTCACCATGCTGCTCGTCATTGCGTCCAGCCTCTTGTTGTCTACCCAGAAGCGCAAGGCCGAGATCGGCATCATGCGCAGCGCGGGCGTGCCCCGGCGCTTTGTCTTCAGTGTCTTCCTGCAACAGGGGATCTGGATAGGCTGGCTGGGGGGCGTAAGCGGCGCGCTGGTGGGTTGGGGATTCAGCAGCTTTCTGGCCACGCTCAAGCGTGCCGATGGCACGCAAGCACTCCCGATCGACCCTCAACAAGGTGGTTACCTCATCGTGATCAGCGCCGCCGTGGTCATCGGTGCACTGGCCGCGACCTTGCCTGCCTGGCGCGCTGCAAAGCTCGATCCTCTGGAGGCCATCGGCACATGACTTCGACGATCCTGACTGCCCAAGGCCTCATCAAGCGTTACCGGGATGGCGAGAGTGACACCACCGTGCTCAAGGGCATCGACGTAACACTCCAGCGAGGGGACATGGTGGCCCTGCTTGGCCCTTCGGGCAGCGGCAAGTCCACGCTACTGGGGATACTGGGCTTGCTGCAACGGGCCAGTGAAGGCGAGCTGCACATCGATGGCCAGCGTGTCGATACCCTGACAGAGACCGAGCGCGCACGTATACGCCTGCGAAAGATGGGCTTTGTTTTCCAGTTCCACCACCTGCTCCCGGACTTTTCCGCACTGGAGAACGTGGCCTTCCCACTGGCTACGGTGGAAGGCGGCCTGCACCCTGCCCTGCGCCAACGCGCGGGCGATCTGCTGGCGGCCGTGGGGCTGGCCGACATGGCCAGGCGTCCCGCCGGGCAGCTATCTGGCGGGCAAAAACAGCGCGTCGCCATTGCTCGCGCTCTGGTTGCTTCACCGCTACTGGTTTTTGGCGATGAGCCCACCGGTAATCTGGATCGCGAAAACAGCCGGAATGTGATGTCCCTGCTGCGTCAGATCAACCAGCAGGAAGGCACCACCTTCCTGATCAGCACCCATGATCCCGAGATTGCCGCGGCTTGCGATCGCCAGTGGCACGTCAGTGATGGGCGCTTGCTAGTGCCTTGAGCCAAAACACCAGCTGCCATGCATGCCCACCATGCCCGGCACCACGCCACGGCCAGACTAAGGCAGCACCGCTGCGCCACCGGGCAAGCCACTCGCATATTCGCGCAAATGCGCCAGAAACTCGGTTGCGATCGGTGACAGGCGTTTGCCCTTGAGGTGCACGATGTACCAGTTCGCTTCGATCGGAAACTGTGCCACCGGCAAGATAGCCAGACCATCCAAGGCGGGATCACTATGGAGTGCATGGCGTGACAACACGGCCAGGCCCAGTCCTGCCGCCACGGAGTGCTTGATCGCCTCGTTGCTGCCCAACTCCATGCGGATGGAGGGATCAAAACCCAGCGCAGCGAAATGTTTGTCTACCGCACGGCGTGTACCGGAACCCGGCTCGCGCAGAATGAATCGCTCCTGCCGCAAGGCATTCAGATCTGTCGCACCGCGCCCGGCAAGCGGATGATCGCGGGCCGCAATCAGCACCAGCGGATTGCTCAGGAAGGCCTCGGCCATGATCTCCGCATCCTGTGGTGGCTGGGACATGATGTACAGATCGTCTTCATTACGGGTTAGCCTGCCCAAGACGCCATCCCGATTCAGGACCGAGAGGCTGACATCCACCGCTGGATGCGCCCGGCATAGCGCGCCCAGCAGAGCGGGCACGAAATACTTGGCCGTACTCACCACCGCCACCTTGAGCCGCCCACGCTGCAAGCCCTGCATCTGATCGATCTGCTCGCCGAACTCCCGCCAAGCCCGCTGCATGGTTTGCGCCGTCTCCACCAGCTGGTGCCCGGCCTCCGTCAAGGAGATGCGCTTGCCGACGACCTCATAAAGCGGCAGGCCCACACTTTCAGACAGCTCGCGTAGCTGCATGGACACCGTAGGCTGGGTTACATGACACGCTTTGGCCGCCGCGCTGATACTGCCGTGCTCCGCCAAAGCCAGGAACAGCTGCAGCTGCCGGAAAGTGACGTTCATAATCTTTTATCTATGAAAACAAACATTAATATCGATTTTACATGATTCCAAAGGCCGCTTAGCATGCCGCCCATTCCTCGATTGGAGCGCTCGTATGCAAAACCTGCTGGATCCCGCCATCTTGTTCTTCATCTTCGGCGTGCTGGCTGGCTTGCTGAAATCCAATCTGGAAATCCCCCCCGCTATCTCCCGGTTTCTGTCTCTGTATCTGCTGATGGCGCTGGGTCTCAAAGGCGGGTTCGCGCTCGCGCAGACCGGGCTCACGGTGGAAGTCGTCCGCAGCCTGCTGATTGCCATTGCGCTGGCCGTGATCATCCCGCTTGTCGGCTACACGGTGCTCAAGCGACGCGTGGCACCACTGGATGCCGCCGCCATTGCCGCCACCTACGGCTCGGTGAGCGCGGTGACCTTCATCACGGCCACCCAGTTCCTGGATAACAGAGGTATCGAATACGGTGGTCACATGGCCGCCGCCATGGCGCTGATGGAGTCGCCAGCCATCATCCTGGCCGTGATCCTCGCCAATCAACTGCGTCAGCAGGCCCAGCTTGCCACCATGGGGAACGGTGTCGCGGCACTGGCCACCACACCCGGACCGCGCCCTGCGATTGGCAAGCTACTGCATGAGTCGCTGACGGATGGCGCTCAGCTCTTGCTGATCGGTGCCATGGTGGTAGGCCTGCTGACCGGCGACGCCGGCAAAGCCGCCATGCAGCCTTTTTCTGGCGACCTGTTCAAAGGCATGCTGGCGTTCTTCCTGTTGGACATGGGTTTGCTGGCTGCGCGCCAACTGCCCCAACTGCGCCAAAGCTCGCCCTGGCTCGCGGCTTATGCGATTGCCGCCCCCCTGGCCCACGCCACCCTCGCCTTGCTGCTCGCCGCCCTGCTGGGTGTCGAGGCCGGCAATGCCGCCCTGCTGATGGTGCTTGCCGCCAGCGCCTCCTACATTGCCGTGCCGGCCGCCCTGCGCGTCGCCATCCCCGAAGCCAGCCCCTCGCTCTATATCGGCATGTCGCTGGGTATTACCTTCCCGCTCAACATCCTACTCGGCATCCCCCTCTACGCGGGCATGGCAGAGGCGGTGCTCGGCTAGACACAGCATCAAGCCAACCCGGTAGGCCGACGGGCCCACTTTCACAACGCCAGAATGCAACAAAGGCCTAGCCCGGAGGGCTAAGCCTTTGTCTGGTTTGGTGCCGACTATCCGAATCGAACGGATGACCTGCTGATTACAAGCTCGATCTAACTCATTGTTTTTTTATCAATATTACCCGCCCTCGCTCGCCAATACCCGTCTAGAACTGTCACGGTCCAGATCAGGAAACATGGCTTAACAGTGTTTCACGCTTTAGCGCTCGGCTACCCAAAGTCCCTCCGTCTCACCCATTTGGATGATGCCTACACTGCCCAGCACAAGTACATTTGGGCTTTGAGGTCTGTGGAGCACGGTCTCAAGACTACCTCGGTGAGAACCTACGGGTTGGCCTCATAATCTTGACGGCTTTGCACAATCTATTAGGATGTCTAACGCGCCCACGAAACGATACATCCTTTTAAATCAAAGCCCTACAGAAACAGTCATTCATTTTATGCGTCACAATGACGTGATTAATCACGTCAAATAGGACGTCTACTTAACGTTAGGCAATCTTTGGCATGGCATCAGACTCAACCCTAGCTGCATTGAATCGCAATCAACCAAACGAATTGCTTCATTTGGTTGTTGCCATTTCTCTCAATGAGGCCAACATTGATGAGGCTATTGAAGTTTGTTCAATTCTCGCAAAGCATCCTGATGCTAATGTTCGTGGCAACGCTCTACTCGGCTTTGGCCACATCGCACGCCGCTTTAACCGCCTCCCCAAAGATCCGGTAGAGACATTGGTAAAGTCTGGCCTCAAGGACTCTTCAGCGTATGTCCAAGCACAATCACTTACTGCCGTAGAAGACATTGAGCAATTCGTGGGGTGGAAAATTGCCTAACCTTTCGGTCAACGTGACGGCCCAAAGCTACGCTTTGGGTTCCCTCCACGCCTGCGGCGTTCCGGCCGCACGTTACCTCCAACGTTAGGCGCAATTAAGCTCAGGGAACAACTTAGAATTCACTCAAGGAGGACATCATGGCTAAACCTAGAATATTTATCAGCTCTACGTATTACGACCTCAAGCATGCGAGAAAGCATCTTGAGATATTTATCGAATCTTTAGGGTACGATTCCGTACTTTTTGAGAGTGGTGACATACCATTTAGACATGACCACTCGATAGATGAGTCTTGCTACAGTGAAATCACAACTTGCCACATGCTGGTACTCATCATTGGTGGTCGCTATGGAAGTGCCGCATCAACAGAAATAAAAGTGCCGGACAAAGAAACAGACAAAATATACGAACAATACAACTCCATAACAAAAAAGGAATATATAGCAGCGCGCGACAGAGACATTCCAATATTTATCTTCGTAGAGAAAAATGTTCTCGCCGAATTTAACACCTACAAAGCAAATCGAGACAACACCAGCATAAAGTGGGCGCACGTCGATAGCATTAACATATTCACCTTACTTGAAGAAATAATCGGACAAAAGCGCAATAACTTTGTAAGGGGCTTCGAAAATTTAGACGAAATATCAAACTGGCTTAAAGACCAATGGGCCGGATTATTTGCCGACTTCCTTTCAAGGAAGAGTCAAGAAACAACCATGTCCAATCTATCCGCACAGATTGGGGAGCTCGAAAGCGTAAACAAAGCCCTAAGGGAATATACCGAAACCATTCTGAAATCTGTTGCGCCGGATGAGTCCAGTCAAATCATTTCAAAGCAACACAACAGAATAGCCTCATATAAGTTAAAGAGATTTTATTTGGAGCCGATGATTAATTACATTGTCAGGGAAGCCAACCTAGAGGCGAATGCCGCAGAAATATACAGTGCATTTCAGAAAGCAGACACTTTAGAGTCATTCTTAAAGTTATGTCATGCCGGCGACGATTTTACCGATAAATTCATGGTGCAGCATGAAGCTCTCGGAAGAAAAGACTTTGATGACCTTAAAGAGCGATACTCTTTTTCACCAGAAGACATACACGATCCTGAGCCAATTGAAATACGCACCACAAGGCGAACCACCAAGAAATAGAGCGCCTAACCTTTCGGTCAACGTGACAGCCCAAAGCTGCGCTTTGGGTTCCCTCCGCTGCTCCGCAGCTCCGGCTGCACGTTACCTCCAACGTTAGGCTGGTGCCAACCTTGCAATCGCTCACTTTCAAACTGTCGCTAACGGAAACCGCATCGGTGCCGTTTGAGGCGGTTTTAATTGGCGTTGCTGGTTTATTTAAATCTGATGGTTTTGCGCTGATCCAAAACCGGAAACAGCACTTCTCCGTAAGAACGCCGCTTCAAATTACGGCCGCCAGGTTTATTCAGTTTGTCAGGCTTGTGTTGAGCCAAATCCTGAACCGTTCGCACTTCGTCAGAACCGCGCTTCGGCTTGGCGTCGCAAAGCATCGCAGCTTTGGGATGCGGCAGTCGGGAACGGTCAGTGCTGCACACACGGCAGCGTCCGAACGGGCTATGCTCAACCATCGTCGCCAGAATGACCTGCAGGGGTTTCGCCGCCAGCCTAACACTGCAGTCAACCGGACCGCCCAAAGCTGCGCTTTGGGTTCCCGGCGCCGCTTCGCGTCACCGGCGGCCCGTTACTACCAACGTTAGGCACTCATGAAAATTGCCGCGCACATCAAATCATCTTTGGATGCCAGTGATGCAAGAGAGCTGGATAAGGCCATGTTATTCGCATGTTTGGCTGTGGATGGCACAGCCAAAAGATCGTATCCGGACATTCCCCAAACAGGACGACGTTTCAAGCAATTCATCACTGACAATATCGATATAATTGAGTTGATGTTTGGCGGCATAAATCTAAGAGAAACAAACTTTCCCTTCAAAAATAGCAAGGGTGTCGTTGGTGTAAAATTTGAAGACATAATTTATGAAAAAATTCGATGCACTCTGGCACACGGGGATGAGTTGCCCGATGGATACGAGATAGTTATCAAAATCGCAGAAGGTATACACCAATTCGAAATTGATATTGAGCATCAATATATGACCCTGCCCGAGACAGTAATATATGCCTTAGGACTAGCTTGCGTTCTTGCCCCGGTCAATGCAGATCAGAAGATCGGCATTGATAGTTATCACTATCGCGATTCAATTAACATTTTTCCTATTGATCGCTGGTGGGGGAAACAGGACTGCGCTAGGCAGATAATGGACTTTGAACGAGCAGTTAAAGTGCACATTGATTTTTCCAATGTTTGGCCAGCCCCATAATCCGTGCCTAACCTTTCAGTCAACCTGACCGCCCAAAGCTGCGCTTTGGGTTCCCTCCATGCCTCCGGCATTCCGGCGGCAGGTTACTTCCAACGTTAGAGCCCATGCACACTACCCGCGTACCAGCTTCAAACTGTCAGTCCAATTGCCCAAGATGCAGATTGCCGACAGACTTTCTCATGTTTGAAAGCGGGCCCGGTGGTGACTTTGCAACTTACGTTGGCAATTCCACGGGCAACTTATATCGCCTAGATCTTGGCCAAATTTTTCATCTAAATAAATCAATGGAAGAATTGCTAGCCCCACTAAATTTTCAAGAACCTTCTGGCTATCGAAAGGTACCTGAATCACTCAAGTGCAAAATATGCGGCAATGAATTTTCTGCGCTTGGCATTTCATACAGCGGCGAGCAGTTCGTAAATGCATTTCTCATTTAACTTTCAGGGCTCTAACCTTTCGGTCAACGTGACGGCCCAAAGCTACGCTTTGGGTTCCCTCCATGCCTGCGGCATTCCGGCCGCACGTTACCTCCAACGTTAGAGCCTCTGTTCTCGCCCATGGAATTTCTCACTGATCAGCAGTTCAAGGTGCTCGCTAATCCTGGCGTCACATCTACTCAACTTCTCTCTCCACACAACTCTCTTTCTGAGCGTGTAACCATCACCAGAGTGGTCGTTGAGCCGGGTCACACTCAACCCCGGCATCTTCACGAATCATCTGAGCAAATCTGGATCGCCATCTCCGGCAGTGGCACATTGCTGCTAGAAAGCGAAAACACCTTGGAAATTCACGAAGGTCAGGTTGTTAGGTTTGCTGACGGAGATATGCACGGGTTCACTAACTCTGGAAGCAGCCCATTCGTTTATATCTCGGTTACGTCACCACCCATTAATTTTTCCTACGCATATAAAGGTGCCTAGGTAATCATAAATAAATGCGGCTCTAACCTTTCAGTCAACCTGACCGCCCAAAGCTGCGCTTTGGGTTCCCTCCATGCCTCCGGCATTCCGGCGGCAGGTTACTTCCAACGTTAGCCATCTTTTGACACCTGCGTTCTCATATATGAAATCACTCATTCTTTTCCTCTTATGCACGCTCTCGTCTTTTGCTGATGCCGAGATCATATCCCTGCCGGATTCTGGGGTCTCTTTTGATGCTCCCAGCGGCTTTACAACGCTTTCTCCGAGTGAGCTTGCTTTAAAATATCCATCCAATAGAGCCCCTCGCTTTGCCATTGGCAACACTCGGAGAACGACGAGCATAGCCTATGACATAAAAATCAACTCACTACCACCTGACAAGCTCAATGAAGCAAAAGATGCATTCGAGCACATATTCAACCGCATAATCCCAGGCATTGAATGGAGAGATCGATCCATTGTGCGCCTAAAGAATAGGGACTGGATAAGGCTTGAACTTACCTCGCGAGCAATTGATACGGATATTCACAATATTATGCTCATTACTCCCTACAGAAACGGGTCACTAATATTTAACTTCAACTCCACAAAGAGTGAGTTCCCTTTAATTAAGGATGAACTATTGAAAAGCATTGAATCCATATCGATAGATGGCTAACCTTTCAGTCAACCTGACCGCCCAAAGCTGCGCTTTGGGTTCCCTCCATGCCTCCGGCATTCCGGCGGCAGGTTACTCCCAACGTTAGGTTTATTGGAACGCGCATCACCAATGGACGGTTTAGTGCCAATATTTCTTGCAGTCACAGTCGCACTTACAGCGCTCAACTTTGCGCTGTTAGCCTATGCACTGTTTAAACTGCTAACACGCTCGGCTGTGACAGTCAGTACCTTCAACACGTATTTATTACTTACGGCCCTATCAGCAGCTTTAGTAATCTCTTCGTTATTCTTGGCAAGCACCGGTATGGGGTTCTTCACTAGCCTAGTAAATTTTCTCATCACACTAGGCTGGCTACTCTCTCTTTTAGTTGCATACAAAAATGCAAAAGTTAAATTGGTTAAATAAACCTAACCTTTCGGTCAACGTGACGGCCCAAAGCTGCGCTTTGGGTTCCCTCCATGCCTGCGGCATTCCGGCCGCACGTTACCTCCAACGTTAGCCGCCAATCATCAACTCGGAACCATGTGCTCAATGAAATCACTTGATCTCCTCTTTCCATATGTAGTGCCATCTAGCTGGGTTGAAAATATCGGCGTCAACTCCCTCATCTCTTGGCGAATCTCGGACGACGTTCATGTCACTCTCGTCTTTGACGCAAATGGTGCCGTAATGAATGCGCGCCCCGCAGACCTTGATGCCCTAAATGTAAGTGAGGAAGAAGCATTTGATATTGCGACCCAAAATCTTACAAAAGCCTGGGAACGAGAAGAGTTCGACATTGGATCGGCCACGCTGCTTGATGGTGTGCAAATTGGGTACGCCCGTGGAAATTGGATGGCGCCCGCCGCGGGGTTAATCCTCGGGGGGTTTTATGGGGCACTAAACCATCAATTTGGGTGTACCGATTTCGCGGCAGTCGCCCCAAATCAAGAGTGTCTATTCGCTTTTCCAACAGATGAACTAACACTTGCCTCTAAGTCATTACGTCTCGCCATCGACGATGAGTTTGAAGGTCATCCAAAGCCCATTTCACGCCAATGGCTTTTACTCAATGGACAATGGCCGCGGCAATTCCCGAGTACGCAGCTCTTCTAGCATGGCGGCTAACCTTTCAGTCAACCTGACTGCCCAAAGCTGCGCTTTGGGTTCCCTCCGTTGCTGCGCAACTCCGGCAGCAGGTTACTTCCAACGTTAAGCATCGAATGAACCTACTCTATTTGCTCAATCTAGCCCTGAAAAGCGATGAAGTTATTGAGGTGCTCGAAGATTACAACATCACTGTCGTATATGATTTTGATAGGTTCCGAGAAAATAGCCCTGATCTGTATTGGGCATCATCAGCTGATGCTGGTTTCGAGCTACGATTCAACGAGAGGCAAGTCTTAGATACAATATTTATGTACGCCTCACCCCGTCATAGCTTCAACTCCGTTGCATCAGGAATCGAAGGTGTGCCCTGTTTTAATTCATTCGAAGCTGCTACAGAAGGATTTAAGCGAATGGGCATTGCTTATGAAGCTGCGCCCGAGGGTAATGACTGGATAAAAGGCGACTTTAACGCCTACCAGGTTCATTATGAATTTTGCCATGACGGAGCGCTTGGCTTGGTTACCATAATGGCTACCAATGCTTAACCTTTCGGTCAACGTGACAGCCCAAAGCTGCGCTTTGGGTTCCCTCCGCTGCTTCGCAGCTCCGGCTGCACGTTACCTCCAACGTTAGAGCTCTGGATTTTGCCAAACTCAATCGTCATTCTCCGAACAAACATGCCATATAGCATTGAGTACGAATCGATGCTTCTGCGCATTTGCAAACAGGACATTTCACTATTCTGTGCGGCGGGAGAGTTTTCGGATCAATGGGAAGAGGCAATGGACTATCTGGTAATCATAGAATCTGAGCACTACCCAAATAAATTTATCGCAACCACTAGCCATAGAAATGAACCATTTGAAGACGTTGTAAATATGGCTAGAAATTGGAATGTTAAAAATGGGCCAGCAAGTCTTCAAATTGTCGAGCTCTAACCTTTCAGTCAACCGGACCGCCCAAAGCTGCGCTTTGGGTTCCCGGCGCGCCTTCGGCACCCCGG
Source organism: Chitinimonas sp. BJYL2 (assembly GCF_027257935.1). Taxonomy (NCBI): domain Bacteria; kingdom Pseudomonadati; phylum Pseudomonadota; class Betaproteobacteria; order Neisseriales; family Chitinibacteraceae; genus Chitinimonas; species Chitinimonas sp. BJYL2. Next base: position 180,986 of record NZ_JANZKW010000003.1, on the reverse strand, counting down.
CGGCCCGTTACTTCCAACGTTAGGTATCTCTGTGAAATTGTTGCAATCCGTTAGCGCCGAGAAACAAGACGCAATAAATTTGCAGTTCCCTGAGCTGCGCGCAATTAAAGAGAACGATCCGAACTCCATGAATCGAGTCGCGATATCGGTCTTTGATCACTGGCTCAGGGACGAGAGCGAATGGCATTTACTTGATTGTTACGACGGCAAGGAAAGAGAAAGCAGAGACAGGAAATTTCTGTCCCACTGGCAAGCCATATTTGAATCGACCGAAGTTTATACACTTAGATATCGCGGCCGATGGCCACGAAAGTCAAAATTAGTGATAAAACAATACGCGGACAAACATGGTTTCTTAACCCAATGCAAATTCGATCCTCGCCGCGCTCCTAGCCAATTGGTCATACTGCCGGAATTTGATTGCGTCTATGCAGCCTCCTGGGATGACACAAATGTTGTGTACTTTAACTCTAGGGAAAAGGCAGATTCGATAATTGGCTTAGCTAAGATCCAAGGACTACATTGCCTTGAATTCGATACCTAACCTTTCGGTCAACGTGACAGCCCAAAGCTGCGCTTTGGGTTCCCTCCGCTGCTTCGCAGCTCCGGCTGCACGTTACCTCCAACGTTAGAGGTTTCAGTGCCCCTGCAAACCAAAATTCATACAGCCTTTCATGGGAAGCTATTTCTTAGGCCTTTGTTCTACAGTTATCCAAACGGCCTGAGATTTGAACTTTCCGAGAATGGATCATTTATCGATATGTTCTTGTGTGCCATGCAAAAGGCACAAGTAATAATCCGAGATATTTTCCCTGACGAATCAAAAATCACTGTATGCCTACGCTTCTGGAGCAGCGGCAGTCGAGCAGAGTTCAAGCGTATTGCCAAAGAACTTAATTCCCTTGAGTTAAAGGTTCCGACTCAGCGAGAAATATGGGCAGAACTGAATGACGACAGAGACTACGATGATGAAGATGGCGAGAGCTATTGGATTAATATCGCGTTCCATGCGAATCCAGATCAGTTATCAAAACTTCTATGGTGTGCACTTGCAGTAGACTTGGGCTCTATTAGGCCCAAACTGGGCTGTTTGGTTTACTTTATCAACTTAGAGTCGGAGCTAGCCGCTTTCCCCTACGATGATCGCGGAATGGATGTAATAGGAAACAGTCTGGAAAAATTGCTATTTCTCTACCAGAAGCACAACAATTACTTGCTGGATCACGACCGAGAGCAAATGTGTGATCAATTCAAAAACCTCTAACCTTTCAGTCAACTGGACAGCCCAAAGCTTCGCTTTGGGTTCCCTCCGCTGCTTCGCAGCTCCGGCTGCCAGTTACTTCCAACGTTAGAACTTTGAACATGGGCAATGTCATCAGTCCAATCCCTGCAAAGCCGTTGCGAATGATACTAATCTTCGCAATCGCATTAGTAATTGGCGCTGCTACTCACCTACGCCCTCAAGCGCCTGCTCGCATTACATACGTTTCAACAGTTTCGTTCACTCATTACCAGAAGGGCCGGCAAGCTGGCCAAGCTCTATCCCAACAGGGAATACGGCAAATATTTGCAAGAAAGTATCCTAATCACCCGATGTTTTTTGCAACTCCCGCCCAGGTTCATGAACGTCTAGTGCGGCTTGAAAAATTGTCAAAAAAATACCGCTTCGATATTGTTCACCAACCAGATTCTGACGTAATTACAGGCACGGAAAGCTTTTTAACCGGAATTAATGATCAAATGCTGATCGAAATTCTGACGAGTCATCCTGATTTCAAGCAAGATCAGCGATTAAATCCCGACTTGTATGAGATTAACTTTTCCACCCAATTCGGTGACATATCGGTGCTTAATGATGCACGAAAAACGTTCTAACCTTTCAGTCAACCTGACTGCCCAAAGCTGCGCTTTGGGTTCCCTCCGTTGCTGCGCAACTCCGGCAGCAGGTTACTTCCAACGTTAGGTGCTTCCAAATTGAGGCTCTTTGCTCTGAAAATTATTGTTGGCCTATTGGTTATCTTTAGCCTTGTAATCACAGCGGGCCTCACCGGTATCACATTTACCCTCTGGCCAACATCTATCAGTGACCACGAACTAGACATTTCGACAGTCACGATAGATAAGTTGAAAAAGCTACGACTTGAGCGAAAGTTCGATGCTGATCAAGCTAAATTCTATTTCGGAGCCCCAAATGAATTAGCTCGTGCTGCAGCCCAATCTTCGGTTGATGCAGTTATTGATACCCTGTTACAAACTTTGCCAAGCAACCCGAGGCGTGCCCTAGTACTCCAAACCTTTAAATCGGCGCTCGCGAACTTCCACTCAGCAGAGTCAGAGGAACGTGACCGGTTGTTGCAGTACTTTGAGCAAATCATGATCATTGTGGGCATAGAAAACTCAGGTGAGCTGTTCAATGTATGGCGCTATGGCTTTCCATATGGCTGGTTCCTACGCACCTAACCTTTCAGTCAACCTGACCGCCCAAAGCTGCGCTTTGGGTTCCCTCCATGCCTCCGGCATTCCGGCGGCAGGTTACCTCCAACGTTAGCCAACACTCCATGCGCAAACTTCTCACATTTATCACGCTTGCTCTAATCGCTCTAATAGGCCGCACAGAGAATACTCAGCAGGCTGCAGAGGCACCCACTGTTTGGCTGCTGATCGCTCAAGATCATTACATCTTTAATGGAAAAATAATCAAAGGAAAATCTGGGCTCGTCGCCGCGCTCAAATCCTTTCCTCATAAGGATAAAATAGCTCTCGGCTATACCGAATTCACCAACAAAACAAATAATTTCAAAGCAATTGAAGCTATGGCTGCCGATGCAAAAGATGCCATGTTTGAAGTAGGCATTCAACGAGCTGGTGAAGTAAAAAATGAAATATTTTAGCCCCAGTCAACAATTTAAATTGGAGTTGGCTAACCTTTCAGTCAACCTGACTGCCCAAAGCTGCGCTTTGGGTTCCCTCCGTTGCTGCGCAACTCCGGCAGCAGGTTACTTCCAACGTTAGCCTTTCCCCATGCGCCGCGAACAATGCATCTCATTAATTTTGGCCATTACATGGCTCAGTAGTTCGTTGCTGATCATAGGTGCTGAGCCTGAAGTACTTGGCCCAGACAAATGGCCTGAGAATATTGATGTCGCGGCTGATATGTTTATTTCTCGTCTTCCAAGCAAGGATCAGGAGCTAATACGCGTAACCAAGAAAAATGACTTGGTTCAGTACCATCACGGCTGGGGAACCAGCATCCGCAACGAATACGGGCTTTGGCGAGGGAATCAGAAATTGATCATGTCTGCTTGCGGTGGAAATCTCTGCCATCCAGACGACGCATCAATGAACATCATCGAGACGGTATGGCAAAGGTTGCAAAAATGAACTGGCACCAGGCTAACCTTTCGGTCAACGTGACAGCCCAAAGCTGCGCTTTGGGTTCCCTCCGCTGCTTCGCAGCTCCGGCTGCACGTTACCTCCAACGTTAGGCAAGTCATGAGCCGCATCTCATTTCTGAGTTTAGTATTTGCATGGGTTGCAATACCGTCTTGTGTATTCGCTACAGAACCACTTCATGATGGGTTTTCATATCAGGGCCGAACAGGCAATATCTTTCCAGATAAATGCTGCTGGATGGAATTACCCGCATCGCAGAGACTCACTGAGATTCGTCAAGGAGAGCAATGCAGTGCCCTGGGTGGTCCTGTGGGTGAGTTCGAGTATTCAAATGGCAAGCTATGGCTTACTGAGTTGCGTCGCTGCGGCGGAAAAATCCCTTTGGCAGAGGTTTACCCTAAAACGCGTGAATCAATTTTTGCAAATTGGCTAACTGGAAAATTTAACGCACGGATTGGCCACATGTGTCGCGATGCGAATTTCAAATCAATTTATGAAAGTGAAATTGAGTTAACCGTTAAAGATGGCGTGGTTACTTCACTCGTCGAGAGTAAAAATGACAGATCCCTGTGCAAATAACTTGCCTAACCTTTCGGTCAACGTGACAGCCCAAAGCTCCGCTTTGGGTTCCCTCCGCTGCTTCGCAGCTCCGGCTGCACGTTACCTCCAACGTTAGGTGCTACGAGTAATGTCGGCCATTGAAGCAATAAATGAGTCCTGGGGCTGGATTGGCATCGAAGCTGAAGAGATTGTCGGAGAGAATGACTTCGGCAATCTTCTTATCCGTGATAAGAACGGCAAATATTGGCGGCTATGCCCTGAAGATGCATATTGTGAGGTTGTTGCTCAAGACCGTCGTGAACTTGATGCAATATCTGCCAATCAAGAATTCTTAGCTGACTGGTATATGTCTAATCTAGTTAGCCAAGCAAAAGAGAAACTAGGCCCATTGTTGCCGGGTCGGAAGTACCACCTTGCAATCCCTAGTCCATTAGGTGGCGCATATAGCGCAGAGAATATGCGTGCAGTTCCTCAGATTGAACAAATTCGCTTCTCCGGCGACATCGCACGGCAAATCAGTACGCTGCCGGATGGGTGTCAAATTGAGTTGAAAGTGCTCAAATGAAGATCGCACCTAACCTTTCGGTCAACGTGACGGCCCAAAGCTGCGCTTTGGGTTCCCTCCACGCCTGCGGCGTTCCGGCCGCACGTTACCTCCAACGTTAGGCCCAGCATCCCAGCCGCCATGTGGAACTACTTATTATTTTCCCCAGTAGCTCTCTCACTCGTGTTCCTTGCCATAAAGCTCACGCGCGATGAGGGCAAAGTATCAAGTTCACACGCAGGCTCACTCACTATCGCGCTATGGTTCATATCGTGGCTTCTAGTTGTAGGGCCTATATACGCCAAGTCTTCAATTGGCTTGCCCGATGCGTTTGTTCTACAGCGTGAGGTTGGCTACTGGGCTGGGAGCGCCTTATTCGTTTCCTTGCCATTCATCGCTGTCTTCGCGGTAAGTAAAGCATTGCTCTCTACTGGTTGGCCGCAGTCAGCCAAGCGAGTTGTCGCCTTGTCTGTAGCTACACTGGCCTGGCTCTTTACTCCTGGGTTGTTCTTTATCGGATGGATCATGGGCTGCGTCATGCTCGGGTATCGGTCATGCTTGTAGTCGCGGCAGGGCCTAACCTTTCGGTCAACGTGACGGCCCAAAGCTGCGCTTTGGGTTCCCTCCACGCCTGCGGCGTTCCGGCCGCACGTTACCTCCAACGTTAGGCCGCAGACACACACATGGATACTCTGCTGTTCTGGACCATAGTTCTCGGCGGTCCCGCTTGTGCCGCTCTCGCGCTAGCCGATGCCTCGCGCACAGGGCAGTTCACTTGGGCCAATGTCTCCGTGCTAATTGTTCCACCAGCCCTCTTCATTGCCACCGCGCTTGTCGCCGGGTCACAAGACGCCGGCCTTGGCTTGATGCTCTGGCCGGTCGCTGTGTTCCTCGTCTCCGCCTACGGCCTGGCGCTCAAGGTATTTATCGTCGACCGTGCTCTTCGTGCTCCGTTCCTCTTCACAAGTCGTGTCTGGCTTGTAACTGCGTCTTCGGCGTCCGTCATATTTGGCTTCGCAGCGCCACCATGGATGAAGTAGCCCTCCGCATGTCGCCACTCCAAGGAACGTTCGCCGTGCCGCCTAACCTTTCGGTCAACGTGACGGCCCAAAGCTGCGCTTTGGGTTCCCTCCATGCCTGCGGCATTCCGGCCGCACGTTACCTCCAACGTTCGGCGTCTTGAGCATGCCCATCACCACCGTCACCGCACTGAACGAGACTGATGATCAAAGCCGGTCAGATCTTCATTGGCATTGTTTCTACTCAAACACTGCCGCTGTCCGCGCATGCATTGCAAACGGATATAACGTAAACGCTCAAGATCAGAGTGGTTACACACCGCTCATGTGTTTGGTGAAAGTGCACAACAGTAAACTTCTCCGGCAGCGTAAACGGATGTTTCGCTACCTCATTGCTGCTGGCGCCGATATCACTTTGACTGACAATGTCGGCGCAAGTCTTAAAGACCATATTCGGCATGATCAGCGCGGTAACTTCAGAGCCTTTGTCCGCTCTGAAATTTCCCGCATCACTCGTACTAAAAAATCATGAGCACTTGCCCAGCCGCCGAACACTGCGCTCAGCCGGACAGCCCAAAGCTGCGCTTTGGGTTCCCTACGCTGCTTCGCAGCTCCGGCTGCCGGCTAGCTCCACGTTAGGGGCTCTTAATGTCCGTAGAGTTGTGCAATGTCCAAGGCGAGAAGTTTCGGTTTTCAACCATTGGGTGGGCATTTTATTTGAACTTGGCCGCCATCTATTATGGCTGGGATAAGGTCGGGACATTGCCACCCAAAGAATGGGGAGAGACGGATGGTAATTGGGAGGGAGCCTATGACTGGAATGCAGGACAAATCGTAGCCCAACAAGATAGCTTCAATCTATCCGTTGCCTTAGAAAGTTATTTGGCAGATCCAAACGGGAAGGTAACAGCTAAAGAATTGGCAACGGGCTTAAGCGAGGCAATTGGTATAGAAGTCTCTGCGGACGAAAATGACGATGAATACATCGCCTCTTTTATTAAGTTTGCCCGGCTGGGGGATTTTCAAATATGGTAGCCCCTAACCTTTCGGTCAACGTGACAGCCCAAAGCTGCGCTTTGGGTCCCCTCCGCTGCTTCGCAGCTCCGGCTGCACGTTACCTCCAACGTTAGAGCTAATCGATGCAATCACGGTATCTAAGATTTGCGGTTTTTAGTTTGCTCTGTTCGTGGGCAACTCTGTTCTTGCTCTACTTCGTGGGTCATTTACGTTGGGACAACCGGATACTGTGGCTACCACCAGCATTAATGGTTTTCTCTTTCTTTTTTGCCCTGGCTAGCTGGGACTATGAAGAGAGACGCTTACCGCTAGTTCTTACTGCCCTACTGGCATTCATCAGTCTGCCGATTTATATTACTGGTTACATTTTCCTTTTCCGCTACTCAATTCCAGCCGGCTAGCAAAAATACACTCACACATCCTGCTTCAAATTGAGTTTATTAATTAACCACTTCCGCAGCAGCCGACTTTATATTTTTATGCCCCATAAAATTATCATCGCATTCAACCCTAATCCGAACAGCCACCTAGGTCCAGGTAGATAACATTGACACAACGCTCTAACCTTTCGGTCAACGTGACAGCCCAAAGCTGCGCTTTGGGTTCCCTCCGCTGCTACGCAGCTCCGGCTGCACGTTACCTCCAACGTTCGGTTTTCTCCGGCACATGCGCATATCTCAGAATAAAATCACCCAGTCGCGCACATGCTTCTCTTAGCCAATCATGAAGATCAGCCCTTACAAACACTATTTACTTATGATCTGGCTGCCAATTGCCTTGTTTTTTAGCATTGCCTTGCCGATTATCCTCACAGAGATAGCTCACCCAGCTTTTACAATTCTCATATTCTTTCTGATTCACGGGTTCACTTTTGTCTACGCCAAAAGGATCATCTGCCCACAATGTAAGACTCCAGTCGGCGCAAAAGGGCACCGTCCTTATTCCATATATATCAGTCACTTGTGTCCTTGTTGCAACTATGACCTAACAATTATTCCGCCCCCAGCACCGAAAATAGACGATGGACGTTCCGTCCGCATTCGGCCGGATGAGAAATAATCTATACATACATATTCCTAACTTCATGCGTATAAAAAACCTAACCTTTCAGTCAACATGGACAGCCCAAAGCTACGCTTTGGGTTCCCTCCGCTGCTGCGCAGCTCCGGCTGCCAGTTACTTCCAACGTTAGAGCTAATCGATGCAATCACGGTATCTAAGATTTGTGGTTTTTAGTTTGCTCTGTTCGTTGGCAACTCTGTTCTTGCTCTACTTCGTGGGTCATTTACGGTGGGACAACCGGATACTGTGGCTACCACCAGCATTAATGGTTTTCTCTTTCTTTTTTGCCCTGGCTAGCTGGGACTATGAAGAGAGACGCTTACCGCTAGTTCTTACTGCCCTACTGGCATTCATCAGTCTGCCGATTTATATTACTGGTTACATTTTCCTTTTCCGCTACTCAATTCCAGCCGGCTAGCAAAAATACACTCACACATCCTGCTTCAAATTGAGTTTATTAATTAACTACTTCCGTAGCAGCCGACTTTATATTTTTATGCCCCATAAAATTATCATCGCATTCAACCCTAATCCGAACAGCCACCTAGGTCCAGGTAGATAACATTGACACAACGCTCTAACCTTTCGGTCAACGTGACAGCCCAAAGCTGCGCTTTGGGTTCCCTCCGCTGCTTCGCAGCTCCGGCTGCACGTTACCTCCAACGTTAGAAATTGCCGATCACCGACGCATGCAGACCTTGCAAATGATTACCGACACTCGCTCTGGGCTTGTTCAGATCAGTGAGATTGGGCTTAAGCTAGACATACCCTTGCTACGTGACGCGGTACTTGACGAAGTACACAAGTGCATCATCATTCTGTACGGTCAGTACCCTGAAATACATATCGACGCGTATTCGTTAGAAACTAATTTCAGCCAAGAAATTACGGTGAATTCAGATGCAATTCCACAGCATCTAGTTCAATCCAATGACAAAGCAGTATCCGTGGTTTGCGCAATGGACGATGCTGACTATAAATTCAAAATTGATCACCAAAACCTGAAACTTTGCGCTCCTAAGCGAACTTATTAAGTCAGGGGAAAAAATTTCTAACCTTTCAGTCAACCTGACCGCCCAAAGCTGCGCTTTGGGTTCCCTCCATGCCTCCGGCATTCCGGCGGCAGGTTACTTCTAACGTTAGGGCTTACTGCCATCCAAACCATGCTCTGCTTCTAATTAGCAACCCCAAGCAAACCGAAAGGTATAGAAAATGCAAAATTTTAGATCAAAATTAACCTGCCAAATTTCAGCTTTATCCTCAACAATTTTCCTTTCTTTGGCGCCCACAGTTGTTTTTGCAGACTGTGCGTCAAACTGGGATATTTATGATGCAATGAAGTGCGAGGCCATTGAGGCATGCAAAAAGAATCCCCCTAAGGTCGAGCTAAAAGGAAAAGCCATTCAGGAGTTCTGCGAATGCCATGCGGCCTCGAATACAAGCATTAAGAGCCAGAAGCTAATGGGCATTATTAGTGATAAAGAAATGGAAAAAATGAATGCGGACGCCATTAAAGAATGTGCGCAGGAGAATAATGGGCAAGTTTCGCCAGAAAAGCCCTAACCTTTCGGTCAACGTGACAGCCCAAAGCTGCGCTTTGGGTTCCCTCCGCTGCTTCGCAGCTCCGGCTGCACGTTACCTCCAACGTTAGGCGTCATACATTGACTTCCGCCCCTGAAAAGGAGTTTGGAAAACTCTCCGTAGAACAGTTTCGCGCCTTCGTGAAGGAGCTACCCGAGATTCGTTCTCAGTTTGCAGAGTTACCTAGGCTCGTTCACACCAAGACCAAAGAAGAGGTAGATGCGCTACTCGGGGATAACTTTGTTTGGTCAGCGGCATATGAATGGTCGTTTCTTGAAACGCTTGCTTGTCTTCTAGTCGCACTTGGCAAAGCGGCGGACTTGGCAAAGTGGGCTGAGTCTAACGACCCCACCCAAGCGCTCATTGATGACATGCACTTGGATGAACCGTCTGAGTGGTCATGCCCATTCGGTGGAATCTTTACCAAAGCCCAAGTTATAGGGCTGTCCGCTATTCTGCAACGAAATATCCAGTCTTTGATGATCCACCATCGGTCAATCAACGCGCTGGTAGCAGAGGTAAAGGCATGTGACGCAAACTGGCAAGAGCCATTCTTCAACGCAGTCCGTATCGACCGTTCAGTCCTGACTTGCCCTACCTTCGCGTTGCGGCTCACTCGGGCCGAGCTGGAAAAAGACCGGCACTTTTTCTTGCGGCTGCGATCCGCCATCAAGGGGCCCAGCCAGAAACACTGGCAGTCTTATCAAGACCTCCGGTTTGTCTTTGTCATGCTTCGTGAGATGGGGTTCGATCGCCTCTCCGACAAGCAAATGGAAAGGCTGCTGATTCACGAGCTACAGCTTTATCCCGACACGCCGACAGCGCTCCGCAACCTTCGCAAGCAGTTCCACGCTTCACGAAACTTTTCCACCACCTGAAATCGCATTTTCAGGTGGTCGATCCCGATTGGGCTGATCCATAGATTCCGTATCCGTTCCGGCAAGCCACACAGGCATGGTCGGCAGCTCCGAAAGGAACGGATATGTCTCAGTCCCACAAGCAGGGCGACCAAGGCCCGCACAGCTCCGCTGTTAGACCAACCGCCGAACCCACCCTTTACGCCCGCACCGCGCGCCCAGCGCGGGTGGACGTCGCGGGTGGGTCGGCGGAACCGCGAAGCGAGGATGCGCCGCCTAGTAACACAGCATCCTCAAACTGCAATCTAGATGCTCTGCCTTACTTCAAACCTCTGAGATGGGGTGTCGATAGCCTGTATCTGTCCTTTCCGGGACAGCTCTCCAGCAATACCGAGTGGTTGCTGACTGAGCTGAAGAAGCTCGCCCAGTCCGGCGATCCTAGCCAGCAAGCCAAAGCCCAGTTGCCGTTGTCGGGCCATGTGTTCGAGGTGAAGGACAAGGGCGCGTCGATGTCTCCCTTCATTCTTGATGACGCGGCATTCCGGATTCAACTCGCCAAGCCGAGCAAGACGCTTCCCATGGCCTATGCCAAGGTCGCAGCGGCCTTTCTAGCGCATCGCCCGCCCCAGGACGCGGAAGCCCACCTACAGGGGCTGCTGGCCCAGTTAGGCGACCTGCATGAGCGGCCCAATGTGAGCCGGATCGATTTGTTCGTCGATTTCGTGTCGTCGGTCGATATGGAAAGCTGGGGTCGGCAGGCATGGGTGACACGCGCTAACTCGGTCAACGCCTACTCGGTCGCTGGGGCGTTCTCAGGCTGGTCGATTGGGGTGGGTGGCTCGATGGGCTGTCGGCTCTATAACAAGTCGCTGGAGCATGCACAAAACGGCAAGGACTATCTGTTGCCTTTATGGGCGGAAGCAGGCCGCAAGGAAGGTGAAACGGTGTGGCGGCTGGAGTTCGAGTTCAAGCGTGAGTCGCTGACGCTCAAGGGGCTGAGCAAACTCGAACAGGTGCTTGCTAATCTGAACGGTCTTTGGAGTTATGCCACCACCGAGTGGCTAAAGCTGACCGAGCCAAATCCCGCCGATAGCACTCGTAGTCGCTGGCCAGTGCATCCGCTCTGGAGCCATTTGGCTTCGGTGGATTGGGAAACCCAAGGCGGACCATTGGCGAACAGCTACCCCGATACCCGAGCGCCCAGTGATGAGCGTCTGTTCTCCACCGGGCTCAGTACGCTCGTGTCCTATATGGCCCGCGAGCACATCGACGACCTGTACCAAGGCAATGAGCAATTCATTACCGATCTGTACCGCTTCCACGATGCCAAGAGTGCGCGGCTAGGGATGTCGTTCGATGAGTACATCACCGGGAAGCTGGCCTCCAAACGGCGGCTGTTCAATACGGACCTGAACGATCCGGGGTTGATTGAGCGGCTCGAAGCTGAGCGCGTCAGGAAGGCGACGCAGCAGTACCGCAAGGACAGCGGGGGCTAACCATGGACGAAACCAGTCTGCCCTTGCCGCCTGCTCGGTGTCTGTCGAAGGAGGAAGCCGCTCGCTATCTTGGTGTCGGTGTGACTTTGCTGACCGAGCTGGATGTGCCGTTCGTCAAATTGGGTCGGCGTTGCGTCTATGACGTGATTGACCTTGATGGTTGGCTTGACGACTATAAGCAGCGAGGGCGGGCCGGAAAGGAGACTTTATGGCCCGTGAAACCGGCATCTACCAGCGGCCAGACTCACGCTACTGGTGGATCAATGCCACGCTCCCCAATGGGAAGCGCATACGCCAAAGCGCTGGGACTGAACACCGGGAAGAGGCGGAAGCCCTGTTAGCCAAGCTCACGCTGGATGCTTACAGGGAAGCGCATTTCGGGATCAAGGCACCGCGCTCTTGGCAGGAAGCGGTGGTTCGCTACCTCACATTGAAATCGCAGTTGAAGAGTTTGCGGGATATCCAACGAGTTTTCCGCCAACTTCATCCTCACTTCGGCACCTTGATGTTGCACGAGATCAATGGCGACATGATCTGGTCGGTGGTGCAGAGAATGATGAAGAAGGGGAACTCGCCGGCAACCATCAATCGCTGCTTAGCAACCATTCGCAGTCTCTTGCGGATGGCACGCGATGAATGGCAGTGGGTTGATCACATCCCGCATATTCGACTCCTGCCGGGTGAGGTAGAGCGCGATCGGTGGTTGTCGCAGGAAGAGGCGGATCGGCTGATTGCCGAATGCCCGCCCCATCTGGCGGCCATTGTCCGGTTTGCACTGGCAACGGGGTGTCGCGCCAGAGAGATTACCGGCTTGGAATGGAGCCGGGTCGATCTGCAACGCGGTACCGCGTGGCTGAACCAGACCAAAAATGGCACGCCGAGAGGCGTCCCACTTAACCGCGATGCTTTGGATGTACTGAGCAGCGTTCTCGGTCAGCACGACCGCTATTGCTTTACTTATGCGGGCCAGCCCATACGGTGGCAGATATCGAACAACGCGTGGGAGAAGGCATTGAAGCGAGCGGGGATTGAGGACTTCCGGTTCCATGATTTACGCCACACCTGGGCGTCATGGCACCGGCAAGCGGGTACCAGCTGTGACGAGCTAAAGGACTTGGGTGGATGGAAGTCGAGAACGATGGTGGATCGTTATGCCAAGTTTTCGACGGACAATTTGACCCATGCGGCAGCACGGATTGAGCGGCGACGAGGTAGTAACGTGGTGGACTTTGTCACGTTTTCGTCACGGCAGAATGGAACAAAGGCCTAGCCCGTAGGCTAAGCCTTTGTTTATTTTGGTGCCGACTATCCGAATCGAACGGATGACCTGCTGATTACAAGGCAGCTGCTCTACCAACTGAGCTAAGTCGGCCAAGGGGGCGGATTATACCTAGGCCTTACGCTTTTCCCAAATCCCGCGAAAGAAAAAATGCGTCCGAAAAGAATTCATCGCTCGGAAGACCGCGGCCGGTAAAGCTGCCGTGGGCCGCTTCGACCATGACGGGGGCGCCACAGGCATAGACCTGGTAGCCGGAAAGATCAGCAAAATCGTGCAGTACGGCCTCATGGACAAAGCCGGTCCGGCCCTGCCAGGCGTCCTCGGGGCGCGGTTCGGACAGCACCGGTATGAAGGTGAAGTTCGGGTGATCCACTTGCCATTGGCTGGGCAACTCGGGCATGTAAAGGTCACTCAGCGAGCGGCAGCCCCAGTAGAGCACCATCTCCCGCTGTATACCCTTGCGGATGGCGAACTCGACAATGCTCTTGATCGGGGCAAAGCCGGTACCACTGGCCAGGAAGATGATGGGCTTGTCCGAATCCTCACGCAGGAAGAAGGAACCCAGCGGACCGGTAAAGCGCAGGATTTCGCGTTCACGCATCGAGTTGTGCACATACTCCGAGAACGCACCGCCCGGCACGAGGCGTACATGCAGCTGCAGGTACTCATCATCGTAAGGCGGGTTGGCCAGCGAGAAGCTGCGCTTCTTGCCATCCTTGGTGTGAATGTCGATGTACTGACCCGCGAGGAACTGCAGGCGCTCGTTCGTTGGCAGCTTGAGCGAGAGCACCGCCACATCATCGGAAGCACGGTCGATCTTCTCGACCCGGCAAGGCAGGGTGCGGATCTGGATATCCTTGGTGGCCTGCACCTCGCGACACTCGATAGTCACATCAGTGATCGGCTCAGCACAGCAGAACAGGGCCAGACCTTGCGCTTCCTCGGTCTTGTTCAATGCCGAGCCGGAGTGCTCACGATGGCGGACCTCGCCGCCAAGCACCTTCCCCTTGCACGCGCCGCAGGCGCCATTGCGGCAACCGTAGGGCATGTTGAAGCCTGCGCGCATGGCGGCATCCAGGATGGTTTCACCCTCATTGACGATGACCTGCTGCTTACCGGGTTCGATATGGAGATGCTTGGACATGGGCTTTCCTGCCTGCGCGCTGACGCGATTACAATCGGGCTCATGCGCAAGAAAAGACTTTTGATTGTGGGTTGCGGCGACGTGCTGACCCGGGCGTTGCCGTGGCTGACCCGCCGTTTCAAGGTGTATGCCCTGTGCCGCCACGCCGTCCGGGCTGCCGAACTGCGGGCTTGCGGCGTCACGCCCATACTGGCCGATCTGGACCACCCCCGCACCTTGGCCCGGCTGAGCGGGCTCGGAGAGTACATCCTCCTGAGTGCACCGCCACCCAATCAGGGGATCGGCGACCCTCGCAGCCAACACCTTGCCGCCACCCTGGCGAAGGCCGCGATTCTACCACGCAGGCTTTGCTACATCAGTACGAGCGGGGTGTATGGCGACTGCGGAGGGGCGCTGATCGACGAAACCCGGCCGCTCCAACCGGAGTCCGAGCGTGCTCGCCGGCGTGTGGCGGCGGAGCATCTCTGGCGTGACTTCGGACGTCGCCATCGTACGGGTACGGTCATCCTGCGCGCACCGGGCATCTATGCCGACAACCGCCTCCCCGTGGCGCGACTACAAGCTGGCACGCCAGCCCTACGGGCGGAGGACGATGGCTACAGCAACCATATCCATGCCGACGATCTGGCCAGAGCATGCGGTCTGGCCCTGTTCCGCACGAGCGGGGGGCGCGTACACCATGTCGTCGATGACTGTATGTGGACGATGGGAGAGTGGTTTGACCGGGTAGCGGATGCAGCAGGTCTGCCCCGGCCACCGAGGCTAGACAGGGATACACTGCGGGCACAGGTATCGCCGATGTTGTGGTCTTTCATGCGGGAATCGCGACGACTGCGCAATACGCGCATGAAACAGGAGTTGCGCTTGCGCTTGCAGCACCCCACCCCTGAGCGGGTGCTCGGTGGCTTAGCGGGCGAGGCTACTGACGCAACAACTGGTGCTGTTCGCGCTCCAGCTGGGCAATGAAGCGTTGCAGGACATTCTCGACTTGCCGCGGCAGGTCGACAAAACGCGTACCCACCATGGTCTGCACAGTGCCATCGCGGCGAGTGACCTGACGCTTGCTGCGGATTTCCAGCGTGATTTCCACCACGCCGAAACTGCCGAGATCGACGCGACAACCCGGAAACACATCCAGCTGCTCCAGCTCTACCGCACCGGACATCCACAAGCCCATACCGCCGATCGACACATCGTGCAGCGGCAACTCCAGCACCTTGCCATTAGGGTGCTGCATCTTGCAGATCAGCGGCTTGCCGATGGGGGTATTGAGCCGGAAGTACTCGCGTCGCTGCAACTTGATCAGATCGCTGGGGAAGTTCGCCACAAAGGCAGGGCGATCATCATGCGTGTCTTCACGGACCGAGCCGGAAATCACGAACTGGACGCGCACCCCCTCGGGAGCAGCCACAAACACGATATGGTCAGTACGTAGCAAGGCACGGTTGATGGCATCGACCGCACTCAGGTCGAACCAGAACTTCTGCGCCTTGGTATCGCTCGCCAGAATGGCGGAGAGGTAGGAAAACTGGCCGTGATCAAAATACACGGAGATCAGTTCCGGCTTCTGCGCCAGGGAGCGCAGGACGTAACCGATCTCGACGGGGGTATGCAGCAAATAGTTGCTGACATCCACCCCTTCGGGGATCAGTTCTATCGTGTCCTCAGCTGCTCGCGGGGAAGTGTTTTCCGGTTCTGCCACGGCTTATCGATATTCTGGGTCGAAAATACTGAATCATTTTGCCATAGGCGAAGCCTAGGCCGCTTCAGCAATGTTTTATCCACAGGCCACAGTCCGCTACAGGACTGCGCCTTCGTCGAGCAGCAGACCAATGTCATGCGAAAAGGTCTTCGCGCCTGCACCGTAGCTCACGAGGAGCCGCAGTTTACCTGCCTTGTCGAGAATATAGCTGCCAGAACTGTGATCGACGCTGTAATTTGTGGGATCCGATCCACTGCGCTGGTAAACGATCTTGAACTTGTCCGCCGCACTGCGCACCTCAGCCACGTTACCGGTCAGCCCTAGGAACGAAGGATTGAACGCCGGTACGTACTGACTCAGTAGCGCCTGGGTATCCCGTTCGGGATCAACCGTTACGAACAAAACCTGTACGTCAGCAGCCCTGGGGCCCAGTTGTTTCATGGTTGCCGCCAGTTCACTCATGGTGGTGGGGCACACATCGGGGCAATGGGTATAGCCAAAAAACAGCACCACGACCTTGCCCTTGAAATCGGTCAGCGCACGCGGTCGTCCATCATGGCCCATCAGGCGGAAATCGCCGCCGATGGCGGCGCCCGTGATGTCAGTCGCCATGAAGCTCGCTTGCGGAGCCTGACCACACCCTGCCAGCGCAAGTGCAGCCAGCGCGGCAATCAACCAGTTGCGTCGTGTCATGTCAGTGGCACCATCAAATAGTGATCAATCAGCAATGCCGCAAACAGCAGTGACAGATACAGGATCGAGAAGCGGAAGGTGGTGCGTGCCAGCTCATCCGTATAGGCGCGCCATATGCGCCACGCGTAGTAGATGAACACGGCGTTCAGCACAATCGCCGAGAACAGATAGATCAGTCCGCCCATGCCGGTTGCCACCGGCAGTAGCGTCACCGCGGCGAGCAGCAAGGTGTAGAGGAACACATGCAGGCGCGTGAAGGTTTCGCCATGGGTGATCGGCAACATGGGCAGACCAGAGCGGGCGTAGTCATCTCGGCGATACAGCGCCAAAGCCCAGAAGTGTGGGGGCGTCCAAGCAAAGATGATCAGGAACAAGATCAGCGCATCATGGCCCACGGTACCCGTCACGGCGGCCCAGCCGAGGATGGGCGGCATGGCGCCCGAAGCACCGCCAATCACGATGTTCTGCGGCGTATTGGGCTTGAGGATCACCGTATAGATGATCGCGTAACCCACAAAGGTTGCCAGGGTTAGCCACATCGTCAGGGTGTTGACCCACGCATACAGCAACCATAGGCCCACACCACCCACCAGCGAGGCAAACACCAGCGTTTCGGCGTTGCTGAGCTGGCCGCGTGGCAAAGGACGCGCGCGGGTGCGCGCCATCAGCGCATCGATCTTCTGCTCGACCAGGCAGTTGATCGCCGCCGCCGCACCCGCGACGAGCCCGATGCCGATGGTGGCAGCGATCACGGGTACCAATGGCGGAAGGTCCTTGGTGGCGAGGAACATCCCGATCACCGCACAAAAGACGATCAGGGCGACCACGCGGGGTTTGGTCAGGGCAAGAAACTCACGCAGTCTGGACCGTAGTCCCGTTGCGGGTTTGGCAACCGTAGTGGCAGTCATGTGACCTCCTGCAAAAGCGCGTTGCGCAGCATTCAACGCTGAGCCAAGCGGTAATTGAGCGCAACCATCAGGCTGAGCAGGAATGCGGCACCGGCATTGTGCGCAACGGCCACGGGTAAAGGCAGATGGAAGACTACATTGCTGATACCCAGCGCCAATTGCATGAACAACGCGGCCGCAACGGCGAGCGACAGGCTGCGCAAGACATTTTGCGCATACAAGCGCCATGCCAGCCAGCCAACGTAAAGCAGTGTAATCAGTGCGCCAACGCGATGCAGCCAGTGGATGGCCGTCAGGTTCGCCATGCTGAGGAGATTACCTTCAGGCGTTTCACCCAAATCACGCATCACATGGAAGGCATGCTGGAAATCCATCTGGGGCACCAGCGCCCCTTGGCACGTGGGGAAGTCGGTACAGACAACCGCCGCATAGTTGGTACTTACCCAGCCACCCAGAATGATCTGTGCGCCCACAATGGCCAAACCCAGCAAAGCAAGACCGCGAAAACGGAAGGCGGCCTCACCCACGCCAGACCAACTGCGCTGACGCATCATCAACCACACCAGCAGGGAGAGTAGCAACATGCCCCCGATCAGATGGGCAGTGACAATGGCGGGCTTGAGCAACATGGTCACCGTCCATGCACCCAGCGCACCCTGAAAGCAGACCACGAATACATTACCCACCGCCAATAGTGGGGACTGGCCAAGCTGACGTCGCTGCTTTACGGCCACTGCCGCGATGATCAGGATCAGCAAGCCCAGACCGGTGGCAAAGTAGCGATGCACCATCTCCTTCCAGGCCTTGCGCATGCTGACCGGCCCATGCGGATCAGACGCGTGCGCAGCCGTGATCTCCTCCGCTGCATGCAGCGGGGTCACCTTGCCATAACAGCCAGGCCAGTCCGGACACCCCAGACCCGCATCTGACAAACGCACGAAGGCACCCAGAACAATCAGACCAAAGGTCCAGATAACAGCAAGGACAACCAGTTTGCGGAACATGACTTAGCCGATGTTGACGTTGTTTTTAAGGAACTTGGCGATCTCGCGAATCACCTTCACACCATCTGCACTGCGCGGATAACGGATCACCTGGTTACCCAGCGGATCAATCAGGTAGATACCGGCATTCACATCGCCAGGCAAGGGCACGGCCTCCGCACCGATACGATGGATGGTGGCGCCATCCGCCGCACTTACCGCCGCTGAAGAGGGCATACCCTCACCGCGCACCAGCCAGAGTCGGGTGACGCGCTCCATTTCCTTGCCCTGCCCCAAGCGGAACTGGCGCATGGCAAACAGGGCATCCATGCAGGACTTGGCGCAGGTGACATCGTCGCTCATGACCAGCACCCACTTGCCTTTGAAATCTGCCAATCCGGCTGGCTTGCCTTCCAGCGTCTGCTGGGGGAATGCCGGAACCGGCTTGACCTCCAGCAACTCGCCATAGGTACGACCGCCCTGAGGCTTCCAGAAGTAGTAGGTCAAGTACGATGCCAGAATCGGGGCGGCGCACACGGCCACCAGCAGCAACAGCATCCAGCGCTGTTTGCCGGGCTTGGTTGGGTTCTCGGTCATTTACGGGACTTCCAATGCAAAAATACAAAAAGCACGATGGCCAGGGCGGCAAACAAGAACCACTGCCCGGCGTACGCGTAATGCTTGTCCGCCCCAGCATCCGGTGCGGGCCAGTCGCGATTCAGGGTATCGTTGCCCTCAAGCTGAAAGGCCAAGGCGGGCACAGGGCTGACGCCAAGCAGGGTGCGGTAGCGTGTCCAGTCGAGATTTTGCCAGACTGCACCGCTGACCTGCGCTGACGACAACGTGACATACCGTTGCTGCGGCGACTGCAGCCTGACCACGACACGCGCCGGCGCTTGCGGTAATGCCGCTTCCGGCTGCGTGCCCTGCACCCTCGGAAGCCAGCCGCGATTGACCACCATCACGCGGCCATCCGCCAGCCGCAAGGGGCTAAGTACGTGATAACCGGGCCTGCCGAGATGTATCCGGTTATCGAGATATATCTGTGCTGTCGGTAGCCAAGTGCCTTCCAGCTCGTAGCGGCGTCCCCATACGTCCACACCCAGTTCGCCCTGCCACGCTGTGACGGGCAGTCGATCTTGCTGGGCAAGGCGTGCTGCCAGCTCGGTCTTGCGTTCGCCGCGACCGAACTGCCACAGGCCCAGACCAATGGTCAGCGCGACAAGCAGCACGGTAGCAAGGGCAACCAGCGGGTGGGGGCGGTGAAATGGCATGAACAGAACTGGCAATGGGAGGCGGCGGGCGTCTACACTCTCGGCCTGTCCACACTGTGATGCAGGCCATGAAAATCGTTGTCGTGCTGTTTCTGATCGCCATTCTTGTCTCGCTGGGTACCGCATTGTTCTCGCTGATGCGGAACAAGGAGGCCTCCAACAAGACCGTCAAGGCACTGACCTTACGGGTCGCGCTGTCTGTCAGCCTGTTCATCCTGCTGATGATTGCTTACAAGATGGGCTGGATACAGCCACATGGCGTGAGCTGATACAAAGCTGCAGCGCTGACTGTGGACCCTGCGCGAGCCGCCTGGTTCCAGCACGGTGTAAGTTTACCGGCGGCAGAAAAACGAAAATGGTGCAGCTCTCGCTGCACCATTTTTTTGGCCTTGGCCTTATCGATCAGAGCCAGTAGACAAAGACAAACAGAATCAACCAGACCACGTCAACGAAGTGCCAGTACCAGGCAGCGGCTTCAAAGGCGAAATGGTGCTCGGCCGTGAAGTGACCCTTCAGCGAGCGGAAGTACATTACCGCCAGCATCAACGCACCAATGAACACGTGCATGCCGTGAAAACCGGTCATCAGGTAGAAGGTGGCGCCATAAACACCCGAGGAAAGGGTCAGGCCCAGGTCACCCCAAGCGTGCATGTATTCATAAACCTGCAAGCCAAGGAACAGCGCACCCAAAGCCACCGTCGCCAGCAGCCACAGCTTGAGCTGGCCACGATTGCCCTTCATCAAGCCCCAGTGAGCCAAGGTAAGGGTAACGCCGGAGGTCAACAGGATCAGGGTGTTCCAGGCGGGCAGGCCCCATGCGCCCATGACCGAATAGGGCTCGGCACCGTTGGGGGCAACCGACTTGGGCCACATGGCATTGAACTCAGGCCACAGGATCTTGTGCTCAACATTACCCAGCTCGGGCACGGAGATCATGCGCACATAGAACAGGGTGCCGAAGAAGGCAGCAAAGAACATCACTTCCGAGAAAATGAACCAGCCCATCCCCCAGCGGAAGGAAATATCCACACGCTTGGAATAAACGCCACCCTCGGACTCGCGAATCACATCACCGAACCAACCGAACAGCATGTACAGCAGAATGGCAAAGCCAATTGCCAGCGCATAGCTACCCGCGCTGACCGCATTGACCGCCAATGCTGCGCCCAGACCAATGAAGAACAGGGCAAAAGAACCAACCAAGGGCCACTTGGATGGGGCTGGAACGAAATAATCGGGTTGGTGGGTTGCCATTATATGTCTGCTCCCTGAGGAATCTGCCTAGCTGCCACTGCTGCTGATAATGCTTCGCACCAACGTCAGCAGGCCGAAAATGAATATCGCTGCGCAAATCAATGCTGCCAAAATGATCTGTACCGGTCGCAGCTTGGCCAGATCATTCTTTGAATCCTTGCCTGCCCGTATCCCCGAGAAGGCAGACAGAACAGCGCCTACCGCCTTCAGCGGGTTCAAGCTTGTCCTGTTGCGGTCTTCATGGTTATCGGCCACTCAAGTACCCTGCTTTACTGCGCCTTCAACTTCAAAAAAGCTGTAGGACAAGGTGATCGTTTCAATCTGCTCGGGCATGGTGCCATCCAGAACAAACACCACCGGCATACGCCGTGTTTCGCCCGGCTGGAACGTCTGCTGCTTGAAACAGAAGCAATCAAGCTTCTTGAAGTGCTCACCAGCGATCGCCGGGCCATAGCTTGGTACTGCCTGACCCACCATCACGCGGTTACTGGTGTTGGTTACCTCATACACGACCTGCGCCATCTGGCCGGGATGCACAACCAGACGGTTTTGCTCCGGCTTGAAGCGCCAAGGCAGGTCGCCACGCAGATTGGCATCGAACTCCACCGTGATCTGACGTGCCGTATTGACCTGGGTATTGGTCACTTCATCGGCCTTGAAAAGATTATTGATACCAGTCACCTGGCAAATCTTTTCGTAAAACGGCACCAACGCATAACCGAAGGCAAACATGCCGATGGCAATGACGATGAGCTTGGTCAACAACTTGCGGTTGTCGGCCTGTACCTGTTCCTGCTGCATACCGCCTCAACTTCCGGACAGGGGGCGCCTGCCAAAGACGCCCGCGACGAGGGTCGCGGCGTCTTGGAGATGGCGGGCGCCTGGTTCCTGTTATGCATCTTGCCGCTCAAGCAAACTGCTTAGTGCAGCATCTGCTTGGCCGACAACTCATCCACCACTTCCTTCGAGGGTGGCGTCTCCCAGGTATGGAAAGGTGCCGGCGATGGCACTTCCCATTCCAGGGTGTGGGCGCCTTCCCAAGGACGCTGCGGTGCAGGGCCCGAGCCGCCGCGCAAACAGGGCAGCAACACACCGAACAGGAAGTAAACCTGGGCGATACCGAAGGCGAACGCGCCGAAGGTAGCCATGGTGTTGAATTCGGTGAACTGGGTTGCGTAGTCCGGAATACGACGCGGCATGCCAGCCAGACCCAGGAAGTGCATCGGGAAGAAGGTCACGTTGAACGCGATCATCGACCACCAGAAGTGAACCTTGCCGGCCGTTTCGTTGTACATGTAGCCCGACCACTTGGGCAGCCAGTAGTACACGGCAGCGAACAGCGAGAACAGTGCACCAGCAACCAGCACATAGTGGAAGTGGGCAACGACGTAGTAGGTATCCTGCAACTGGATATCCACGGCAGCCACCGACAGCACCACACCCGAGAAACCACCGAACGTGAACAGACAGACGAAGCCGATCGCGAACAGCATCGGGGTTTCGAAGGTCATCGAACCCTTCCACATGGTGGCGATCCAGTTAAACACCTTCACACCGGTCGGCACGGCAATCAGCATCGTGGCGAACATGAAGAAGATCTGTGCGGTCGCCGGCATGCCGGTCGTATACATGTGGTGAGCCCACACCATGAACGACAGGATGGCGATCGACGAGGTGGCGTACACCATCGAGTGGTAACCGAACAGCGGCTTGCGGGCGAAGGTCGGGATCACCTGACTGACCACACCGAATGCGGGCAGCGCCATGATGTACACCTCGGGGTGACCGAAGAACCAGAAGATATGCTGGTACAGAACCGGATCACCACCACCTGCGGCATTGAAGAAGTTGGTACCGAAGTGACGATCGGTCAGCACCATGGTCACCGCGCCAGCCAGAACCGGCATAACGGCAATCAGCAGATACGCCGTGATCAGGCTGGTCCAGCAGAACATCGGCATCTTCATCAGCGTCATGCCGGGTGCGCGCATGTTCAGGATCGTGGTGACGATGTTGATCGCACCCATGATCGACGAGATACCCATGATGTGGATCGCGAAGATCGTCAGATCCATGCCCATGCCCATCTGGGTAGCCAGCGGCGCATAGAGGGTCCAGCCTGCGGCGGCAGCACCGCCAGGTACAGCAAAGCTGATCATCAGCAGGATGGCAGCCGGCGGCAACAACCAGAACGACCAGTTGTTCATCCGTGCAAACGCCATGTCCGGGGCGCCGATCATCAGGGGGATCTGCCAGTTAGCCAGACCGGTGAAGGCCGGCATGATGGCGCCGAACACCATGATCAGGCCATGCAGCGTGGTGAACTGGTTGAACAGTTCGGGCTTGAAGAACTGCAGACCCGGCGAAAACAGCTCCAGCCGGATGCAAAGGGCCATTACGCCACCGGTCAGGAACATGATGAAGGCAAACCACAGGTAGAGCGTACCGATGTCTTTGTGGTTGGTCGCAGTCACCCAACGGGCCAGGCCCGTGGGGTGGTCGTGCGCATGATCGTGATCGTGCGCGTGATCTGGCGTGTGCGTGGTAGTAGTCATGTAGTTATCCTCGCGATCCGGGCATCAGGAACGGGCAGCCTTGATATCAGTAGGCTGTACGACTTCGCCGGTCTTGTTGCTCCAGCTATTGCGGGTGTAGGTGATTACCGCGCCGATTTCCGTATCGGACAAGGTCGATGCCCAAGCAGGCATGGCGTTCTTGCCCTTCAGAATCAGATCAATCTGTGCAGCCTTGTCACCGAGGACCACCTTGGAACCCGCCAAGGCCGGGAACGCGCCCATGCCGGCGCCGTCAGACTTGTGGCAGACCGCGCAATTGGCTTCGTACACCTTCTGGCCACGCTCGACCAGCTCGGCCTGAGTCCAGACCTTGTTCGGGTCATCCTGGTTGGCAGCCATCAGCTTCTTCTGCTCTTCCACCCAGACCTTGTATTTCTCTTCCGAGACCACATGTACGACGATGGGCATGAAGCCGTGGTCCTTGCCGCACAGCTCCACACACTGACCGCGGTAGACGCCTTCCTTCTCGGCCTTGAACCAGGTGTCGCGAATGAAGCCGGGGATGGCATCCTGCTTGACGCTGAATGCCGGCACCCACCATGAGTGGATCACGTCATTGGCAGTCGTGAGAATGCGAACGCGCTTGCCCACCGGCACCACCATCGGATTGTCGACCTCCAGCAGGTAGTCGGCATTGCGGGTCGGCTTTTCACCGGCAAAGTTCTCGAACTGTTCCTGCGGCGTCGCAAGGCGGCTATGGAAGCTGACACCTTCATCAAGGTAGTCATAGCCCCACTTCCACTGGTAACCAGTGACCTTGATGGTCATGTCGGCACCGCGGGTGTCTTTTTGCGCCAGCACCACCTTGGTGGCGGGGATGGCCATGCCGACGAGGATCAGCACGGGAATGATGGTCCAGATAATCTCGACCGTCGTGCTCTCGTGGAAATTGGCCGCTTTGTGGCCAGCCGCCTTGCGATGCTTGAAGATCGAATAGAACATCAAGCCGAACACCACGACGAAAATACCGCCGCAAATGACAAGCAGCATGGTGTGCAGGTCGTAGACGTCCTGCGCGACCTTGGTAACAGGCTCCGGCAGGTTCAACTGGTAATCCGCCAAGGCGGAAACACTGGCTGCAGCAGCGAATGCGGCGAGCAGGCTGGTTGCTTTGTTCTTCATATAGTCCCCATGACGAAGCGCCCGCAGAACGGGCGTCGTAAACTCACGCCGGGCTTATTCGGCGATGTGTCGGCTTCTTCTTCCCTGACCTGGATCAAGGGGTGCGACAAAAAGTCGCGGCAATATTAGCAAAACCGGCCACCCTACTCAACGAAAGCCGCGCCTGTTCAATGTTTGCGCACCAAGGCCCGTAGCCGCTCAAGGGCTTCTGGGTCTTGATTCGATTCAGCTTTTTGACCCGCAACGCAGTATGGCACCCGCATCAGCATTTCACAGGAAAGGTGCCTGGAGAGGTATTGAATGTTCTCTTCCTGCATCGCCATGGCCGGGTCCACGCAGTTGGCCACCCATCCTGCCAGGGGCAAACCGCTACGCCGGACTGCATCTGCCGTCAGCAAGGCATGATTGAGGCAACCCAGACGCACCCCCACCACCAGAATGACCGGCAGACCCAGTGCGCGGGCAAGATCGGCCATGGTGTGCTGCTCATCCAGCGGCGCAAGCCACCCTCCCGCACCCTCGACCAGTACCAGATCGGCACGCGCCTGCAGGGCTCGACAAGCGGTCACGATCCGCTCCACTTCCACCACCACGCCGGCCTTGCGCGCAGCCAGGTGGGGAGACACGGGGTCCGGGAAGGCATACGGATTGACTTCCGCCCGCGGTGCGATGACATTGCCGGCCGCCCTGTGTGCCAGCACATCCTCGTTATCGACATACCCGTCGGCACCAAGCACTCCGCCAGCGGCTACCGGCTTCATGCCAACCGCGCGCCACCCCTGTTGCACGGCAGCACGCAGCAAGCGGCAAGTCACATGGGTTTTGCCGACCTCCGTGTCAGTACCGGTGACAAAGTAGGCACTCATGATTGCGGACGCGGGCGAAACTCGATGACCTGGCGACCATCCTCCCGCTGCGGACGGGGCTGCGGCTTCCAGGCGTGTCCATAGACAATCTCGTAGGTGGCCGGCAAACGTCCTGCTGAACGCAGTTGCTCGTAGGTATCGCACATGCGCTGGAATGCCTGCTTGCCCAGCAAGCCACGTGGCCGCCCCACGGCTGCACTGTGCGCACCGATGGCCTTGAGGTCGCGCATGACCGACTTCACATCGTCATAGGTCAGAACGATGCGCTCCATATCCATCACGGGCGCAGCAAAGCCGGCGCGTGCAAGCGCGTCGCCAAGATCATGCATATCGATGAAGCGGTTCACGTGGGGCCGGGCATCCGCCTCGGCGAAGGCGCGGCGTAACTCGATCAGGGTGTCGGGGCCAAAGGTGCTGAACATCAGCAGGCCCTCGGGCTTGAGCACGCGGTGGCACTCGGCGAAAGCGGTATCGGGCTCGTTCAGCCATTGAATCGCGAGATTGGACCACAACAAGTCTATCGACCCGCTAGCCAGCGGCAATGCTTCCAAGTCACCACACAACTGCAATGGCGCCCTGCCCCGTAGCCGATCCAGCCAGCCTCGCTTGCCGGCCGACACCTTGAGCATGGCCAGCGCCAGATCGAACTCGATCAACTGCGCGGACGGATAGCGCCGACCCAACAGCGGGGCCGCATAGCCCGTACCACTGCCTGCATCCAGTACGCGTGCGGGCGCCAGCTTGACCAGATCCAGCCGGCTCAGCATGCGGTCGGCTACCTCGCGTTGCAGTACCGCCGCGCCGTCGTAGCTCTGCGCAGCACGCTCGAATGAGCGGCGCACCTGGGCTTTATCGGAATAGAAGCTTTCCATGACGCTCAAGCCGCCGGGCGACGGGCGTGGAGCAGCTTGATCACCATGGGCAGCAGGGAGAGTGCAATCACCAGCAGCACCATCACCGACAGGTTGTCCTTGATGAAAGGCACGTTGCCGAACTGATAACCCAAGGTGACCAGCGAACCCACCCAGACCAGGGTGCCGGTCACGCTGAAGAACACGAAGCGCGGATAAGGCATGTGCGCCATCCCCGCGACAAAGGGCGCAAAGGTCCGCACGATGGGGACAAAGCGCGCCAGCGCCACGGTCTTGCCACCGTGACGGGCGTAGAACTCCTTGGTGCGTTCCAGATAATCGCGACGGAACAGTCGTGAACCGGGGTCGGCAAACAGGCGTTCGCCGGCACGCCGACCGATCACATAGTTGACCGAGTCACCAAGTATGGCCGCCACGATCAGGCATGCCGACAACAGATAGGGATCCATCCCGCCGGTGGCCGCAACGGCACCGGCCACGAACAGCAGGGAGTCGCCGGGCAGGAAGGGCATCACGACCAGACCGGTCTCGCAGAAGATCACGGCGAACAGGATCACGTAAATCCACGCGCCGTATTGCGCCACCACCTGCGCCAGAAACACATCCAGATTGAGGAAAATCTCGATCAGATTGAAATCCACGATGAAGTGCCGCCTTTTACAACAACCGCAGGAAAGACAATGGCCGGCAGGCGAGCCTGACCGGCCAGAAGAACCCGGCTTGAAACCTTCGCCCTATCAGACGACGGCTTCTTCCTTGACCTTGACGACCTTGACCATGTTCTCGCGGGTCACGCCAAACAGCAGCAACAGCGGCGAGGCCACCAGCACCGAGGAATAGATGCCGAACACGATACCGATGGTCAGCGCCATGGCAAAGCCGTGCAGGGCCGGGCCGCCGAACAGCAGCATCGACAGCACCATCATTTCGGTGGAGCCGTGGGTGATTACGGTGCGGCTCATGGTGGCGGTGATCGCGTTATCGATCACTTCCTGCACACTCATGCCACGCAGACTGGCCTTGCGGAAGTTTTCACGGATACGGTCAAACACCACGACCGACTCGTTAACCGAGTAGCCCAGCACCGCCAGCACGGCCGCAAGTACCGTCAGCGAGAACTCCCACTGGAAGAAGGCAAACACGCCAAGAATGATCACTACATCGTGGAGGTTGGCGATGATGGCCGACACGGCAAAGCGCCACTCGAACCGGATAGCCAGATAAATGATGATGCCGACACAGACGATGATCAGCGCGGTCAGACCATGGGTCACCAGCTCCTCACCCACCGAGGGACCGACAAACTCGACCTTGCGGCGTTCGATCTGCGGGTCGGACTTGCGCAGGGTGTCCATCACCTGCTCCGACACTTGGGCGCTGGTTACGCCCTTGACCAGCGGCAACCGGATCATCACGTCACGCGCCGTGCCCAGCGCCTGCACCTGGATCTCCTTATGCTGGCCACCCAGATTCAGTGCCTCGACCTCATGGCGGATCTTGGCCAGGTCGGCCGACTGGGTATAGCGAACCTCCAGCACGGTACCGCCGGTGAACTCAACGCTGAGGTTCAGGCCTTTGTAGGCCAGAAAGAACACGGCAATCAGGAAGGTGGCCAGCGAGATCGTCGTGGTCAGCTTCCCGTAGCTCATGAACGGGACGTCTTTTTTAAAGTGGAACATTTCCAGCATGGTGTCCTCCCTCATCCAGCCGGCACCTTGGCCGGCATGGCATGAGCGGCGCCCGCAGGCGCCAGATCAGATTCAAACAGACAGCGAAGTCACGCGACGGCGATAGCCGTAGATGAGGTTGACCAACGCACGCGATACCACGACCGCCGAAAACATCGAGGTCATGATGCCCAGGCAGTGGACCACGGCAAAGCCACGTACTGCACCCGAACCGAAGATCAGCAGCGCCACACCGGCAATCAGGGTCGTGACGTTGGAGTCCAGAATCGTGGCCCAGGCATGCTCGTAGCCGGCCTTGATGGCGGATTGCGGCGGCACGCCATTGCGAATCTCTTCACGCACACGCTCGTTGATCAGCACGTTGGAGTCGATGGCCATACCCAAGGTCAACGCAATGGCGGCAATGCCCGGCAGTGTCAGCGTGGCCTGCAGCAAGGACAGCAGCGCGATCAGGAACAGGACGTTGGCACCCAGTGCCACCGAGGCGGTAATGCCGAATACGCGGTAGTAGATGACCATGAACACCACGACAGCCAGGAAGCCATACAGCGTGGAGTGGAAACCCTTCTGGATGTTTTCCTTGCCCAGGCTCGGGCCGATGGTGCGCTCTTCGGCCACCGTCATCGGCGCCGCCAGCGAGCCGGCGCGCAGCAGCAGCGCCGTATCATTGGCATCGGCCGTGGTCATGGAGCCGCTGATCTGCACCTTGCCACCACCGATCTCGGCACGGATCACCGGCGCAGTCACGACTTGGGCATTGCCCTTCTCGACCAGCACCATGGCCATCCGCTTGCCGATGTTCTCGGCGGTCAGCAGACGGAAGATGTTGCCCCCGACCGAATCCAGGCTGATATGCACCGCAGGCTGGTTCTGATCATCAAAACCCGCTTGCGCGTCGTTGATGTTCTCACCGGTCAGCTCCACGTCCTTCTTGACGAGGATCTTGCGGTTACCGCTAGCATCCAGCTCGTCCAGCAGTTCGTAGCCGGCGGGCACGTTGCCACCTAGCGCCGCTTCGAAACGACCCGGATCGTCATCCACCATGCGTACCTCAAGCGTGGCGGTGCGGCCAATGATGTCCTTGGCACGCGCAGTATCCTGCACACCCGGCAGCTGCACGATGATGCGATCAGCACCCTGCTGCTGGATCACCGGCTCGGTCGTCCCCAGCTCATTCACGCGGTTGTGCAAGGTGGCGATGTTCTGTTTGACGGCATCATTCTGGATACGCAACCGCTCTGCATCGCTGAACGTAAGGATCAGGCGATAGTTGTTATCACCCGATCGTGCAGCAATCTGCATCAATGGCAGGACGCGCTCGATGGCCGTACGTGCAGCCGCCAGCGTCTCCTCATCGCGCAGTTGTACTTCAACCTTGTCACCCGTGCGCTTGATCAGACCGCGGATCTTTTTATCCTTGAGCTCACGACGCACATCACCCGCCACCCGCTCGGCCTGCTTGTCGATGGCGGCCTTCATGTCGACTTCCATCGTGAAGTGCACGCCGCCTTGCAAGTCCAGGCCCAGCGCCATGGGCTTGGCGCCCATGCTGCTCAGGAAAGACGGGGTGTTCGGCAACAGGTTCAAGGCCACGACATAGTTGCTGCCCAGCGCATGTTCGATGGTGGAACGAGCCTTGAACTGGGTATCCGTATCCTTGAAGCGCACCTTGAGGCCATTGCCCTCAAGGAAGCCGCCCTCAAGCGGGATATTGGCCGCGGCCAAGGCCTTTTCAACCTGATCCAGCGTGGCCGTATCGACCTTCACCGACGAGCGCGCGCCCGATACCTGCACGGCAGGGCTAGGGTCATAAATATTAGGCAGGGTGTAAACCAGACCCGCGGCCACAGCGACCAGGATGATCAGGTTTTTCCAGATGGGATAACGATTCATGAGGGAAGGACCCTTGCGGCAAGAAGCCGGAACGAAACGCGGGCGGCCAATGCCGCCCGCGGGAAGACTTAACGCTGGGCCTTGAGCGTACCCTTTTCCAGCTTGGCGCCGACAGCGCCACGCTGGATGACCATTTCGACACCGTCAGCCACTTCGATCGTCAGGTAGTGGTCGCCAGCCTTGACGATGCGGCCGATGATGCCACCACTGGTGACGACTTCATCGCCCTTGGTCAGCGCATCGATCATCGCCTTCTGTTCTTTCATCTTCTTTTGCTGCGGACGGATCAGCAGGAAGTAGAACAGCACGAAGATGATGATCATCGGCAGGAAGGACATCAGCTCTGCGCCGGTCGATTGGGCGGGTGCTGCGGCGTAGACGGGAGTAATCAGCATGGGTCGGTAATCCGGGGGAAAGCATTATAAAAACAAGCCGCGCATTCTAGCCCCGCAACCCATCAAAATCTACCAAGGCTTGCGCACGGCTTGCAGCTTGCATCAGCGCATGTCAATCCGCACTGGCAGGCCTACAATTGCGGCCAATCTGGCGCAAATCAAGGACCGTATCATGCCCATCAAGTTCCCTGCCGCATGGCTGCTGGCACTCAGCGCGATCGGCGTACAGGCCGACCCGTTGATCGACGCGCTCAATGCCGACAAAACCCGGATCGCCGAAGCCTTCAAATCTGCGAGTCAGGCCTGTACAAAAAAGCCGGCCAAGCAGGTAGCGAGCTGCCGCAAGGAAGCCGAGCAGACTCGCAGAGATGCGCTGCACGCCGCCATGGCCGAGCGCGATGCCGGTCTCAAGTGCCGAGACACCTGTGGTCGCGTGACCGAGATCAAACAGATAGAACGGGATGGCGAGGGCTCGGCACTGGGCACCGTGGGCGGGGGCATCGCGGGCGCCGTCATCGGTCGCAAGCTTGCCGGCGACGGCAGCAGTGCCAGCAAGAATGTGGCCACCGCCGCTGGTGCCGTTGGCGGCGCCCTGCTGGGCAAGAAGATCGAGCAGAAGCTCAGCAAGCAACAGGTGTGGGTAACGCGCTACCAACTCTATAACGGCACCAGTGCCGAGATGGACAGCAAAGAGAAGCCCGCATTGGCGGCGGGCGACCGGATCGAGCTGCGTGAAGGCAAGCTGGTCAAACGCTAACGCTCACACATGGGGTGTAGTAAGGCATAGCCGCATTGCATCCGGCGCAATGCGCCGCGCTTGCTGCGCCCTACATACCCCTCAAGCTACGCCACGTGCCCTATCGGCATGGAAGGCCGCGACAAATTCATTGAAGCGATCCGCTTCGATTGCCTCGCGCATCTGGGCCATCAGCCACTGATAGTAATAAAGGTTGTGCACCGTGTTAAGCCGCGCACCGAGGATTTCGCCAGCGCGGAAGAGATGGTGCAGATAGGCGCGGCTGAAATTCTGGCAGGCGTAGCAACCGCAAGTTTCATCGAGTGGCGCGGCATCGTCCTTGTAGCGCGCATTCTTGATCTTCACATCGCCAAAGCGCGTGAACAGCCAGCCATTGCGCGCATTGCGCGTGGGCATCACGCAATCGAACATGTCGATGCCTTGCGATACGCCGAACACCAGATCTTCGGGCGTGCCCACGCCCATCAGATAGCGGGGTTTGTCTACCGGCAGCTTGGGGGCGGTGTGCGCAAGAATGCGGGTAAAGTCTTCCTTGGGTTCGCCCACGCTGAGGCCGCCAACGGCATAGCCATGGAAACCGATATCGACCAGGCCTGCCAGACTCTCGTCGCGCAGGCGCTCGTGCATGCCACCCTGGACAATACCGAACAAGGCATTGCGGTTCTGCAGGCGATCAAACTCGTCGCGCGAGCGGCGCGCCCAGCGCATCGACAGACGCATCGAGGCAGCCGCCGTTTTTTCATCGGCCGGATAAGGCGTGCACTCGTCGAAGATCATCGCAATGTCCGAATCCAGCACGGTCTGGATCTGCATCGAAATTTCCGGTGTAAGGAACAGCTTGTCGCCATTGATGGGGGAGGCGAAACGCACGCCTTCTTCGGTAATCTTGCGCAACGCACCCAGGCTGAATACCTGGAATCCACCCGAATCCGTGAGGATGGGCTTGTCCCAGGCCATGAAACGATGCAAGCCCTGGTGCTTGCCAATCACATCCAGACCTGGGCGCAGCCACAGGTGGAAGGTGTTGCCGAGCACGATCTGCGCGCCTATCTCGGCCAGCTCCAGCGGCGACATGGCCTTGACCGTGCCGTAGGTGCCCACGGGCATGAACACGGGGGTTTCAACCGCGCCATGATTAAGCTCGACACGGCCGCGGCGCGCGCCGGCACTGGTGGATTTGAGGGTAAATGCGAGGCCGTTGTCCGGCATGGGATAGCTCCTTGCGCTGACGGAAACACAGTCCGGGGCGCCATGGGTGAATCAAAGTGGAATCTAGCGGGTGTAAAAGACGGGGGTTCCGCCGTGGTGCTCTGCAAGGGTTAGCCGCATAGGCACACCGCTGTCTGCACCGTTCACATCAACATTGCCTTCGTAACCGGCACCGGTATCAATATGGCAGTGTGATTGATGGATGACCGGATAAGGCACCGGGTTGTGGCCGCAGTAGGTCAGTGACAGTCCGGCTTGCCAGGTGGCGGGCTGCTGCGCCAGTGAGGCAGCAGCTGCCTCGTCGGCCAGGGTTCTGGCCCAGGTCAGACGCTCGACCGTCTTGTCGTCAGCCGCGTTCAGGCGGGCATCAAGGTCTGCATCAAGATACAGCACATGGCTGGACGGCAACTTGAGCAGTGCCGCATGCACGATATTGAAACGCTCGGGCGTTCCGGGGCCCACCACAAGCACATGGGGCAGGCGATTCAGCACCTGTGCCGCGGCGTGGAGATCCGGGTCGCGCTTGAGGATGCCACCCAGCGCCCAACTGCCGCCATTGGCCACCGCCAGCGCAATCGCCTGATCATTCCCCCCCAGCGCATTGAGCAATAACTGCTCGTGATTGCCGAGCACCGCATAGAACCAGGGCTGGCGCAGCAGATTGAGGCAGCCCAGCGAATCCGGGCCACGATCAATCAGATCGCCGGTGCAGAACAGCCGGTCACCCCGGCCGGGATTGAACCCCGCCGCGACAAGCAGCACCTCCAGATCACGCCGGCAGCCGTGCAGGTCGCCGACAATGAAGTCGCGGCCTTTGTCGTTGCGGGGCAGGAAAGCCACACGCGGCTTGATCGGAGCATTCTGCATACCAGCCATTATGGGTCGAAGTCAGCGCCGTTCCAGCAGCATTGCATCGCCATAGCTGAAAAAACGGTACTCCTGCGCAACAGCATGCCGATAAGCGGTCAACATCCGCTCATGACCGGCAAAAGCCGACACCAGCATCAGCAAGGTGGACTTGGGCAAATGGAAGTTGGTGATCAGCGCATCCACGGCGCGGAAGGTGTAACCCGGCGTGATGAAAATATCGGTATCCCCCTCGGGCTCGGCAAAGTCGCCTCGCAGACAGGCCGCCTCCAGCGCACGCAGGCTGGTGGTGCCCACCGCCACGACGCGGCCACCGGCGGCGCGGGTTGCGTTGATCGCCGCCAGCGTCTCCGGTGGAATGCGATAGCGCTCATGGTGCATCCGGTGTTCGGCCACATTATCCACGCGCACCGGCTGGAAGGTGCCGGCGCCGACATGCAGGGTTACCCGTGCATGGCTCACCCCGGCCACAGCCAGCTGCGCCAGCATCGCATCGGTGAAATGCAGGCCGGCCGTCGGCGCAGCCACCGCACCAGGGTGGCGTGCATAGACAGTCTGGTAACGCTCGGCATCAGCGGCATCCGGCGTGTGTTCGATATAGGGCGGCAAGGGCAGGCGGCCAGCGGCCTCCAGCACATCCAGCACCGGCGTATCAAAACGCAGGTGGAAGAACTCACCCTGGCGCGCCAGCATCTCCGCCACCCACTGCGGGCCGCCAACTTCGCCGAACAGCAGGCGACTGCCGGGCTTGGGGGATTTGCTGGCGCGTATCTGTACCAGCGCCTCGCATTCACTGATAACGCGCTCGACCAGGGCTTCGACAGCGCCGCCGCTGTCCTTCTGCCCAAACAGGCGCGCCTTGATCACACGGGTGTCGTTGAGCACCAGAAGATCACCAGGGCGCAATAGTGTCGGCAAGTCGCGGAACAGCCGATCATGCAAGCTGCCATCAGCGGGCAAATGCAGCAAACGGCTGCCACCACGTTCAGCAGGTGGAAACTGAGCGATCAGGTTTTCGGGGAGGTGGTAATCAAAATCGGATAGCCGCATGGGATCAGAAATTTCGGCAACGGCCTGAGAATTGGGTGATTATATCAGCCAGCCCTGATGCCCTGCTGTTGCGGTATCCAGCAACTAGCGCGCTGGATTGAGGGCCTTTTCCAAGCCCCGGATTCAAGCGGGCGCTTGACCTAAAATTCGCCGATTGATAGACAACGTGCGTGCATCTGCGGCAAACTCGCCGCCATGATTGCCGCACAAACTCCCGAGCAGGCCGCGCGACGCAACAGCATATTGGTGCTGCATGGCCCGAACCTGAACCTGCTTGGCCGCCGTGAACCGCATCTCTACGGTAGCGACACCCTCGCCGACATCAATGCCCGTCTGGTCTCCCAGGCCGAGCGGGCCGGGCGCGTGTGCCGGACGTTTCAAAGCAATAGCGAAGCGGCATTGATTGATCAGGTGCAGGCCACGTTCGATGACGATACGGCCTTCATCATCATCAATCCGGCAGCCTACACCCACACCAGCATTGCACTGCGCGATGCGCTGGCTGCCGTGAAGCTGCCCTTCATTGAAGTACATCTCTCCAATGTGCACGCCCGCGAACCCTTCAGGCAGCATTCCTACCTGTCGGATATCGCCGTGGGCGTGATTTGCGGTCTGGGCGCTGCCGGCTACGGCTACGCGCTCGAACATGCATTGCATTATCTGGCCAGACAAGCGCCCTAGCGACTTGCTGCCGCAGCAATACCCAAGCAAACAATTCCACATATAAAAGGGAACGGGCATGGATCTACGCAAGCTCAAGAAGCTTATCGATCTGGTGGAAGAATCCGGCATTGCCGAGATCGAAGTCACCGAAGGCGAAGAAAAGGTACGCATTACCCGGGTGTCGCAAAACGCCCCGATGATGTTCAGCCAGGCGCCCGTCCAGCAATACATGATGCCGCAGGGTCAAGGTGGCCAGTCCGCTGCGGCTGCTCCGGCATCGGCACCGGCAGCGCCCGTTGCCAGCGGCCTGCCTGAGGGTACGGTCGTCAAGTCGCCGATGGTGGGCACTTTCTACCGCTCGTCCAGCCCCGGCGCCAAGGCGTTTGTGGAAGTGGGCCAGAGTGTGAATGTCGGCGATACGCTGTGCATCATCGAGGCCATGAAGCTGCTCAACGAGATCGAAGCCGACGTCAGCGGCGTCGTGAAGGCCATCCTGGTCGAGAACGGCACACCGGTCGAGTATGGTGAGCCGCTGTTTATCATTGGTTAATTCAGTGAACGAATGAATGCGTGAACAAGTGCGCGGGCAACGCCCTGTCGGTGCTTGTGCACCCATTCATTTTTCACTTGTTCACTGAGGAGTGACCATGTTTGAAAAAGTCCTAATCGCCAATCGCGGCGAAATCGCCCTGCGTATCCAGCGCGCCTGCCGGGAGATGGGCATCAAGACGGTTGTTGTCCATTCCGAGGTCGACCGCGAAGCCAAGTATGTCAAGCTGGCGGATGAGTCGGTGTGTATCGGCCCGGCACCCAGCCCGCTGTCTTATCTGAACATTCCCGCCATTATCGCGGCCGCCGAAGTGACCGATGCGCAAGCCATTCATCCGGGCTACGGCTTTCTGAGCGAGAACGCCGATTTCGCCGAGCGCGTCGAGCAAAGCGGCTTTGTTTTCATTGGCCCACGCCCCGAATCGATTCGCCTGATGGGCGACAAGGTCTCGGCCAAGGATGCCATGAAGGCTTCAGGCGTACCCTGCGTGCCCGGCTCCGACGGCGCCTTGCCTGACGACCCTGAAGAAATGCTCAAGATCGGCCGCAAGGTCGGCTACCCCGTGATCATCAAGGCCGCCGGTGGTGGCGGTGGTCGCGGCATGCGCGTGGTGCGCAGCGAGGAAGAGCTGATCCAGTCGGTCAATATGACCCGTACCGAAGCCGGCGCCGCGTTCGGCAACCCGACCGTGTACATGGAGAAGTTCCTCGAAAACCCGCGCCACATCGAGATTCAGGTGCTGGCTGACGAATACGGCAATGCCGTTTACCTGGGCGAGCGTGATTGCTCCATGCAGCGCCGCCACCAGAAGGTGATCGAAGAAGCCCCGGCACCCGGCATTACCGATAAGCAACGCAAGCGGATCGGTGAATCCTGCGCCGAAGCCTGCCGCCGCATCGGCTACCGTGGCGCGGGCACCTTCGAGTTCCTGTTCGAGAACGGCGAGTTCTACTTCATTGAAATGAACACGCGCGTACAGGTGGAGCACCCAGTCACCGAGCAGATCACCGGCATCGATATCGTGCAGGAGCAGATCCGCATCGCCGCAGGCGAGAAACTGCGTATCAGCCAGAAGGATGTGACGCTCAAGGGTCACGCCATGGAGTGCCGGATCAACGCCGAAGACCCCTTCAAGTTCATCCCCAGCCCCGGCAAGATCGCCACCTACCACCCGCCCGGCGGGCCCGGCATCCGCGTGGACTCGCATATTTACCAAGGCTATACCGTACCGCCGAACTATGACTCCATGGTCGGCAAGGTGATCGCCTTTGGTGACACGCGCGAACAGGCCATGGCGCGCATGCGTATTGCGCTCTCGGAAATGGTGGTGGAGGGCATCAAGACCAATGTGCCCCTGCATCAGGTGCTGTTCGCCGATCCGGGTTTTGTGAAGGGCGGCACGTCCATTCACTATCTGGAGCACCTGCTGGCCGACCGCAAGGCTTGATCCTCACGGTGTTACACTATGCAACGGCCGGGCTTCAGTCCCGGCCGTTGTCTTTGTACCCTCTGGAGTGACCCGCATGCCCTGGCTTGAACTGCGTATCGAAGCCGATTCCAAGCGCGCCGAAGCGCTATCCGACGCCCTGTTCGACCTGGGTGCGCTTAGCGTCAGCATCGAAGACGCAGCAGCCGGCACCGCCGACGAAAAGCCCATCTTCGGTGAGCCGGGCATGCCCGTGGATACGCTCTGGGAGCACAGCATCGTCGTCGCTTTGTTGCTGGAAGACGCCGATCCCGATGTCCTGGTCGCCGCAGCCAGCAACGAAATCGGCCTGTCCCTGCCACGCTACACGGTGGTCCGGGTGGAAGAGCAGGACTGGGTGCGGCTGACCCAATCGCAGTTCGACCCGATCCAGGTATCACAGCGCCTGTGGATTACCCCGACATGGCATGCTCCCGCCGCGGGTGCCATCAACCTCGCGCTGGACCCTGGTCTTGCCTTCGGCACGGGCAGCCATCCCACCACCTGGCTTTGCCTGCAATGGCTGGACAGCGATCTGCACGCTGGCGAGTCAGTACTGGATTACGGCTGCGGTTCGGGCATCCTGGCCATTGCCGCCAAACTGCTGGGCGCGGGCGAGGTACACGGCTCGGATATCGATGCCCAAGCCATCATCGCCAGCCGCCAGAATGCGGAACAGAATCAGGTGGCTGCCACCTTTTTCCTGCCCGACGACGCACCTGAGCGTCAGTACGACCTGGTGGTCGCCAATATCCTTACCAACCCCCTGAAAATGCTGATGCCGCTGCTGGCTGCGCGCTGTCGCAGCGGAGGCCGGCTGGTGCTCTCGGGCATCCTGGCCGAGCAGGCCGAGGAGATCATCTCGCTCTATGCGCCCCACTTTGCCCTGGCCGTCTCCGCCGAGCGCGAAGGGTGGGTACGCATCACCGGAACACGACTTTGATGCATGCTGCTTGCTTGTAGCGCGCCGCTCGCTAGAATCGCCGCATGTACCACGTCACGCGTTGCCCCAACTGCCGAACCAGCTTCCGGATTACCGATGCGCATCTGAATGCCTTTGAGGGCAAGGTTCGCTGCGGACGCTGTGCCTTTGTCTTCAATGCGCTGGAGCATCTGGGCGGCGCGCAGGCGGTGCCGGCGACAGAAGTGCCGTCGTCTCCCGGGACCGGCCAGACACCCATACCGGCACCTATACCGGCACCCGCACTGGTTGTGCCACCACCGGCGCCCGAGCCGGTGATTGCCGCCGTCACGATCAGCGTCCCTGATCTGGCCTTGGCGCAGACTGCGTCACCCGCTTACGATCCGCATCCCGATGCCGATAATCGGGCAGCCGAGGACCATGCCTACGGCCTCGATAGCGTTGCCTCCCAGCTGGAAGCCGCCGCGGAAGCGGAGCGTGACGACGATACCGAGCAAGACAGCCTGGCGAGCCAGAGCTTGCAGCGCCTGGCTGATGCACTGGCTACCGAACGCGCGGCAGATATCGGCACAACCGCAACCGTGACCCCTGCGGTCCCGGCTGACCCGGTACCCGTTCCCGCTGCCGCGCCGGCCTCGCCGCCCCCTGCCGAACCCGCTGCGCCGCCCGTGCGTGACCTGCGCACCGCCTGGCAGTTCGTGCCGCCACCAGCGGCCGCTGCCACCGAGCCCGTGGCGGAAGATTCTGCCACCGCCGAGACAGACCCTCAGCCCGATACCATCGAGATCACCGGGATTGATCCCTGGTCCAGCCCGGATGGCGCCGACCCGTTGGCCAATATCGGCAAGCCGGGGCACGAACCGACCGGCGTCGCAGCACAGGACATGATTGCCGACTTCAGCCCGGCCCCGGTCCACACAGAAGCCGGCAGCACCTATCGCCCTATCCTCACCCATGAAGATGAGGCCCTGCTCCGCGTGCCCTCGCGCCCCTCTCCACTGCGCTGGCTGTGGAGCATCCCCGCCCTGCTGGCAGCGATAGCACTGCTGGGGCAGCTGGCGATCCATTACCGTACCGAGGTCGCGATCCAGCTGCCCGGTATCGAACCCAAGCTGCGCCGTTACTGCGAGCTGGTGGGTTGCAAGCTGGCCCTGCCCGCCCGCGCGGCCTATCTGCGCACCGAGTGGAACGAGCTGGTTTCGCTGCCCGACAGCCCCAACCTGATCCAGCTCAGTGCGACCCTGCGCAACCAGGCCGGTTTTGCCCAAGCTCTGCCCCTGCTGGAGCTCACGCTCACCGACGACAATGAGCGCATCGTGGCGCGCAAGGTCTTTACGGTGCGTGAATACCTGGCGCCGCTGGCTGATGGCAGCCCCGCTGCCGTGCCCACCAGCCTGCTCCCCAATGGCGACCTGCGTGTCTTCCTGCAACTGGACCTCGGCCCCTTGCGCTCCAGCGGCTATTCGCTGAACTGGTTCTACCCGCAGGAAAATTGATCCGCATCAGTCGGGCAACAATGTGCAGGCTTGCCGGCTTGCTTTCGGGCAGTCGGCCACCGATACTCAGTCAACCATCAGATGGAGGACAACAGCCATGGCCACTGTGCTTCTCAACGGCGAGCCGATCGGCGTGGGCGGACGCTTTCCCCGGGTCGGCGACACTGCCAGCAGCTTCATGCTGGTCGATACCAATCTCGGCGATGTGCCGCTGTCCAAGTTCATGGGCAAGCGCAAAATCATCGCCGTAGTACCCAGCGTGGATGCCGATATCGGCCTGCGCATGGTGCGGCGGCTTGAGTCGATTGCCGACAGCTTTCCGGGTACACGGATTTTCGTGGTATCGGTCGACACCCCTTATGCACTCTCCCGCGTGATCAACGCCGAAGGCATCCGCAAGATCCAGCTGCTGTCCACCCTGCGCGGGCGCGACTTCCACAAGGACTACGGGGTCATGATCACCGATGTCCCGCTCTCGGGCATGATGTCCACGGCCCTCTTCGGGCTCGACGAGGACGATACCGTGCTCTACGCCGAACTCGTTCAGGATGTGAACAACGAACCCGCCTACGACAAAATGGCCGAGGCGATGCTGGTTCAGCCAGGCTGACCGACCGCACCACCACTGCCGACGTCTCCCACGAACACCATGCCCGCCATCACGGGTATGGTGTTTTTGTGTTTGATCCCCATCTTGTTGGCTGCGTTACCCAACGTACTCACCCACTCATTACAGGAATCCATTCATGTCCACCGTTACCCTGCGCGGCAACTCCATTCCCGTCCACGGCACCTTCCCCAGCGTGGGCAGCACTGCCCCGGCGTTCTCGCTGGTTGCTGCTGATCTGTCCGATGCCACGCTGGAAACCTATGCCGGCAAGCGCAAGGTGCTGAATATTTTCCCGAGCATCGATACCCCGACCTGCGCAATGTCCACGCGCCGTTTCAATGCCGATGCCGACAAGATCGCCAACACCGTCATCCTGTGCATTTCGGCAGACCTGCCTTTTGCGCAGAAGCGTTTCTGCGGCGCAGAAGGCCTCAGCAATGTGGTGACGTTGTCCACCATGCGCGGCGTCAGCTTCCTGCAGGACTATGGTGTCGCCATCGCCGGTGGTCCGCTGGCCGGTGTGGCAGCCCGTGCCGTCGTGGTGCTCGACGAGCAGAACAAGGTGCTGCATGCCGAGCTGGTAGGTGAAATCGCCGACGAGCCCAACTACGAGGCTGCGCTGGCCGTGCTCAAGTAAGACCGAGGCCCCGGAAGACAGGGGAAACCGCATGTTGAAACTCGCCATCGGCT
Source organism: Chitinimonas sp. BJYL2 (assembly GCF_027257935.1). Lineage (NCBI taxonomy): Bacteria > Pseudomonadati > Pseudomonadota > Betaproteobacteria > Neisseriales > Chitinibacteraceae > Chitinimonas > Chitinimonas sp. BJYL2. The sequence goes on along the minus strand of NZ_JANZKW010000003.1, from coordinate 140,528 downwards.
GCTTTGTCGCCGCGTGGGCACTTTTGCTGCTGATCGGCCTCACCGGCAATCTCATGTGGGATAACCGGCTGCTTTGGTGGCCACTCCTGTTGCTCGGTTTGTCGTGCATGCTGGGTTTGACCAGTTGGGATCATGAGCAGCGGGGTTACCTGCTGCTGGTTGGCGTCCTGTCCTTTTGCGGAATGCTGGTCTACTCCCTGTTCATCATCATCGTGTTCGCCTACTCGGGCTACTAGCAAGAAACGCAGCGTACACAAACCGAAGGCCGCAATCGCGGCCTTCGGTTTGATACTGCAAATCTGCAAGTTGCACTCAATGTTCCTCGACCGGAATGATGGGCTTGCCCTTCTTGTCGACAGGCAGGCGCGCACGCATATCCCGGATACGCGCTTCAATGGCGGACAGCAGGTAGTAATCGCCGCCTTGCCTCCGGGCCAGATTGAGCTGCTCGATCGCAGGTGCCGGTTCATCGATCAGGGCGTAGTACTCGGCCATGGCACGGTGATACGCACCGGTCTTGCCTTGTGACTGATACGCCTGTGCCAACCGTTTGTGCAGAGCCGGGTCGCTGGGGCGTTCGGTCAGCGCCTGGTCGATCCGGACCTCGGCGTCCTTGAACTGGCCGCGCTGGATCAGCAGATCAAATTCGGCATAGCGCAGGCTCCAGGCACTGGGAAACCGCTCCATCGCCTTGGTCAGCACGCTGGCGGCATCGTCTGCGCGACCTTGGCCAATCAGGATTTGTGCCGTCAGCCCTTCCAGCATGGGATGGCTGGCCGGCAGTTGCTTGCGGGCCAGCGCCAGCCGGCCCGCCGCCGCGTCGAACTGCGCATCTCCGAACAGGGCATAGGCATAGCCATACTGTTGTGCCAGCTCACTCGCATATTTGCGCTGCTCGGTCGTGCCGCGGTAGTAATCAAGCGCGGCTTGTCGTCCCAGTTGGCGTACCCGCAACTTCTCGCGCACCAGCAGGTAATCATGGCTATCGGCCAGTTGCCGGTAAGGCTGCTGCGCCGCGCGTGCCTCGCTGTCGCTGATCCGTTCGAGCGTAACCGGGTGAGTCCGCAAGAAGGCATAAGCGCCGTTGTCCACATTGCGATAGAACTTCTGCATGCGGTCAAAAAATGCCGGCATGGCACGGGTATCGAAGCCCGCCTTGGCCAGCGTCTGGATGCCGACACGATCCGCCTCGCGCTCCAGATCGCGGGAGAAGTCCAGATAGCGCTGTATCTGGTAACCCTCGGTGGCGGCCATCGCCGCGATCGGCGCATCGCCGCCGTTGCTGCGCGATGCGGCCAGAATCGCCAAGGCCAGCGCACCCAGCGACATGATGCTCGACCCTTTCTGCGATTCGACCATGCGCGCATAGTGATGCTGGGTGACATGCGCGATCTCGTGCGCGATCACCGCAGCCAGTTCGGATTCATGCTGACTTAATACGATCAGCCCCAGATTCACGCCGATCACGCCGCCCGGCACCGCCCAAGCGTTGATGGTTTTCTCGTCGATAGGGAAAAACCGGAAGTTGATCCGGTTATCGTCGCTGGCACCTACCAGCCGATAACCCAGACGCTGCAGGTAATCATCGACCTCGGCATCATCCAGCACCATGCCCGAACGGCGCAGCTCGCGCAGCGTGATCTCGGCGATGCGCTTTTCTTCGTGTGCGGGCAGGTTCGCCAGCGCGGAGTCGCCCAGATCGGGCAGCTCGCTGGCGGCAGGCAGCACCAGAGAGGCACACAGCAGGGCAAGCAGGAGAGGATGGCGTGTCATGCTGGCTATGATAGGCAGGGTGGGCAGGCGGTTCCATCGCTTTGATCAGGAATTTCCGGCCGCGGTGCACGCGCCCCGCTTTGACCCGTTTGAGCAAGCGGCCGATAATCCGCCGCTTCTCTTCGTTGCCCAGCCACCATGCGCTCCTTCCTTGCCCTGATGCTTTCCCTCTCCACACTGCTGGTCAGTGCGGCAGATTGCACCAGCGTGGCGCAACAACTTGATCGCCAGCTGGGCGGTAAGCGGCTCAATACCAGGGAACTGGCCGCCACCCTGAGTCACCTCAACCAGCAGGGTAAACTGCCCGGACACTATGTCACCAAGCGCGAGGCCCGCGAGCTGGGCTGGCAGCCCGGCCGCCCTTTGCCCGCGGGCAAGCATATCGGCGGAGACCGCTTCCGCAATTTTGAACGCCGTCTACCGCAAGGCGACTGGCGCGAAGCCGATCTGGATTATCGCGGCGGCAAACGCAATGCCAAGCGGCTGGTATTTGAGCCAAGCAAGGATGGCCGGCGCTATGTCACCATCGATCACTACGAACGTTTTACCGAGGTACCCGCATGTCGCTGACCCGCATTGAATTCGTCAACGTCAACTGTGTCGATGATTTCTACGACCAGCTCGAAGGCCAGCTCGAACTCGACGAACCGCTGGCACGCAATCTCGATGCGGTCTACGACCTGCTGTCCACCGACCTGCCCGGCCCGGCCGAGCTGGTCTGGTATGAAGCCGCGTTTTCCAAGGTAGCGCTGGGTGACTGGTACCCGCGTATCGTCGATGTGCTCAACACCGCCTCGAACGACCGCAACGATTTGCGCGTCAGCTTTGATTGATCGCCAGCCTACAGGCAAACCCATGCTCGTCCTCGGCCTCGAATCCTCCTGCGATGAAACCGGTGTCGCCCTCTATGACACTGATGCCGGCTTGCTTGCGCATCATCTGCATACCCAGATGGCCATGCATGCGGAGTACGGCGGTGTAGTGCCCGAGCTGGCCTCACGGGATCATATCCGCCGCATCCTGCCGCTGACCGAAGCCTGTCTGCGCGAAGCCGGCAAGACCCGCGCCGATATCGATGCGATTGCGTTTACCGAGGGCCCCGGTCTGGCCGGGGCGCTGCTGACGGCCGCCGCCGTGGCCAACGGCATGGGCGTGGCCTTGGGCAAACCGGTGATTGGCGTACATCACCTTGAAGGCCACCTGCTCTCGCCCTTGCTGGCCGACCCGGCACCAGCCTTTCCCTTTGTGGCCTTGCTAGTCTCGGGCGGCCATACCCAACTGATGGCCGTGCGCGGCGTGGGGGATTACGAACTGCTCGGCGAAACGCTGGATGACGCCGCTGGCGAAGCGTTTGATAAAACCGCGAAACTGCTTGGGCTGGGCTACCCCGGCGGCCCGGCACTCTCAAAGCTTGCCGATCAGGGCGATGCCAACCGCTTCACCCTGCCACGCCCCATGCTGCACTCCGGCGATCTGGATTTCAGCTTTGCCGGCCTCAAGACAGCCGTTCTGACCCTGACCCGCAAGCACGAACCACTGGACGAGCCTACGCGCGCGGATATCTGTGCGGCATTCCAGGCTGCGCTGGTGGAGGTGCTCAGCAAGAAGTGTCTGGCCGCGCTCAAGCAAACAGGGCTGAACCAGCTGGTCGTGGCGGGCGGCGTCGGCGCAAACCGGCAGCTGCGCGAGGCGCTGGATACCCTGGCGGCACGACGACGCTTCAAGGTCTACTACCCGCCACTGGCGCTCTGCACCGACAACGGCGCGATGATTGCCTTTGCCGGGGCGCAGCGTTTACAGCACCTGCGCCAGGCCGGGCCTTTTGCGGTGAGGCCACGTTGGGATCTGGCCAGCCTCGCCAAAGCCTGAGTGCCATAAAGACTCATCCTTAGGGCTGATAACGCCTCAACCGAAGGCGGAGTTTTATATTCCCCTGCGCTCGCTATAGTGAATTTCACTCAGGCACCAAGGGAGCGTGCGAGGGGTTGCGTCAGCAGCGCTGCAAACTGCACCGGCCGTCTCGCCACCGTACGCCGACATGGCTATTTACGGTTTACTGGCTGTTCCATCATTGTCATTGCGCCAGCGCAGAGGCCTACGCTACCTGTTGCTGGTGGCGCTTGCGGCACTGCTGCTGGCCGAGGTCTCGCACCGGGTCGGGGCGCTGCAGCGTATCGACGATACCTATACCGATCTCTGGTACCGGCTGGCCGGTCAGCGTGATGCCCCGCGGCATACTGCGCTGGTCCTGATCGACAACGCGTCGCTGGCGCGCTTCCCCGATGACCCGCTGGTGTTCTGGTCGCCGCAGATCGCGGCTGCACTCACCACGCTGCGCGAAGTCGGCGCACGCACGATCGCGCTCGACATCCTGTTCGGCATCTCACCAGAGCGCTGGCTACGGAAGATGTCGATTGCCGATCCAGAGCCTGCACGCGATTTCGACCGCGGCTTCCGCCAGGAGGTCAGCAAGGGCACCACCATTCTTGCCGGCATGTCGGTCGGCCGCGATACGCGTAGCGGGCATGATGTGCTGGAGCTACCCCTGCCCGAAGTACTGCTGGCCATACCGGACCTCGACGTCCAAGGCTATGTGGGGCTGGCCAATCTGGCACGTGATGACGATGGAGTCGTGCGCCACTTCCGCGCCCAGCCCGATCTCGATCCAGCCCCCGACCAACGTGGCGTGCGGCCTTATCTCTCGCTGGCCGCACTGGCAGCCATTCACGCCAGTGGCAAATCCTCCCATGCAGCCAGCTGGCAGCTCGGCCAGCGCACGGTGAGCGCGGCCGATCCCGCCGCCAGGATCCGCTTTATCGGCCCACCCGGTACTTACCGACCGCTGTCCATCGCCCGGCTGCTCGCACCCGGCGCATTTGCCGATCCGGAGGTGCAGGCCCTCAAGGGCAAGGTGGTGGTGCTGGGTGGTGGTTTCTCGGGCATGCAGGACTTTCACTTCACGCCCTATTCCGTGGGCCTGTTCGACGCCGGCAACCTGATGATGGGGCCGGAATTGCAGGCCAACATCATCGAAACCCTGATGTCCGGCCAACGCGATGTAGCACTGCAGGACAGCACCCGTCTGCTCTGGTTCATTGCCTTTCTGCTGCCCGCCTGCCTGCTGTTCTGGCGCTACTGGGGCTGGCCCATGTTTGCCGCCGGGGCAGGCAGCCTGCTGCTGCCCCCGGTGGGCGCTTGGTTGCTATTTGCCGATGGCACCATCGCGCCGGTCGCCAGCCTGCAACTGGCCCTGTTTGTGGCTTGGCTCGGCGCGCTCGCGCTACGCCTGAGACTGGAGCGGCGTGAGCGTGAGTTCGCCCGTAGCGCCTTTGCCCGTTACCTCTCGCCGCAGATCGTGGAAACCATGCTGCAGCGTGATGAGCTGCCCATGCTGGGCGGAACGCGCGCCGTAGCCACCGTACTGTTTGCCGATATCCGCGATTTCACCACGCTGTCCGAACAGCTCACACCCGAGGAAGTGGTCGAGCTGCTGAACTACTACTTCGACCGTGCCGTGGTGCCCCTGATGGCCGAGGGCGGCACCATCGACAAGTTCATTGGCGACGCCATCATGGCTGAATTCGGTATCCCCGTATCGCACCCGGACCATGCCCGCCGCGCACTCCGTGCTGCCATGGGCTTGGGCAAGGCAGCGGATGATGTCGCGGCTTGGGCAGCCAAACGCTTTCCTCACATGGCGCCTTTCCGCATCGGCATCGGCATTCATAGCGGCCCCGTCGTGGCCGGCAATATCGGCTCCCAACACAAGCTCGATTACACGGTGATCGGCGACACGGTGAACACTGCCAGTCGTCTGGAAAGCCATACCAAGGCCATGGGTGTGCGGTGCGTGATGAGCCGCGCCACCCTGGATCAGGCCGGCGCCGGGGTACTGACGGGCGCGCGCGAAGTGGTACAGGTAAAAGGTCGTGAAGCGTCTATAGAGATTATTGAACTGCTTGGCATAGAGGGTTAGAAAATGAAGAAATCGATATTGACTCAGGGTGTTGCGGTTCAGGGTCTGATCGCACTTTTACTGGTTCCCGCCAGCCTGACGACACATGCCGCAGAAAGCGCCGAAAAAGCCATTCTGGTGACCCAGGCAGAAGGCGATGTCCAACTGGGTGGCAAGCAGAAAGGCAAGCGGCTGGAGGCCTTCTCGCAGTTGTACCTGGGCGACAGGCTGGATCTGGGCAAAGGGGCCCGACTGCAAATCGCGTGGACTGGCAGCGGCAGGCAGGAGACCTGGCAAGGGCCGGTGAGCCTGCAGATCAAGGCCGAATCGGCCAGCAGCCAGCCAGCCACCGTGACGCCGCAGGTCAAACAGTTGCCCGCCGTGATCCGGCAAGCTCTGCTCAAAACCCCGGCGGTAGTCTCCGAGGTCAAGCAATTGTCGGGTGTGCTGTATATCCGCAGCGGCACGCTGGCCGAGGCGCTCAGCGACGCGCGAAACAATTACGCCATGCTGCGCAAGGATGCGCCCGAGTCGGACCTGACACCGGAAATCTACCTGTTCACGCGGCTGGTCGAGCTGCGCCAGTATCAGGAGGCGCGCAAGGTGCTTGAGGATGCCAAGGCCAAACAGCCCGGCAATGCCGAGATCGCCGCCATGGCAAACCAGTTGAACGCCCAGCTTGGCGACGAGTGAGCACGCCATGCGCGCACTGAGCCAGTCCCTACGCGTGCTGCTGCTGTCCGCCCCCTTGGCCTGCGTGGCAGCCAACCACGCACTGATCATGACCATCGGCAAATACAGTGGTGATGTCCCGCCGCTATACGGGACCAAGCACGACATCCCCAAAGCACAGGAAATTGCGCGCAAGTTGGGCGTCGCGGAAGAGAACATCACCACCCTGCGTGATGCCGATCTCAGCGTTGCCGGCATGCGCAGTGCGTTTGCGGCGCTTGGAGCACGGTTGGCGCCCGGTGATCAGGTGTTCATCTACTACTCGGGCCACGGTGGCCGCATCAAGCAGGCCGAGCCACTCAACCGCTGTGCCGAGGGTTTGATCGCGTACGATGGCAGCATGCTGATGGATACCGAGCTGGTCGATGTCCTCAATGGTCTGGGGCAGCGCGCCAGCAAGGTGATCTTCATGCTGGATGCCTGCCACTCCGGCGGCGTCACCACCCGGTCGCTGCGTGACGATGATCTGGCCGGTATCGTCCCCAAGTTCTATACACCCAAATCTGCCGACGCCAGTTGCGAACGACCCACCAATCTGCTCACCCGCAGCATCAAACAGGGCGCAGAAACCACTGGTAGCGGCGGACAGAACTTCGTCCATATTGCCGCTGCGCGCGATAACGAGGTGTCGTTTGATCACCCCAAAGAAGGCGGGCTGGTCACGTCGGCTTGGCTGGCCTGTCTTAACGACGATGCCCAAGCCGATACCGACCAGAGCGGTGCCCTCTCGGTCGAAGAGGTCCGGCAGTGCGCACAAAACCGGCTCGACCAGCGACTCGCCAACGCCAAGGATCTGCGCCCCAGCCACGTCACCATTACCGGCAATCCCTATGCCGTGTTCTCACTGCCCCGTGCGCCCAAGCCAGCCACGAGCCAAGCCACGAGCACCGCAAGCGCAAAGCCGGCCATCAACGCCAGCGGGGTACTGGCCGATCTTTATGCGAGTCGCGACGATAGACGCACCGTCACCCTCACCGCCAGCAAGCAGCGCATGCGCATCGGTGTGGATACCCTGGATCTGCGGCTTGAGAGTTCCAGTCCCGGTTATGCCTATCTGCTGATGGTGGGGACCGACGGCAAGACCTTCGATCTGCTCTATCCGAACGCACTCGACAAGGACAACTACCTGCCAGCCGGCAAAACGCTGGCCATCCCCGGCCCGCAGTGGGAACTGGTTGCTCAGGGCCCGCCCGGCAGCAACCAGTTGATCGCGCTGGTTTCAGACATCCCGCGCGATTTCAGCAAGCTGGGCATGCAGGCCGCAGGACCGTTCTCGCTGCTGAATATCAACCTGCAAAACAACCAGGCCCTGCAAGCCAGCGCCATGCAGCCAGTACTGGACCGCGAATGCGGCAAACCCGCCGAGAAGCGCTCACTGGCAATCAAGGCCAAAAACGCGTGCTCCACCGCTTATGGCGCGGCGCTACTGCGGATAGAAGAAGTGCACTGAAGCGCACCGATCCGTAAGCCATCAGGGAAAGGCGCCCCTCGTCTGGGCGCCCCAAGGGAAACAAACAGGGCCCGTGCCCTGTGTGATAAGGGGATAACCATGTTGCGGCAAACCTGCCTGTCACTCTCCTGCCTGGCGGCCTTGGCCAGCTTGAGTGGCTGTAATCCGGAAACCTTTACCTTTACCCCCGCCGAGCCAAAAACCGTGGGCTTCGTCAATACGATCCAGGGGGCAAAGGTCTGGCATGACCTCAACGATAACTATATCGCCGACACCGGCGAACCCCAGGCAAGTACCGACGCCGAAGGCCGCTATGTGCTGCCGCAACTCGACAGCGCGCAACTTGCCGCCCATCCCCTGCTGGCCTGGGTACCCGCAGGCGCAAAGAATGTGGACACGAACGGCACCGTGGCCAAAGGCTACTTCCTGCGCGCCTTGCCGGGTGACGCCAGCATCATCAACCCCATTACCACCGTTGCCGGTGAGGTACATAGACTGTACCCCGCGCACACAACCAATGAGCGGACGATCTTTGCACGAGCAATCGTTGGCGTGCTGCGCGATTACCCGCTGAATACCAACTACTCCAAAGACACCGTCGCGACAACACAGGCACAGAGCGCGCATCTGAAGAAACTGGCCGACAGGCTGGTTGTGCGTTGGGGTGCTGACTTCGAAGCCGCCACCAGCGTAGTCCAAGGCGCCCCCAAACTTGCCGCACTGGGTGTATGGGGTGCCAACTTCTACTGGATGCCGCACTTCATGTGGGCCGCCCAGTACGAGACCGATGCGACCAAGCTGCTGTATCGACCGCTGATCAATCCGGCGGTACTTGCTGCAAACCGCAATTTCTTTGCATTACCGCGCACTGATGTTTCCAACTTCCAGCTTTACAGCGAGGGCGTGGGTCAAGCCATTGTCGACAGCAGCTTTATGCAAGCAGCTTTCCGCAAGCTAGCAGGGCCCGATGCAAATGGCCTTTACTCATTATTCCGCCCTGGGTATCAAGTGTGGAATCCTTCGACGCGAACCTTCGGCACACCCAACCCCATTGCGCTTTGCTACACCAGTGCCCAGTCTGCCGGCATCCTGCCCGGATCGGAGGGCTTCCATGGTGGCGAAAGCGCTTGGGTAACGCCCATCGCACGGACCAGTGTCGATGCAAACAACTGCCTGCATTCCGCCAGCTTTGATTCTGCCAATCACTTGCGTGTCAGCTACTACAGCAATACAGGCTGGCAATCCTCCTCCCGCCGTCTGCATGCCTTAGTACTCAACGGGCTAGCCATTTCCGCCAGTGGCGATAGCAACTTTGGCATCAACGATCCACGCGCATTCCCGTTCCGCGCATCGGTCAGCTCCCCCTATCCGAACGGACGCGATGGTGTTTATGACGCCCAGGCACTGGCACTGGAACAAAGCTTCAACAACATCGGGGAAAACTACAGTGCGGGTGGTACGCGGGTGTATTTCACTTCGGGTACCTACGGCAACCCTCCCGAACAAATCCGCGTCACAGATGACCGGCGTTATGTCGGTATCACGAGTTTGCAGCAGCTACTGAGCAGCTACCCGGCCAGTGGTAGCACTTATTACACCGTGGAAAGCACCCAGACCTGCAGTAACTCTCAGGGACCCGTTGCCTGTCCGGCCGAAGTCACCCTACTTAACGGCACAGTCCGCTACAAGTTCGGGGCTGGTACGAACAGCGGTGACCTGATCGTCCAGATACGCAATCTCTCCGGGGTGTGGCAAGACGCAAGGACAGGCCGCTGGTCGATCAGCAGCGTAGGTGGCCGAAACGTCATGATTTTCGACCGCCCCCCTGACAGTTCCTATGAACCCACGGTGAACTGGGAGTCCGATCTCGGGCTGATACAGAACCTGGGCAGTTACTCGCTGGCAGCTGCGGTAGAACTCAACGGCAGTGTCGTAGCCGGCAGCTATAACCCGCCAGATGTCCCGACCGGTCAAGTCGCCTTCTGGCTCTATAACAATGCCGCTATCGGCAATATGACGAATCTTTACTGATCGGCCACACTCAGGAGAACCCCATGATCCGCCGCGCACTAGCACTCAGCCTGATGCTGTTGTTTTCCGCCCCTCAGGCGGCCGAGCTGTTCACCCTCGATTTCACCGTTAACGGCGAAAAGAAAACCCGCAACTACGATACGGCCAATGCCACCTTCAAAGGCACCAGTGAAGATTTCATCAAGCTCGATTTCCCCAACTACAACCCCTATAGCGATGCAGTAAGCATCCAGCTTGGGTATCTGGGCGTGGGCGCGCTGCTGGACTTTGCACAGAACTCCACCGATCTGCGCTTGCAGATTCCGTCTCTGGGTATCGACAAAACCTTCACAGGCCCCACACGGGATGATGCGGTGCTTGCCATGCAGGCATTCTTTACCAGCAATGGCAGCGAAGAGTTGAACCGGGTGCTTGCCGCGATCAATGCCTCCAGCCCGGTTGCGGCGCAACCGCAGCTGATCCAGCAACAGACCAATTCGGCTTTCGATGACAGCCTGTCGAGCCAGAGCTTTGTGGCGCCTTCCGGTGGAGACAGCAAGAGCAGCTCGGGCGGCGATGGCGCCGCGTCGGCAGCGGCATTCAACAGCACCGGGCTGGGTCTTGCCTTTGGCAACATCAAGTACGGCGAATTCCGTACCAAGAGCCTGACCGTACCGCTGAGCTACACCATCCGCAACGAGCTTGATCCAAGGCGCCAGCTCGTGCTCTCGCTACCGGTCACCCAAACCAGCGTCAATACTGCCAAGACCTGGTCGGTCACTCCGGGGATCAGTTACAGCTGGCCCATGAACGAGCGCTGGACCCTGATTCCCTCGCTCAAGTACGGCATTACCTACTCCAAGGATCTGAATCAGGCCGGGCAGGTCTTGTCCGGCGCGCTCACCAGTACCTATGCCGTATCAATGAGCGATAGCCATGTGCTCGTCATCGCCAATATGTACGGACGCTCCAACTCGCTGAAGTTCGAGGCCAATGACGTCGAGGTGGACGCGAACCTCAAGCTCAACGCGTTCCGCAATGGCGTGATGTATTCGCAACCCGTGAACCTGTGGGGCAAGAATCTGGCCGTTGAATACACGCTCATCAATACCGTGTTTACCGGCAGTGAAGTCTTTGTGAAGCGCTACAACGAGGTTGGCGTCACGATCGGTACCAACCGCAAGGCCCGCACCAGCCGCGATTACATCCGCGGCGGCATCCGCTATACGTTCTCCAGTGAGGCCAAGGGGGCGACCTTCAACTTTGGCTACTGGTTCTGAACGCGACAGGCACACATAGGAAGAGGAGTCATCATGTCGATCTACAAAACTGCCACCCTGATGGCAGGTGTCCTGTCGCTGGCTGCCTGCCAGGTCGAATTCACGGCCCCTGCCAACACCCCGACGCCGTTGAATCTGGCCGCCAACGATTTCAGCACCATACACAAGAACAACGGCATCGAATTGCTGCAGGCCATGTTGCAGATGGGTCCGGGCGATCAGAGCCGCGTCAACTTCAATTCCGCCACCTACACCGGCGGTAGCGTGATCGACTCCCCGAACCTGACGCTGGGCCAGATGGTGTCCGTCACCTGTAATGGCACACCGGCCGGCCGGGAGATCTCGATCGATGGTGGCACGATAGGCGTGCTCGGACCGGGCGACGAAGAGCGGCTGCTGCTCTCCAACTGCAATGTCGGTAACGGCTGGCTGGCTGATGTGTTCAGCAGCGATATCCGCAATGCCGATAACACCACGACGACCTACACCGAGATGGTGACCTATGCCAACAGCGCTCATACCGTGGTGCGGGCGATCCACGGCGGTGGCTTTGTCGGACCGGCAGGCGGCAATGTCAGCGGCACCATGCAGGTCAACGGCGTCACCTATGGTGTCATCACCAACCTGACCGTGCCGACCTATGCCGATGACAGCCAGCTCCCCCCCGCCTGGAGCCTGACGGGTAGCTGGCGCGGCTTGCCGGTGAGTCTTTCCGTTGCCCAGTCCGGCAGCAACCATGTCTACACCCTGACCACCTCTGCCGACAGCAGCAAGCTGGTTGCCAGTGTGCCTGCAGGTGACAACACCTCGTTCTCGATCCAGGTCACCGACAGAACCAATGTGGTGAGTACCCTGCCCGCGACCAAGGCGCAACTGATCACCACCGCGCTGAGTGCACCGTCCACTTCCACACCCACTGGCGTACAGTTCGACACGATCAGCACCGCCAATGCGCTGGAACTGGTTCAGGGCGCCATGTTCGGTACCCGTATCGATCTCTTCCAGACCACCTTCGGCTGGTCCAGCTATACCGGTCCGACCAGTGTTTCCTATGTCGACCCTCCGCTGGGACAGAGCACAACCATCAATTGCAATGGCAGCGGTGGTGGCTTTGCCGTCACGGTGGACAACGGTGCCGCTGGTACGCTGGACCCGGGTGACATCTCCTTGCTGTCTTTCTCTGGTTGCAATACCGGCGGGGGCTGGAGTCTGAACGGCCGGCAGATCGAGTTCCTGCTCTCGGGGAACTGGGACAATGGCAACTCGGTATTCACAAACGCGCTGACCTACACCAATGGCGCTCAAACGGCTGTGACCCGTCAGAACCTGGTCGCGGCATTCAGCAACGCGTTGCTTACTGCCAGTCCCGGTGCCACTTTGGTGACCCTGAACAACAAGCCTTACGGCATGAGTACCCGGCTGACCTTCAGCGAACCATCGACCGATGCGCTGAGCTGGTCGGGCAGCTTTACCTGGCGTGGACTGGTGATGCAGCTATCGGGTGGCGAGGACGCCAGCGGCAATCTAGCCATGACGCTGACCGCCCGAGACAACTCGAGATTGTCCGCGCAGTGGACTTCCAGTTCCGCATCGCTGACCGTCACCGACAAGAATGGCGTGCAAACCACCCTGAATTACCCCACGAGTGATGCCGAGATATTCATCAAGGCTTTCAACCCCTGATGTAACGCTGGCAAGCCCAAGCACAAGCCGCCGCTACCGAACGGCCAACCCGGTCCGGTAGCGGCAAAATCGCCCAAACCTGCCATCATGTCCGGCTTTGTCTCTCACTTCGCATCCTCACGCCGCCTTGTAAGCCTAGTGATCCAAACCGGCAGGATGCTATTTGTTCAGGAACCTATCTCATGAAACCCCTCGCGCTTCCCCTTTTGCTTCTGGCCCTGGCCGCACCCGCCCATGCGCTGGGTGTCGGTGTCCGTGGCGGCACCAACGGTATCGGTGGTGATATCGGCTTTGATATCGCCCCGACCCTGCTTGGCCGCGTAGGCTATAGCGGGCTGAACCTGAGCCAGACCATCGACGACACCGATGTGCGCTATGACGGCAAGGTCAAACTCAACAATCTCAGCGCACTCGTGGACTTCTCCCCACTGGGACCCTTCCGCCTTACCGGTGGCGTGGTTTACGCCAAGAACCGCATCGGCCTGACCGGCCGCCCAACCAACGGTACCTATGAGCTCAATGGCACCCAGTACAACGCGGCCGATATCGGCTCGGTGACTGGCAGCGTCGAAGGCAAGCGCAAGCTGGCACCTTATGTCGGTGTGGGCTACGGCAATGTGTCGGGATTGGGCGTCAACTTCTATACCGATATCGGAGTCATCCTGCAGGGGGGTGGCAAGGCCGCGCTCAATGTGCAATGCGGCAGCGCCATCAGCGCCAGCCAGTGCACAAAGATCCGTCAGGACGCCGAGGCAGAACGTACCCGGCTGCAGGATGATGTCAGCAAGTTCAAGGCGTGGCCGGTGATCAGCCTGGGGCTGACAATCGGTTTCTGAGAACTCTCCGCGCTCACCGGGTTGGCCTGCCATGCCGACCCGGCAGGGGTGGAACATCGCGAGCCTCGGTATGCATGCGTATCACCGTTTTTTGCGTCATCTCGGTCTGACCACCATCCTCGGCCTGACGCTGGTCGCGGGCAGCGTCGTACAGGCCGAGGTCATCTCGGCGCACAAACAGTTTGATCTGGCGTCATCAGGCCAGTTTGACGAACTCGCCCGCCTGCTGGGTGCCGAGCCCCTCGACAAACTGCCCAAGATGGCCGATGTGCACGCGCTGTGTTTTGCCTTTGGCAAGATCAAGAAGTACGACAAGCTCGAACCCTGCCTCGATGAGATGCAGCGTCGCATCAAGATCGGCGACAAGGCCACGCGCTTTTTTGACCTCGACGATGCCACGCCGGTCATGCACGCGATCCGTGCCGAAATGAACATCGAGCTAGGCCGCTATAACGATGCCATCATCGATGCCAAGGCCATCCTCGCTTGGATCGAAAAAGAGGGTGAGGACTACAACGATCTGCGCATCCAGGCTGTCAGCGCGCTGGCCTTGGCCCATACCTGGCTGGGGCAGAAGAGCGAGGCGCAGAACTATCGCGCCAGCCTCGACAAGATCGGCACCGGGCTGATTCCGGTCGGCAATGATCTGGTCACCTCCAAATCGCTCTCGCTGGCCAAAGTCAGCATGGCGCTGGGCGATTGGCGTGGCGCTTACGATGCGCTCAAGGCCGACAAGACCTTTGCACTGAATGCCTTTATCGAGAACCTGGTCTCCGGCGCCTACCTGCGCGGGCTCGACAACTGGAAATGGCGTGCCCTGCCGCGCGCCTACATGCTCCACAAGGCAGCGTTCGAACTCGGGCTCACCGACGAAGCCCGCAGCGGGCTCGACAAACTACTGGCCACAGCAGAAACCGCCGATAACGGCGAGATCTACTGGCTGATCCTGTTCGACCGTGGCCGCCTGGCCGAAATCGACAAACAGCCCGAAGCGGCCTTCGATTTCTACGCACGCGCCATCACCGTATTCGAGCAGCAACGCGCCAGCATCAATACCGAGGCCAACAAGATCGGCTTTGTGGGCGACAAGCAGGCGGTGTACGCCCACATCATCACGGTGGCCAATCAGCTCGGTCGCACCGAGGCCGCGTTCGATTACGCCGAGCGCGCGAAATCGCGTTCGCTGGTGGATCTGCTTGCGACCAAATCCACTTTCGGCACACGCGCCAAGGCGGCAGGCAAACCGATCAGCGAGTTCATGAAAGGCTTGGAGCAGGCCGAACTGGCCGCGCAAGTGCAATCGAGTGCCGACCCGAGCCGCAGCGGTTCACGCTCGCTGGCCATCCGCCTCAAGCAGGAGCTGCGCGACACCCACCCCGATGCTGCCGCGCTGGTCACCGTATCGGCCATGCCGATCAAGGAAATCCAGTCTCTGCTCGACCCGAACGAGGTCGCCATCGAATACTTCGCCGGCAACGGCAAGCTGTTTGCCTTTGTGCTCGATCAAGCCGGGCTGCGCGTGCATACGCTTGAGGCCGGCGGACTCGACGCGCGCATCGCCGCCTTGCGCAACGCCATTGAAACCCGCAGCGATGCCGCATTCGGCGAAGCCCGGGCACTCTACGACCAGCTGATCAAGCCGCTCGAAGCCGACATCGGGGCGCGCCCGCTGCTGATCATTCCGCATGCCGGGCTGCACTACCTGCCCTTCGGCGCCCTGCACAGCGGCAGCCAGCACCTGATCGAGCGCCAGGCTTTGCGCGTGCTGCCGAATGCCAGCCTGCTGGCGCTGATGAAACGCGGCAGCAGTGGACCGCTGACCGATGGGCAGCAGGTGCTGCTGTTCGGCAACCCGGATCTAGGCGACCGCAGTCTGGCGCTTCCCAATGCCGAGAAGGAAGTCCAGCTCATCGCCGCCAGCCTGCCCGGTGCCAAGGTCTATATCGGCGCCGAGGCCACCAAGGCCGCCTTCACCAGCGAAGCGCAGAAGTATCGCTATCTGCATATCGCCTCGCATGGCAAGTTCAATCCCGACAAACCGCTGGGCTCGGCTCTGTACTTTGCCAAGGGCGCAGCACTGGACGGGCGGGTCACGGTGGATGATCTCTACAATCTCGAACTCGACGCCGATCTGGTCACGCTGTCCGCGTGCGAAACCGGCCTGTCCAAGGTGCGCCAGGGCGATGAGCTGATCGGCCTGATGCGGGGATTCGTGTATGCAGGCGCACGCACGGTGGTATCGAGCCTATGGGAAGTAGACGATGCCGCCACCGCCGAGCTGATGACGCAGTTCTATGCGGCTTTCCGCACTCACGACAAGCGTGAAGCGCTGCGGCAGGCGCAACTGGCCACCATGAAGAAATACCCGCATCCGTTCTTCTGGGCGAGTTTCTACCTGATGGGGGATGCGGGTGCCCGCCCCGCCCCGGCAGGCGTACCCAGCGCTGCCATACCTGCGGTAACCGGCAGCAACAAACTACCGGGCTAGCGCCAGCGCCGCATCTGTGCGCGGAGTGAAAACCAGAACAGGGGGAGATTGGCGAGCAGGAATAAGGCGAAGCCGGTCTCCATGCCCTCGCGGCCACCTTCACCGGCCCAACCAAAGAAGTAGACCCAGAACGAGCCAATACCCAGCAAGGCCAAGGGTTTGCACCAACCGGGCACAGGTTCTGCCGGCCGCACCGTGCGGACCGGTAGCGCGTCCTGCCAGTCGGCACGTGCGCGCAAACGGTGGCGGGGCGGCTCCTCGGGCCGGGACGGCTTGGCCATTGCAATCAGCGGACTAGAACCCGGTCAGCCGGCCCCAGTGGCCGGCAAGGGTCACCACCAGGATCAGCGCCAGCCAGAACAGCAGGCTGCGCCAGACCAGACCCACTGCACTGGCCAGCGTATTGGCGTCGGCATCTTCGCCCACACCCAGCTCTGGCCGGAAACGTACCGTATGGCCCTGATGGACGGGCATGCCCAGCCGCACGCCGATCGCCCCGGCACCCGCCGCGAGCAAGATGCCGTAGGCCGCGCTGCTCCAGCGTTCGGCCTGTTGGCGCCAGCAATGCGCCGCATCTTCAAAATCGCCCACGATGGCAAAGCTGATGGCCGTGACGCGGATGGGCAACCAGTCCACCACATAGGCAGCACGGTCGGCAAACTGGCCGAATTTTTCACCCAGGCGGCGATCACGCGCACCCCATTTGAGTTGCAGGATCGTCGTGGCGCGGTAAGCGACTGCACCGCCCGGCCCCAGCAGCACGAACCAGAACATGGGGCCGAACACATGGCGATACGCATCGATCAGGCCTTGCTCGATGGCCACACGCGCGAGTTCATTGGCGCTCATTTCACTGGCGGAATCACGCGTCCACTTGCCCACCAGAGCGCGCGCCGTATCGAGATCCTCTTCCTTGAGCGCCTCGGCCACCCCGGTAAACGCGCCGCTGAACTGGCGAAAACCCATGGTGATATAGAGCACGGCCAGACCAAACAGCCAGGCCAGCGACCAGTGCACCAGATAAAGGAGACCCCAGACGATCATGACCGCCGCTGTCGGTGTCAT
This sequence comes from Chitinimonas sp. BJYL2, assembly GCF_027257935.1. Classification (NCBI taxonomy): domain Bacteria; kingdom Pseudomonadati; phylum Pseudomonadota; class Betaproteobacteria; order Neisseriales; family Chitinibacteraceae; genus Chitinimonas; species Chitinimonas sp. BJYL2. The sequence continues at coordinate 123,256 of NZ_JANZKW010000003.1, read as the reverse complement.
CACCGCGATGAACCAGCCCACCACACCGTGCTGATATTCACCGGCGTTGAAATTGCGGTCCACGGTTTCCGCCAGGCCGCTGTAGCCGCCGTAAAACAGGTTGCGGCGGCCGATGGGACGGAATTGTTCGAGCATCAGGGCGAGAACGAGGGCAAGCCAGGTCATGGAGGTATCGGGAAGTCTGCGGGGCTGACCTTGCGATAATAGCGCAAAGCGCGCTTGCAACCCTTAGCCGGCGCGCCATGACATGTCATATTCCGGGAATAACTTAGTAATTTGGTCAACATTGGCGCACCGGGCATCGCGCGCTATCATGCAGGACTCGAAATCGCTCAAGCCAGCACCTTCGTCTGGCCTTCAACCGTCTGGAGAAACCCATGGAACACAAGCTGCCCGAACTGCCGTACGCCCTTGATGGTCTCGTCCCGCACATGTCCAAAGAGACGCTGGAATACCACTACGGCAAGCATCACCAGACTTACATCACCAACCTGAACAACCTGATCAAGGGCACCGAGCACGAGAACGCCTCGCTTGAAGAAATCGTCAAGAAGGCACCGGCCGGTGGTCTGTTCAACAATGCCGCCCAAGTGTGGAACCACACCTTCTTCTGGCTGGGCTTCGCCCCGAACCCGAACAGCGAAGCCCGTGCTCCCGCTGGCAAGCTGGCTGACGCCATCAACGCCAAATGGGGTTCGTTCGACGAGTTCAAGAAGGCGTTCAATACCGCCGCTGCCGGCAACTTCGGTTCGGGCTGGACCTGGCTGGTGAAGAAGGCTGACGGCAGCCTCGACATCGTCAACACCAGTGCCGCCGGCACCCCGCTGACCACCGCCGATACCGCGCTGCTGACTGCCGACGTGTGGGAACACGCTTACTACATCGACTACCGCAACAGCCGCCCGAACTACCTCGAAGGTTTCTGGAAGCTGGTGGACTGGTCGGTCGTCGCTGCCCGTCTGGGTTAAGCGATCGGTCACGCGACACGCGTACGGCATCCGCTGCTGCCGTACCCAAAAGGCCCGGCCCTGCGCCGGGCCTTTTGTTTGACAAAGCCGACAGCATCGGCCACCACCATCACCTACGATGAGGACTAGCTCATCACTTACCGCGTGGCGGCACCTTGCCTCAGCACACTCTCAGCGCGTCGCCACCGGCTTTTCTGGATATTGAAGCGTCAGGCTTCGGATCAGCCAGCTACCCGATCGAAGTGGGTATCGTCTTGCCGGACGGCGCCAGCTACTGCTCGCTGATCCGCCCCGAACCGGACTGGCGCCACTGGGATGCCGGCGCCGAGCAGGTGCATGGCATCGACCGGGCACGCCTGTTCGCGCATGGTCGCAAGGCGGCTGAAGTGGCTACCGCACTTAACCAGCGCCTGCTGGGCCAGACTGTCTACACCGACGCTTGGTATCACGACTATGTCTGGTTGAGCCGGTTGTTCGATGCGGCAGAGCGCTCACCCTGCTTTGTGCTGCAAGACCTGCGCGTGCTACTGGATACCGCGGCGATGCAGGTCTGGGATCAAATCCAGCAACAGGTGCGCGCAGAACTACACCTCACCCGGCACCGGGCCAGCAATGACGCGCGGGTACTGCAGCAGACACTCTTGCGCGTGGTGGCAACGCACGCCTGAGGGGGTAAAGGCCTCGCTAGTCACGCGGGGTCAGCAGCACAATCTTGCGGCGCTTGGCCGGTTGGACGGCCTTGATCTCGGGACCAAACTCCTCGTCAATCAGGCGTTTCTTCAAGCCGCTTTTATCGGCCTGCAACAGTGCCTGCATCAGGATCGGCCGGAATGACTCAATGCGTGGCGACAGATAAAAGCGCATGTCACGCTCATACACGAGCAACAGGTTCTTCTCGATCGCCAGCTCTTTGTGCTCACGGGCCTCGGGGCCGATCTCATTGATGCCGCGGGGCAAATAATCCACCCCGCGCGTGCCCGACCGGACCATGGCGTACAACGAGTTCAGATTCACCGGGTGCTCGTAAACCTCCAGGCCGTTGGCACGCCAGACCTTGGCATCGAACCAGCCTCGCCCGAATCCAGCCACCAGCCCCGTACCGCGCAGCGCAGCAAGGGTATCGACACGGTCGAAGCGTGCCTGATCCTCTGGTCGAATCATCAGAACACGCTGACCAATCAGACCGTTGGTGAGATTGTTGGATAGCGCAGCAAACTGCCGGTCCCGCTCCGCAGTCTGCAAGGCAAACAGGATGGTCAGCTCGCCGCTCTTCATCATGTGCCACATCCGCGCCGGCGGGATATCTGCCACCAGCTCGATGCGTACAGGCTGACCAATCTGCTTGAGCGACTGCTCCAGCAGGCGCGTGTAGTAGCGGTGCTGCCCGCTGGGCAACTCCGGCAAACGCAGCACCAGCGTGGGCGCGGCGTGAGCCAGCAACATTGAGCACCCGATCAGCCATACCCCGATCATGCGGCATGCACGGGCAGCCCCTGCCAGCACAGGGCATCGGCGCGGCGTCTTGGGCGGCATGAAACGGAAATGAATGAGTAGCGTAATCAAGATGGGCAGCAGGCAAGTCGTCGGGATGAGAATACACGGAGATACCCCGCGCGGTGCAGCAGGCTCTCCGAGCATGACGGACGCCCCGGCCAGGGTTCATTGCGTGCCCAGCCGTCATGGTGGTCCGTGCGAGGCAAGCAGCGCTTAGTAGGCATAGCGTAGATCAAGACCGATATACCGCCGATCATCCCGCGGCACAAAACGCATCACGCCGACGCCGCTGCGGGTCAGGAAGTTCGCGTAGGACTTGTCACCAAGATTCTTCGCCAGCAACGCAGCCCGCCATCCACGTGCCGACGAGGACACGGCGACACTCGCATCGACCACGCCGTAAGCTGGCTGGATGGTGTCGGGGAACTGGCTGATGTCGTATTGCACCTTGCTTTGCCAGCGGTAATCCAAAGCAGTCTCGATGCGCCACCCGCCCGATAGCGCAACGCCGCGACCGAGCTGCAGATTGAGCTTCCAGTCGGGCGAGAAAGGCAGCGGCTTGCCATCCACATTGCAGCTGACCGCAGCGCCCGGAGGGCAGTTGAAGTGCGCCACCCGCGCCTGGATTCTGGCCAGAGCCAGATTGATCCAGCTATCCGCGCCGGGCTTGAAGCTGGCATCCAGCTCGACACCACGGGTCGTCACCTTGCCGGCATTGACCAGCCGGGTCACCACCACACCGGCAAGCAGATCGGGGAAGTTGGCCTGGAAATTGTCGTAGTCCGTCTTGAACACCGCCAGATTGGCGCGCAGGCGCTGACCCGGCGCCTGATACTTGGTGCCCAGCTCATAGCTATCGGACAGTTCCGGTTTCAGCGCCAGCGTATCCCGGTCCTGCATGTTGAAGAACACATTGAATGCCGGCCCTTTGTATCCGCGCGACCAGGTCGCATAGGCCATCCAGCGCGGCCCCAGATCTTGCTGCACGCCCAGACGACCGGATAGAGCCCGATCGCGCGTGGCACCGGTGTTGGCTACGGACGGATTGACGCCGGGCAGTGCCGTGGCCGAGCTTGAATATCGTCGGTGATGGAAATCCAGACGCTCCTCGGTCCAGCGCAAACCCGCCAGTGCGCGCGTATCTGCATGCAGATGCAGCGTCCCCTCACCGAATACGGCGGTACTGGTGTTGCGGATACCAAAACGGGCCTGACCGTAGTCGTCTTGCGGTGGTGGCCCGGCACGGCGCACATCGCGGCGATAGGTCTCGTCATCCCTGCCGTGCAGCAAGTAAAAGCCCGCCACATAGTCCAGATGCCCGCCCTTGGCCGAGGCCAGGCGCAACTCCTGGGAAACCTGTCGGTAATCCACCCGGCCATCGTCATGCTGCTGCGGCAAGCCCGGATAGGCCCGCGGCAATCGGTCGTTGTCCTGAATCTGATGACTCTGCCAGCGACGCCAGGCACTGATCGCGTTCACGGTGTGCTCCCGCCATCGTCCCTCAAGCTGGAGACTCAAGCCCTGGTGGCGATCCTCCGTGCTGGAATCCAGATCGGCATTGACCTGTCGGTTACGGGCATCGGCCACCACCGGCGCCAGTGCTGCCGCGAATGCGGGGAAGCGGGTTTCCTCGCCGCCGGGGTAGGCAATCAGACGCGTGGCCACCACGACGCCGGGCGGCGCCTCACCGCGATTGCGGGCGAGGTCGGCTGACAGATCCAGATACCAGTCGCCACCCGGCGCATAACGCAGCCGGACCCGCCCGCCGCGACGCTCGACACCATTGACGCGCCTGCCGGTGGCCAGATTGTCCAGATTGCCGCGTTGGTCAGCCGACGACACCGTCAAGCTGCCGGTGAGCGACTCACCCAAGGGGCCAGACCATCCGGCGCGTACACGTTGCTCCGGGCCATCGCCGTAGCTCGCCAGGTTGACATAGCCTTCCGGGGTCTCGCTCGGGATACGTGTCGTGATATGGATCACGCCGGCGGAGGCATTCTTGCCGAACAGGGTGCCCTGCGGTCCGCGCAATACCTCAACACGCTCGATATCCATCAGATCGAACAGGGTCTGGCCAGGCCGGCCGAATACAACCCCGTCCACCATGGTAGACACGGTCGGCTCAACACCGGGAGAGGTACTGACCGTACCCACGCCGCGGATGAACAAAGAGGTGTCCTTGCTGGATGCGTTGGTACGGAATGACGCGGCAGGCACCACCTCGACCATGGCCCCGAGATCATTGCGATTCGCCCGTTCCAGGTCCCGGCCCTTGAGTACCGTCACCGCGACGGGCACCTTCTGCAGCGGCTCCGGCCGCCGCGTCGCGCTCACCGTGACGGTATCAAGTTGCGCAGGTAAGGCCGCCTGCTCCTCGGTGGTCATGGCCGGGCTCTCGGCAGCGTTTACCGTGCTCAGGCACAACAGCAGGGCTCCTGCTCGCCAGCGAGCAGGATGAGGTGGAGAAGGTGGGCAAGGCGCCAGCACAGGCATGGGGCGTATTCCGTCCGGACACGTGATTACGACACCCATTCACTATAGGCAAACCGCCGCTCCTGCCCGAGCCCACCTGACGCCACGCTGTGCGGTTGCGGCCTAACTGCTCGGCAATCCGGCACGCGCCCTGGCGGCCTCATCCAGCACACGGGCAAACAGATCGGCCACGGCGGGCAGATCCCTGACCAGGCCTTGCGCCTGACCAATCAACTGCACGCCCCGCTGATGATCGCCCTCCTCGATGGCAAGACGGATCGACTCCGTCGCTGCACCAAACTGGGCAAGCTGCTTGATGGCGGCCGGTTGGGCCAGCGCGCCGGCCAGCACCTTGCCGATGGACATGCCGATCTTGCGAGCCGCCATCATCGCGCGCGGCACGGCTTCGATCAGCGTCAATGCCCGGGCCGATTTGCGACGAGCTGTCGGCGTATCCATCATGCGGCACGGAATGCCGTCAAATCGCGCGTTGTAGAGTGTTTCGCTAACGCCCTTGGCCACAATCATGCCCTTGGTCGTCGCGTGCACCGGGCTCTCGCGCGTTGCTGCCAGGCGCGTGCCCATGGCCACGGCATCAGCACCCAGCGCCAAGGCCGCCAGCAAGCCACGGCCATCGGCAAAGCCACCCGCCGCAATGATGGGCAGCCTGACCGCATCGCGCACGGCGGGAATCAACGCCAGCGAAGTCACATCCCCACCATGTGCGGCGGCTTCGTGACCGGTCACCAGCAAGGCATCCACCCCGATCTTCTCGGCAGCGCGTGCGTGCTTTTCGGTAGTCACCGTCGCAATCACCTTGCCGCCGTAGGCCTTGGCCCCTTCGACGATCCAGTCGCCCTTGCCCAGCGAGAAGTTGATTACCGGCACTTTTTCTTCGAGCGCGACGCGTGCATTCTCGGCCGCGCCAGGCATCAGGAGGGTCACCCCCACACCGAATGGCTTGTCACTGAGTTCGCGAACGCGGCGAATGGCAGCGCGCGTCTGCTCGGCATTCCATGGACCGGTAGCCAGTATGCCCAGACCGCCCGCGTTACCCACGGCGGCAACCAGTTCGGGCACGGCAATGTAGCTCATGCCGGGGCAGATCAGCGGATGGGTGATGCCGAACAACTCGGTGATGGCGGTACGCATGACAGCGGCCTTTCAAAACGCGACAATTCGCAGCGGAGATTCAAGTCATTATGCTCAATTCGAGCGCTTGCTTGGTTATATTTTACGCATTCCCCCACCCCCGGTAGCCTAGCTCATGCTGATTGTCGTCATTGCTTACCTGTATGTGATCCTGATGGTCAGCATCGCCGCGATCGCCAGTGGCCACCTGATGTCCGGCATTTTCACCCTGTTGTTCGCGGGTATCCTGCCGAGCTTTCTCCTGCTGCGCATCCAGCTGCTCAAGCGTCGGCGCGCCATGGCTGACCTGGCTGAAGCCGCGAATGCGGCCAATGAGGCCTTGCAAAGCGCCTCGACAGACACCCCCTCGCAACCGGGTTAAGCGAGCCTTGCCCAAGCATGGCTTGCTGCCAGAATGTGTTACGTTATAACATCAACCCATGCATGCTCATCATCACACTCCCTTGCCCGTCGATCAGGCACTGGCTGCCGCCGCACTCTGGTGCGCCCAGCGCGGCGAGCGGCTGACCGACCAGCGGCGCGAAGTGCTCGCCATGCTGCTGAATGCACCTGGTTCAATGAAAGCCTATGAGCTGCTGGCCGAAATCCAGAAACAACGCCCCACGGCAGCGCCGCCGACCGTGTATCGCGCGCTGGATTTTCTGGTGGCCGCAGGCCTTGCCCACAAGCTCGACTCCAAGAATGCGTTTGTGGCTTGCCACGATTTTGCCCACCCGCATCATGGCGTGATGCTGATCTGCAATCGCTGCCATGCCGTACGCGAGCTGTGCGACGAAAACCTGGAAGCCCGGCTAGCTGAAGACGCCGCCGCCTTCGGTTTCCGTGTCGCCGCACAGGACATCGAGATCAAAGGGCTATGCGCCCGGTGTGCGGAGCTTGAGGCCGCATGAAAACCCCATCGCGCCTGATTGCCCTCTCCGCCCTGCAACGCATCGTGCTGATAATGCCCCTGCTGCTGTTGCTGTGGCTGGCCGTGGCTTGGGCGCTAGGCAGTGCCGCATGAGTACACACCACCACGACCACGCCGGTCATGCGCATGATCATGATCACGCCCACCGCGCTGAACCCGCGCAGGCCGGCACGCTGCAGCTGCACAACCTCACCCTGGCCTACCATCGTCATCCGGTTGTCCACCATGTGTCCGGCCAGTTCGCGGCGGGCAAGCTCACCGCCATTGTCGGGCCCAATGGCGCAGGCAAGAGCACCTTGCTCAAGGCGCTGGTCGGTTTGATCCGTGCTGACCACGGCAGCGTCGATCTGGGCCGCATCCAGCCGCGCGAGATCGGTTATCTGCCACAGCAAACCGGCATGGATCGCCACTTCCCGCTCTCGGTACAGGATGCCGTACTGCTGGGTGACTGGCGCAGCTCCGGCTGGTTCGGCCGTGTCAGCCGCGGCGCACGCGATCGTGCCGATGCCGCACTGGCGCGGGTGGGACTCAGCGGTTTTGGCGCACGTCCGCTGGATGAGCTCTCGGCCGGCCAGTTCCAGCGAGTGCTGTTTGCACGCCTGTTGCTGCAGGACGCGCAACTGATCCTGCTCGACGAGCCCTTCACCGCACTTGATGCACGCACCACGGCCGATCTGCTGGCCCTGCTGGCCGACTGGCGCGCGGAAGGCCGCACGGTGATTGCCGTGCTCCACGATTACGAACAGGTTCGCAGCCATTTCGACGAAACGCTGCTGCTGGCCAAGGAATGCATCGCCTGGGGGGACACCGCCGCCGTGCTGACCCCCGCCAATCTCGCGCGTGCCAACGGCATTGCGGTGAGCTGGGATGACGATGCCCCCGTCTGCCACCGCGACGAGCGGGTCGCGCAAACCCACGCCTGATTGCCACGCCCTTATGTACGAACTCCTCTGGCAGCCTTTCGCCGAATTCGCCTTCATGCGCCATGCCTTGGTTGGCTGTCTGGCTTTGGCACTGGGCTGCGCGCCGGTCGGCCTGTTTCTGGTATTGCGGCGCATGAGTCTGGTGGGCGATGCGATGAGCCACGCCATCCTGCCCGGTGCGGCGATCGCGTTCATCGCCTATGGCCTCTCGCTCACCGCCATGAGCATTGGCGGCTTGCTGGCCGGCATCACCGTGATCCTGGCGGCCGGCCTGGTCACGCGTGCAACCCAGTTGCAGGAGGATGCGAGCTTCGCGGCCTTCTATCTGCTGTCGCTGTCGGTAGGCGTGCTCATTGTGTCCAAATGGGGCAGCAATGTAGACCTGATGCATATCCTCTTCGGCACCGTGCTGGCTGTGGATGATACGGCGCTGCTCTTTCTGGCCGGGGTAGCCAGCATCACGCTGGTCGCACTGGCCTTGCTGTACAGGCCGCTGGTCGTCGAGAGCTTCGATCCGGACTTCCTGCGCAGCATGGGTGGCGGCGGGGCCTGGGCGCACTTTGCCTTTTTGATCCTCGTCGTCCTTAATCTGGTTGCCGGTTTCCAAGCGCTGGGCACGCTGATGGCGGTGGGCCTGATGATGCTGCCTGCCGCCAGTGCGCGCCTTTGGGCCAAGGACCTGACGGTGCTGATGGCGATTGCGCTGGCGGTCGCACTGGTGTCCGGCTACACCGGCCTGCTGGTTTCTTACCACGCCGACCTGCCCTCCGGCCCCAGCATCATCCTCACCGCCGGGCTCATCTATCTGGCCTCCCTGGCGCTGGGGCGCAATGGTGGCCTGCTTTGGCGTCTGCGGGCGCGAGAACATCTGGAAGCCTGATCATGATTCTGCGTCACTGTCTGCTGGCCTTGATGGCAAGCGCCTCTCTCCTTGTCCCGGCGGCCGACAAACTGCCCGTAGTCGCCAGCTTCAGTCTGCTTGGCGATCTGGTCACACAGGTCGGTGGCGACAAGGTCAGCGTACACACGCTGGTCGGCCCCGATGGCGACGCGCATGTGTACCAACCCAGCCCGCGCGATGGCAAAACCCTGAGCAAGGCGCGCCTGCTGGTCGTCAATGGTCTTGGTTTCGAGGGCTGGATTGACCGGCTCGTCAAGGCCAGCGCCTACCGCGGTGCCCGGGTGGTGAGCAGCCAGGGCATCAAGCCGATTGCGATCCATCACGATCATGAAGCTGACGCGCACGATCACCATCACGATTCGGTGGACCCGCACGCCTGGCAGAACCCCGCGCATGTGCGCCAGTACGTGCGCAACATCACGGCCGGCTTGGTCGCGGCCGATCCGGCCAATGCTGGCTACTACCAGCAACGCGCCAAGATCTACGAGAACCGCCTCACCGAACTGGAACGCTGGGCCGATGCCGAAATGGCACGCATCCCGGCCGCCAAGCGGCGCGTGATCACCTCGCACGACGCCTTTGCCTATCTGGGCCAGCGTTTCGGCATCGTCTTCCTGGCCCCACAGGGCATGAACACCGACGCCGAAGCCACGGCCAAGGGCGTTGGCAAGCTGATCCAGCAGGCACGCCGTGAAAAGATCCGCGCCCTGTTTGTCGAAAATGTCAGCAATCCCAAACTGCTCGAACAGATCAGCCGAGAAACCGGCGCCCAAGTGGGGCCGCGCCTGTATTCGGATGCGCTCTCCGGCAGCAAGGGACCGGCACCCGACTACCTGACGATGATGCGTTACAACATCGGCGTACTGGTCGCCGGCATGCGGCAAAACTGATACCCCATACCAACGCAGCCTGGTGCGTGTTCCGACCCGCCGCCCGGACCCGATATTGTCGAGAAAGTCGCCGTGTTCCAGCTCGATCAACTTGCCTACCAATACCCCGGCGGACAGACGCTGCGCTTTCCTGACTGGCAGCTACCCCAGGCCGGCCAAGCCGTGCTGACGGGCCCATCGGGCAGCGGCAAAACCACGCTGCTTTCCTTGTTGGGTGGATTACTCAGCCCCAGTGCCGGTCGTGTTGTGCTGGCCGGACAGGATGTCGCCAGACTGCCCGCCAGCCAGCGCGATGCCTTCCGGGGCCGCAGCATCGGCTTTGTGCCGCAACGCCCTCATCTGGTCGCCAGCCTCAGCGTGGCCGAGAACCTGCAGCTGGCGCAATATCTTGCCCACCTGCCGCAAGACCCGCAGCGCATCGACACGGTACTGACCGCACTGGGGATAGCCGAACTGGCCCGGCGCAAACCCGCCCAGCTCTCGCAAGGCCAGGCACAACGCGTGGCGATTGCACGTGCCGTGGTCAACCGCCCGGCCGTATTGCTGGCCGACGAACCCACCGCCAGCCTGGACGATGAAGCCACCGCCGCCGTACTGGCACTGTTGCGCAGCGCCGCCGACGAAGCCGGTGCCAGCCTGCTCGTGGCCAGCCACGATGGCCGCGTCAAATCCACCTTCGCGACTACCTTTGCACTGAGCAGGGCGGGGGTGTCGGCATGAACATCGTCCGCCTCGCGACCCGCCAGTTACTGGCTCGCCCGCTGCACAGTGCGCTCAATGTGATCCTGCTGGCGCTGGGCATCGCCACCATTACCCTGCTGATGCTGTTCAGCGCCCAGCTCAGCGACAAGCTGCTGCGCAATGGCGAGGGCATTGATCTGGTAGTGGGTGCCAAGGGCAGCCCGCTACAGCTGATCATGTCTACCGTGTATCACGCGGACATCCCCACCGGGAACATCGCCAAGCGCGATGCCGACAAGCTGGCGCGGCATCCGCTGGTGGCACGCGCCGTGCCCTTGGCGCTGGGTGACAATCTGGCAGGCTTCCGCATTGTCGGCACCACGCACGACTATCTGGCGCTCTATGGCGGCCAACTCGCCAGTGGTCAGCCTTGGTCGGTATCCATGGAAGCGGTGCTCGGTGCGAACGTGGCCCGCACGACGGGGTTGAAGCTGGGCGACAATGTTTCCAGCTCCCACGGCCTCGGCACAGGTGGCCACGCTCATGATGACAACCTGTATCAGATCGTCGGCATCCTTGCCCCCACCGGCACCATTCTCGATGAGCTGGTACTGACCGATCTGCAAAGCGTATGGGATCTGCACGAGGACCACGGCAGCACCAACCCCGCGCTCCAGGGCGCAGATGCGCATGCCGGACATGCAGAGAACGACGAAAACGGCAAACCGCGCGACATTACCGCCTTGCTGATCCAGTACAAAACCCCGCTGGCCGTGCTGGCGCTGCCACGGCAAATCAATGCCAACACGCCCATGCAGGCCGCGTCCCCAGCCATGGAATCGGTGCGCCTGCTCAATATCGTTGGTTTCGGGCTCGATGCCTTCCGCGCATTTGCAGCGATTCTGGTCATCTCGGCCGGCTTGTCGCTGTTTGTGGCGCTCTACACCACGCTCAAGGAGCGCCGCTACGACCTCGCGCTGATGCGCCTCTTGGGCAGCAGTCGCGCGCGCTTGTTCAGCGCAGTGCTGATCGAGGGGCTATTGATCGCTGGCTTCAGCGCCGTGCTGGGCCTAGCGCTGGGCCATGGGGTGGCAGAGCTGGCAGGTCAGCTCAAGCTCACCCCGGGCATCACACTGACCGGCGCACGCTGGGTAGCCGAAGAAGGCTGGCTGGTGCTGCTGGCGCTGGGCGTGGGGCTACTGGCCTCGCTGCTGCCCGCCTGGCAAGCCTGGCGCGCGGATATCGCCCTGATCCTGTCTGAACGATGATCTTGCTGAAAAGGAATCCGACCATGCGCACTCCCCTGCTTGCGCTTGCCCTGCTGGCCAGCGCCCATGCCTACGCCCACGACGAAACACCGTGCACCAAGGAACCCGCCAAGCAATGGCAACCATTCTCCGAGGCCATCAAGAAAGCCGAGCAAGCCGGCCACACGGTCAAGGTCGCCGAGGTGCACCACAGATGCTACGAAATTCGCGGTGTCGGTAAAGATGGCAAGCGCTTCGAATGGGTGCTTGATCCGGTTACCCTCTCACCGCGTAGCGAAGCCCGCAAGTAAGCCGATACCGTCGCCCCAGCCATACCGACCCACACACGACACAAGGAGCACACCATGCTGCGCCTCGCCCTCACAAGCAGCCTAGCCCTGCTGGCACTGAGCACCCAGGCAGCCGACCCCTCCAGCTTGCCCGCAGGCCCTGCGCCGGTGGGCAATGCGGCCTATGGCGTGACACCTACCACCGCCAAGCCGCTGGCCGATAAAGCCGGTTTTGTGTCGTGGAAAACGCTGACCCAAGTCGAGGCCATCAAACAGGGTGACACCATGGTGCCCAAGTTTGATCCCGCCATCGTGCAGCTCGACAAGAAAGTCGTCCGCCTTCAGGGATTCATGCTGCCGCTGGGCATGAGCGAGAAACAGACCCACTTCATTCTCACCGCCACGCCGCCATCGTGTGCCTTCTGCCTGCCTGGCGGACCGGACCAGGTGATCGAGGTCAAGGCCAGCAAACCGGTCAAGTTTGTGTATGACACCATTTCACTCAGCGGCAAACTGGAGTTGCTGAAGAGTGATCCCATGGGTTTGTACTACCGGCTCAGCAACGCCACACAGATCGATTGAGACGGTTGAAACTCTGCGGCGGTACACTGGTCTGAGCGCTGGATATCGAACAGAGGAGAACACCATGCAATGCCCGGTCTGCAAGGACACCCAGCTTGTGATGAGCGAACGCGCCGGCGTCGAGATCGACTACTGCCCGCAATGCCGGGGCATCTGGCTGGATCGCGGCGAGCTCGACAAGATACTCGAACGCGGTCGCCAGGATGCAGCACCCGCACCACAGGCTGCGGCCAGCGCACCCGCCTATCGCCAGGATGACCGGCGCCACGAGCATTCACACACCCACTCTCACGACAAGCACTACGGCCAGAAGCCCTATCGCAAGAAGAGCTTCCTGGAAGAGCTGTTCGATTGAGCAACTTGCGTTGCCGGCTCGCGGCAAGCAAAAAAAACGGCAACCATGGGGTTGCCGTTTTTTTATGGCTGCATCCACACCATCGTCGCCATTCGCCCTGTCGTCTTGTCTCGCCGGTACGAATAGAAGCGTTGCGCATCACGTACGGTGCAGAGACCACCGCCATAGACGGCATCGAGACCGATGGTTGCCAGGCGCAGGCGCGCGAGCAGATAGATATCGGCCCACCACTTGTCCGGTGTCGCACCGGGACGGAACGCAGCGGTAGCAGCAGGTAGATCGCGGGTAAACGCCTCACGCACTTCCTCGCCGACCTCGAAGGCATCGGGGCCGATAGCCGGACCCATCCAGGCGATCAGCTGGCTGCCGTCGCCCAATCGCTTTGCCGTGGCTTCGAGCACCCCCGCATGCAGACCTCGCCAACCCGCATGGGCAGCACCCACAGCCGTGCCGTCGCGCCGGGCGAACACCACAGGCAGGCAATCGGCCGTCATCACGGCGCAGACCGTGCCGGCGACTCGCGCGACAGCGGCATCTGCCTCGGGCACAGCCCCGGTGTATCGGTCTGCTTCCACCACAGCGACGCCATGGACCTGATTGAGCCATAGCGGTGCATTCGGCAAGGCTGCCGCCAGCAATGCGCGGTTGGCCGCAACCGCCTGCGGGTTATCACCGACATGGTCGCCCAGATTCAGGCTGGCATAGGGTGCAAGGCTGGTGCCCCCCGCCCGCGTCGTCACGCAGGCCCGCACATTGGGTGGCGCTGGCCAATCGGGAATCAGCGCGTGATCGTGCCAGTGGCTCATTCGGTGTCCTCGCGCAGCGCGCTGATCAGGGTTTGCATATCGGTCGGCATCGCACTCTGCCATTGCACGGTTTCACCCGAGCGCGGATGCACCAGGGCTAGCTTGGCGGCATGCAGGGCCTGCCGCTGGAACGCATCCAGCGTCTGCCGCAGCGGCGCCGACAGGCCCCCTCCCCGATTGCCGTAAACCGGGTCCGCCGCCAGTGCGTGGCCGATATGCGCCATGTGCACGCGGATCTGGTGCGTGCGGCCGGTTTCCAGCTTGCACTCCACCAGCGTATGCCGGGCCATGTTCTCGATCGGGATGTAGTGCGTTATCGCCGGCTTGCCACCAGGCACCACGGCCATCTTGAGACGGTTACGCGGATCACGGCCGATCGGCGCGTTCACTGTGCCGGCGCGGGTGATCCTGCCCTGCGCTACCGCCAGATAGTGCCGCGACACGGTACGCGCCTGGAGCTGGCGTACCAGCTCGGTCTGCGCGATCAACGTACGCGCCACCACCATCAGCCCGCTGGTGTCCTTGTCGAGCCGGTGCACAATGCCGGCGCGTGGCACGCCGGCCAGTTCGGGATAGCGGTGCAGCAAGCCATTGAGCAGCGTACCCGACCAATTTCCGGCAGCCGGGTGAACCACCAGCCCTGCCGGCTTGTCGATGACGATCAGCGTATCGTCTTCGTGCACCACCGGAAAATCGATGGCCTCGGGCGCAAAAGCATTGTCCTCGGCGCTGGGGGCGGGTTGCACCTCAATGGCCTCACCGCCCCACAGCTTGGTCTTGGGCGTGGCGGTCTTGCCGTTGAGCAGCACCGTGCCCTCGTCGATCCAGCGGGCGAGACGACTGCGCGAGTATTCCGGCAGCAGTCGTGCCAGAATCGCATCAAGCCGACCGCCGGCAGCATCGGGCGGCACAAGTAAACGTATGGTCTCAGCCGAATCGTTATAATCGTCGGCTTCGATATCGGAGTATTCCATGAAGCGCATTCTACCTTTGCTCGCCGGCAGCCTGCTGCTTGCAGCTTGCGGCTCGGTGAACGAGCCGGCCACCCTGGACCCCAAGGCCACGGCCGAGCAGATGTATCAGGAAGCCAAGTCCGAGCTCGATAGCGGCAGCTATGCACGCGCGGTGAAGCTGTTCGAGGCACTGCAGGCACGCTATCCCTATGGCCGATATGCGCAACAAGCCGAACTCGAAATCGCCTATGCCAACTACAAGGATCAGGAAAACGAGCTGGCGCTGTCCGCCATTGATCGCTTCCTGAAGCAGCACCCCACTCACCAGAACGTGGACTACGCGCTCTACCTCAAGGGTTTGGTGAACTTCATCGATGATCGCTCGCTGTTCGCCAGCATTGCGCGCCAGAACATGGCCGAGCGCGATCCCAAAGCCGCGCGCGAATCCTTCGAGGCATTCCGTGATCTGGTGACCCGCTTCCCCGCCAGCCGTTACGCTAACGATGCGCGTGACCGCATGGCCTATCTGGTTGTAGCCCTGGCCGACCACGATCTGTCTGTTGCGACCTATTACTACAAGCGCGGCGCTTATCTGGCCACCGTGAACCGCGCCAAGGCGGTGATCGAGCAATACGCCAATACCGACCGTGTGGAGACGGCACTGGTCATGCTGGCCGCGGCCTATGACAAGCTGGGTCAGAACGAACTGCGCGACGATACACGCCGCGTGCTTGCCAAGAACTACCCGGACAGCAAACTCAGCGAAGAGACCGTGTTCGCCGAAAGTTCCTGGTGGAAGCTCTGGTAACACGGCGAGCGCTTGCGCCTTGCCGGCAAGGCCGACTTGGCGCCATAAGCAGGTCCCGGATCAATGGGGGTTTACAAGCCGCAAGAACCTCTTTATGATTCGCGCCTCTTCGCCGCGGGCCCTGCTTGTTGCGTAGAACCTGTGGGGGTATAGCTCAGCTGGGAGAGCGCTTGCATGGCATGCAAGAGGTCATCGGTTCGATCCCGTTTACCTCCACCACAGAACACCGACAGGTAGCGCAAGCTGCCAGTCAAACTGGCCAAAGTCCCCATCGTCTAGAGGCCTAGGACACCACCCTTTCACGGTGACTACCGGGGTTCGAATCCCCGTGGGGACGCCAACACATCGGTTGGCGTAAACGCAGACCGATACGCGAAACAGCCACCCAGGCTGTGGATGCTTGCAGTAAACTGGGGGTATAGCTCAGCTGGGAGAGCGCTTGCATGGCATGCAAGAGGTCATCGGTTCGATCCCGTTTACCTCCACCAGTAATACCGATGTGCTGATGATGTCAGCATGTCGTAATGGCCAAAGTCCCCATCGTCTAGAGGCCTAGGACACCACCCTTTCACGGTGACTACCGGGGTTCGAATCCCCGTGGGGACGCCAATACAGGCAGTCAGTCTGCCAGCGTCAAAAAGCGGTCATGCGCAGGCATGACCGCTTTTCTTTTGTCCCAACCCTGGGTTCAGCGGGGTAGCAGGATACGCACGCTGGCACCGCCGGCATCGGCACGCGCCAGGATCAGCTGGCCACCATAGGCCGCCACAATGTCCGCCACCACGCTCAGGCCGATCCCGTGCCCGGGCACCTGCTCATCCAGCCGGACGCCGCGCTGCAAGGCCGCCTCCGTATCACCAAAGCCCGGGCCATCATCCTCGATACGGATGCGCAGACCGCCAGCCTCATTCACGAGCTGTATCGTCACCGTCCGTCTGGCCCACTTGGCCGCGTTATCGAGCAGATTCCCCAGCACCTCGAAGGCATCGCCTTCATCCAGCCGCCACCGCAAATCTGCCGGGCACTGCAAGACGAACTGGACACCCCGTTCCGCATACACCTTGCGCAAGGAATCCAGCACCCGCTCGCAGATAGGCCTGAGCGGCAAGGGGGGTGCCAGGCGGTTGCCGCCCTGCGCCCCTGCGCGCCCCAGCTGGTGCTGCACAATGCCATCCATGCGCGCCACCTGCTCGCTGACCGCCTGATTCAGGGTCTCGGGCTGAGCCTGCGCGCTACGCAGCACCGCCAGCGGTGTCTTGAGACTGTGCGCCAGATCAGCCAGCGCATCCTTGTAGCGCGCTTGTCTGGCTGCCTGCTGCTCAACCAGCGCATTGAGACTGCGCGCCAGAGGACTGATTTCAGCAGGGTAGTCGCCCTCGATACGCGCCTGCTCGCCGGATTCGATGCGGCCAATTTCACGGGCGACACGACGCAAAGGGGCGAGCCCCCAGCCCAGCAGCAGGGTCTGGGTCAGCAAGAGGAGAACGGCCGCACCACCCAGCCAGGTCCACAAGGTACGCCGGAAGCTCGCCAGCTCAGAGAGGAACTCGGCTTCATCTTCCAGCACGGAAAAGGTCAGCGGACGAGCCCGCGGCCCCTCGGTCCATTTGACGCCATAGGCAGCTGACAGGTAGGCCTTGCCATCGGCCTGAATCTCGGTAAAGCGCCAGGCACCCGACTGCTGGTCGCGCACAAAGGGCAGGCGCAAGCCCAGCGTGGACGCCGACTGCCACTCTTCACGGCTGCTGGGATTGGCGATATTGGCATACAGGCCTGATGCCGGCAGGGAAAGGCGCGGCTCCTCCAGCGACAGCGGCATGACCAGATTGCCATCCGCATCCAGCTCGGCACGCGCCAGCAACAGATAGACGGTGCTTTGCAAACGCTCGAAGCGTGCTTCGCGCACACCATCAGCGTAAGCCCGCTGCAGTGCCAGGCCGGCGCCGGCCAGAAAGGCCAGCAACACGAGTGCCGCGCCCGCGATCAGCCGGGTGCGGATCGACAGCGTCATGCGAGTACGAAGCGGTAGCCGCGGCCGCGCAGGGTTTCAATGGGCGCCAGACTGCCATCGGGGTCCAGCTTGCGGCGCAAACGGCCGATCAGCACTTCCAGCACATTGCTGTCGCGGTCTTCATCGTGCGGGTACAGGTAGTCTGACAGCTCTTGCTTGCTGACCACCCGGGCACGCTCGCGCACCAGGTATTCGAGCATGCGGTATTCAAACGCCGTCAGATCAACCGCCACCTGCTCCAGCCTGACCTGCTGCGCCGAAAAGTCGATGGCCAGTGTGCCAAACCTCATCACATCGGAACTGGCCTTGAGCGAGCGGCGCAACAAGGCCTTGATGCGGGCGGCCAGCTCGGGGTATTCGAACGGTTTGACCAGATAATCGTCGGCACCCGCCTCCAGCCCCTTGACCTTGTCCTGCCAGCTACCACGGGCCGTCAGAATCAGGATGGGCAGGGTGCGTCCGTCGGCACGCAGTTTTTCGACAACGGACAAACCGCTCAGCTTGGGCAGGCCCAGATCCACCACCACCAGATCCACCGGGTACTCACTGGCCTGGTACAGGCCATCTTCCCCATCTGCCGCCTCGTCTACCCGGTATCCGTCCGCTTCAAGCTGACGCTTGAGGCTGCTACGGAGTGCGGCTTCGTCTTCAATCAGCAACAATCGCATAAAGGTATCCGCTTACAGCACTCGACCGCTGGCCACATCCACCAGCACGACGCGAACCTCACCTTGCGGCGTCACCAGTTTGATGCGCCAGACCGGACGTCCATCCCGCTCACTTCGATCTACCGAGAGCACGCGCCCCTTGGCACTGCGCTGGGCAATCGAGGCCGCCTCATCCCGGCTCACGTCCGCCAGCACAGGCGGCGTCAGAACCAGCATTAGGCCAAGCAGCAAGGGCAAGTGTCGGATCATGATGGGCTACGTCGGTAAGGATGTCTGGATTCTAAGGCAGCAAAGGCTCAACCGACACCCGAACCGGCAGGGTTTTACCGGGTTTGTCGCGCAAAACGGTGCTGTACTGCTGACCACGGTAGTCGTAAACCACCCGATAACCCGTTACACGGGTCTGCCAGTCATCCACGGTACGGCAGCGCTGAATCTCGCTCGGCACCTGCTCGTACTCGGTGCGGCGGTCGCGGTTATCAAGGCGGTCGCCTGCCAGTGCACCGATCACGGCGCCCACGGCCGTCGCAGCTTCGCGACCATGGCCCTTACCCACCTGATTACCGAGCAGACCACCCGCAATCCCGCCAACCACCGCACCACCGTAGCTGCGCTCGCTCTGGGTCTTGCGCGTCTCGTAGACCGTTTCGACGGTACATTCGCGACGCGGCATGCTGATGCGCTCATACTCCGGCTCCACACTGCGGACGCGTGCGGTATCTTCGAAACTGTTGGCCGAGGCGCTACCCAGGCACACTGCCAACACACCGGGGATCAGGATCAGTCTGGACATGATGCACTCCTTGGTTGAGTTCGTGAGCGCAGTCTGTGCCTGATGGCGTGAACCCATGCTGAACGCATTCAGCCAAGAAAAAAGCCGCTGGATCATCAGCGGCTTTTATGTGGGCAGAACACTGCCGGTTTGGGTCAGAACGCTTCCGGCAAGCGCTGGATCAAGATCAGGCGACGGTTCTCGATACGCACATAGCCCCCGAACACCAGCTCCTTCATGATGCGCGCCACCATCTCGCGC
The DNA here is from genome assembly GCF_027257935.1 of Chitinimonas sp. BJYL2. NCBI lineage: Bacteria > Pseudomonadati > Pseudomonadota > Betaproteobacteria > Neisseriales > Chitinibacteraceae > Chitinimonas > Chitinimonas sp. BJYL2. The sequence continues at coordinate 104,112 of NZ_JANZKW010000003.1, read as the reverse complement.
GATGAGCCGACCCGATCCGCAATCGCCTGCTGGGTCATCGGTTCGTCGATCTGGCGCATGCCATCGCGTTCAATCGCCAGATCATCGAGCAGCAGGCGCACGCGGCTGTAAACATCCTTGAGTGCCAGATTCTTCACCGCCTCGGTGAGGTGGCGGGTACGGCGAACCAGGTTCACCAGCACCTTGAACTGGATATTCGGGTGTTTGTGCAGCAAGCTCAGGAAGTCATCCTTCTGGAACACGAGGAAGGTGCTCTGCTCTTCCGTTTCCACGGAGGCCGTGCGTGGCTCGTCATCGAGCAGGGCCAGCTCACCCACGTACTCACCGGGTCCCAGAACGGCGAGGATGTACTCCTTGCCGCTGATATCACCGACAAATACCTTCACCCGGCCCTGGATCAGCAGGTACATGGAGCTGCCAGGCTCACCCTCCTGAATGATGACGGTGCTCTTGGCATAGGTTCGCGCCGCGGCGGAAGCCTCGATATGACCCAGCTCTTCATCGCTGAGGCCGTGAAACAGGGGAATCTGTCTGAGTGTGGCGATCATGCTTGGTCCGTAATGGGTCAGGACGGTGCGGATTCAGTGGTGGCTGCCGGTTTGTCCGTAACCGGCGCCGGCGCTTCAGTGGACTCGGGTTCGGTCCCGCCGCCAATATCCACGCTGCTGGCCGGCCCGGTGCCCTTGGGTTGATCGGCTGGCGGGGGCACAACATCCAGGCTGTTCTTGGCCATGTACTCGTTCATTTGCTTCCAGCCGGCAAAGATGTCGGCCTTGGAAACACGGGCATTACGGCGATAGCAGTCTTCCAGATTGCGGCCGGAATGACGACAGGCAGCACCAATCGCCTGGCCATTCATCTTGGCCTGGCTGGCGAGCTCGTTAACGCGATCACAACCGGTGAGCCCCAGCAGGATGGCGATCAGAATTACCCGTGTTGTCATCGTGTTCCGGCGCTTTCTTCAAGTGCTATACGGATTGTATGCCAGAACCTTTGGCAATACTTACATCCATTCCTACCCGGCACTATCGGCACAAACCTTACTCCACTTTAATCTGGGCGTTCGGCACCTCGCCAAAACGCTCGGGTGCGTAGAGCGCCTCGACGCGGGTGGCCGGCAAGGCAAAACGGCCCCGGTTATTCAACCTTAGCGTGTATTCGAGCACATGGCGCCCCTTGGGGAGCCATTCATAGTAAGCGCGATACGCGGTTTCACAGCGTTCCTCGAAGGCCGGCCAATAGCCTTCGCGGCGCTCACCGCCTGCCAGCAAGGCCGAATCCGTGGCAAAACCACGCCCCAGCAACTGACCGCCAACCGGCACCGGGTCATTCACCGCTACCCAGCTCATGTCGGCTTGTGCATCAATCGTCAGCCGCACACGCCACACCTCGCCACGCGCATAGCCCTTGCTGCTGCCTTCGATGCGCGACCATTGCTTGTCCACTCGGTAACCCGCCATCAAAGGCGCGGTCAGTGGTATCGCCGCACGCGACTGTACCGTCACCCAGGGCTTGCCGCTGCCTCGATGGCTGAGCGTCAGCTCGGCTGCTTTGGCCGGCCAGCCCAGATTGATCTGGCCACCTTTGGCGGCACCGGCCCAATCGAACACCTGTTCCCTGGGCGCGGTTTCCTTGGCGAAAGCCGCCACCGTTTTTCCGGCAGGCGCACCGGATTCGACCTGGCTGGCGAACTGGCGCAGCGCCAGCGTGCCCCAGACATTGGCCACCGTGGTATCCCAATGGCCGCGTTGCTGACGCGCCACCAGGCCCCGTGCCAACCGGCCCAACTCGGCGGCATTGGCCGATTTTTGCGCCGTGGCGTCGATCAGGAGCTTGGCCGCATCGGCATCAGTCGAGTCCATCAACCACCAGCGCTCATCCCAGCTTGGGCCGGACAGGTTCAACGTGGTGCCGCCGAGATCCTGTCGCGCCAGCAGGATTTGCCTTGCTGCAGCCAGACGGGTTGCCCGCTGCGGGGCGTCGGGCAGCTTGTCGAGGATGGCAATCCAGTCGAGTACCGTACTGGTCGGCCAGCGATTCGGCTCCAGTACCATGCCATCGAGCATGGCTGGCCGGGCAGCATCGTGGCGGGCCAACGCAGCAATGGCGTCGAGCAGGTAGATCGCTTTGCTGGTTGAATCCCCCGTTGACGGGCGCGCTTGCAAGCGCCCAGCCACATGGCCGGTCAGCGCCGCCTTCATGCGCTCGCGGCCCGTATCGGGCAGCGGCCAGCCGCTGACAGCCGAGAGACTGAGCAAATGCGCGGTGAGAATGGGGCTGCCCTGGCGCATGCCGGGGAAGTACATGGCAAAGCCATCGGCATCCAGATAGTTGTCCAGCCGACTGACCACAGTATCCCAGCCCGCGCGGTCGTTGAGGCCGATCATGCGCGAGGTCTGCTGTTCCAGGCAGCTATAGGGGTAGCTTCGGAAGTAGTCCTCCACGCCATCGAGCGCCGCAGCAAGACTGGGTGAGAGACTGATGCTCAGCCCGCCTCGGCCCGGCAAGGCATCGGCCGGTGGTGCAATCGGCAGCGTGTAGTCCGGCGACAGTTGCGCGAGCGTGGCTTGCAGCACGCGCACCGGTATCGCCTCGATCACGCTCTGGTTCTGGGCGAGCTGGTCGTAACGACGGCCATCGCTACCGCTGACGGTCACCATCCAGTCAAGTTTGCTCGCGGCTACGGGCACGCTGAACGGCCAGCTGATTTCCTGGGCAGCACCGCCGGCCAGCTCGATCACCTGCGGTGGCAGCGGTGGCAAGCCGGCGACGTTGGCGCTCACACTGAGCTTGAGTGTCTGGCCCGTGGTGTTGCGCACGGTAAAGCCGGCATCGAACAGGTCACCTTGCCGCACAGTGCGCGGCAAACCACTGAACAGCATCACATCCTTGCTGGCGCGAATGCTGGCCTGGCCGGTGCCGAAGCGATCCGGCCCTGCGGTGGCCACGGCGACGATACGGAAGCTCGTCAAGGCATCATTGAGCGGCACTTCCACACTGGCCTGACCGCGAGCATCCAGCGCCACACGGGCACGCCAAAGCAGGAGAGTATCGAACAGCTCGCGCGTGCCCGTCTTGCCACCCCCGCCACCCACCGGCACGGCCTTGCGGCCAAAGTGGCGCTTGCCAATCACCATGCCCTGGGCTGTGGCCGTATGGAGTCCATAGGGGCGCTCGCCCAGCATGGCATCCAGCACCAGCCAGGAATCGTTCGGCCGCAGCGCCAGCAGGCCCTCGTCCACCGCGGCCAGCGCAACCTCGGCGCCGGCAGGCAAGGGACGACCATCGGCTGTTTTGACCGAGATACTGACGCGCGCTTTATCGCGAACCTGGTACAGCGTTTTGTCGCTGCTGACTTTCACCTCCAGCGCATAGGCGCTGACACCCACCTTGAGGCGCGCAATGCCCAGCCGGTACGCCGGCTTGCCCAGGTCCACCAAGGCCGTCGGCGCCGGCTCTGTCACGCGCCCCCGAACCAGCAGGACGGACACGTAGACATTCGGTCCATGGTTCGCCTGAATCGGGATGCGGATGGTCGGATTGGCCACCGTGACGCGTTGTGTACGCCAACTGAGCACCCCTTCGCGCTCAAGGGCAATCAGCGCGGTTGCCTCGCGGAAAGGCATCTCGATACGCAGGCTGGCGGTCTCACCGGGCTGGTAGGCCGCCTTGTCGGCAATCAGGTCGATACGGTCGGTGTCGCTGAGGCGCCAGCCGCCCTCATCCTCGCCGAGCCAGGTGTTCTGATGCGTGTATGCCGTACGGCCGGCCTCATCCTGCACACTGGCACGCAGGATCAGCGAACCCTTCAAGGTCGCAGGCAGGGCACAGCCAAAGCGACCGCGTGCATCGGTCTTGCCTTTGCAGACCTCGCCCAGCGGCACATACCGTGTCTGGTAGCTGTAACTGTAAAAGCCGCCCACCAAGCGCTTGCGATGGCTGTCATGGATTTGCGACCAGGCGTCCACGCGCACAGCGTGACCTGCACGCGGCTTGCCCGCCAGATCAGCCACGGCGGCGCTGATATGCTGGCGGCCATCGATACGCTGTCCGATATGCAAACCGGCCTGCACGGCCGCCGGCCAGATCACGGTGCTTGTCGCGCTGGTCTGGACCTCGCCATTGGGGTCCCGGTATTCCAGTTCGGCCATCAGTGTCAGCGCGCTATCACTACGAGCCCAGCCACCCAGATTGAGCGTGGCCGCGCCGGCCTTGTCGAGCCGCACGGTCTGCGGGCTGAGTGCTGCATCAGCCTGCGTTTCTTCCTCACGCTCTTCGCCTTGCAAGACAGCCGGGCTCACATTGCCACGCGAGAAACTGAACTGTTCAAAGCCCTCCAGGCGACGCTCACCGAGCCGGCTGACCATGCCACGCAGGGTGACGCCTTCCCCCGCCGCCGGCCCACCTGCCAGATACTGCACCTGCACGCTGACTGGCAATTGCTGGCTGGCTATAGGGTTAAGCGGCAATTTGAGCGTGCCACGCATCAAGGGCACGCGGAACTCGGCCACCTGGAACAAACCCGCATATCCCAGATGGTCGACCTGCTTGCCGCGCTGACGCTCCAGCTCCACCGCATAGCCTCCAAGTTTGGCTGTCGATGGAATCTGCCAGCTGAGCTCGGCTGAGCCGGCATGCCAGCGCACAGGCAAGACGATGCTGTCGTCCGAGCCCTGATGTCGCAGCCTCACCTGCGCCGGTAGCTGAGATGCTGCGAGGGGGCCGAAACCTGAGGCGGTGCGCTCTCTGGCCAGCAGCTTCATCGATACGGTTTCACCCGCCCGATAGAGCCCGCGGTCAAAAACGGCGTGGTATCCCTGCCGGCGCTGGCGGTCATACTCGGTGTTGATGCCGAACCGCCAGGATTCGATCCCCTCCCGCCAGTCCGATGCCACAAAGCTCACATCCGCGCCTTGCCGCGCAAACACGAACAAGGGACAGTCGTAACGCTCGGGTGGGAGCGCTTGCCGGTAGTGCCAGCCGCCCTGCTTGTCGGTCTTGCCGCTCGCCAGCAGCTTGCCGCGGCAATCGTAGATACCCACGACAGCCCCATTGACGAGCCAACCTTTGTCGAGCGTCGTCACCCACACCAGCGCATCATCAAAGCCACGGCGGAAGTGCACAGCCAGATTCGTCACCAGCGCACCCGCAACAATCTGCATGGGTGCCGCAGGCTGAAGCAGGCGCTGCCCCAGCCGCGTGCTGTCTATCTCGACCAGGGTGAGCCCCGCCTCGGGCAGTGGAATGCCGATCACCTCGGCTGCCTTGTCATCTGCGGGTACGGGCAAACGCAAACTGCGTGTGCCGGCCACATCGCGCAGCAAGGCGGCTGCGCGGTAGTCCTCGTTCGGCCCGGCCCGGGGACCGCGCCGGAGGCGCTGATACCAGTCCAGGATATCTGCCTCGCGGGTCAGGGTGAGCTGGCGGTAAGGCAAGCCCAAAGGCTTGGGTGTGGGCTGGCCATTGGGACTGGCCAATCCAACCAGGCGCTCGCTGAGCAGCACGGGGGGCGGATCGCCTATCCGCGCAGCCTCGCCCACATTGCGCAAGGTCACGGGCAAGGCCGGCAGGCTGCGTTCCACGATACCGAAATCCGCAGAAAACTTGGCTAGCGCAGGGTAGCTGTCGGTCCGTACCGTCTGGGGAAATGCCTTGGCATTGCTGAGCGCCCTGCCCCATTCATCCCGCAATCCCTGGGGCAAGGCCAGCAGCAATGCGGCTTTCTCCGCAAACGGGGGCTTGAAGCGCAGACCACTGACCAGTTCCATGGGCTTGCCTTGCTCATCCAGGCTGACCGTGCGGTCTTCGTCACGCATCAGCTCGCCGGGCCAGCGCTGCTTCCCGTCCGTACTGGTCAGCACCACGCCCCGTAGTTGGGCAGCAGGGAGTGGCGTCGAGAAGCGCAGTTCAATCGGGCTGATGGGTACGCAGGCGCCTTTGTCACGCTGTCGTTCGCAGCCGATCCAGGCACTGAAACCCGGCCGGACGCGATAATCAAATTGCATGGGCTCGGCCAGACGCAGGCCGTTGGCCGCAGCGAGGCCCGCATCAAAAACCAGACGCATGCCCACATCACTGGGCAAGGTGCGTTGGCAACGCAATGCCTCAGCGTGCATGGGCCACTGGCTACGCTGGCTGCCATACAAGCCGCGCAACAGGCTGTCCCGTTCCGCATCCGGTAGCCGTACCACCGGCAGGCGCTCGCTCAGGCCATCCACCTCACAGCGGGCATGGGCCAGCAGACTCTCCGGCGTGGGCGGCGCGGCAAAGGGCACTATGAACACCTGTTGCTCACCGATCCACTCACCCGTTTCCGGACGGATATCGGCCTGCGGCTCCGGCCCGCCAGTACTGAATGCGTAGCTGGCGGAGGCCACCGCCTTGCCGCTACGGCTGACCGTACCGGGACGCAACACAAAACGGCATTGGCTGGCGGCCGGCAAATCCGAGACGAAGTCGTATACCCAGTTACGCTCATCGACCCAGCGCCCCTGACCCGCCTGATTGCCACAGTCAGCATCGAAGGGATCGACGAGCCGCGGATCACCGAAATTCACCATGGGTTCGGAAAACAGCACCTTGACCTGACGGACCGTGCTCACCGCACCCTGAGGTGAGAAACGCTCAATGGTGGCGGCATCGGCAAGCATGGCCGACAGCAACAGGACAAACACGCGCATGGACAACTCCGGCAAGCTGGGTGATTGCCTACATCCTAGTCTGGATTACGCCGCATTCCGGGGATTTGGGGGTATATGCCAATCCGGATGCCCATTTCCCGCCGCATCCGATGACAAGCATGCGCTTGACCGGACGAATCTTATACAATGCGCCTAACCGTCACCGACGGCACTCACGATAACTAGACAAGACCATGACCACCCAAGAAGAGAAGACACGCCGGGCTGAACTGATTGCGGCAGCCAGCCGCCTGTTCAAGGAACAAGGTTACGAGCGCACCACCGTGCGCGATCTGGCGCAGGCCGTGGGCATGCAATCGGGCAGCCTGTTCTACCATTTCCGCACCAAGGAAGAGATGCTGGTCGCCGTGATGGCCGCCGGGGTTGGTGACCTGACCGACCGCGCCGAAGAGGCGCTGGCCAAGGCCAAGACACCGCTGGAACGCTTGCAGACGCTGTGCCGGGTACACCTCGACACCCTGCTGGGCGACGACAAGGGCGCACTCTCGGTGCTGCTGTACGAATGGCCCAGCCTGTCAGACAAGGCGCGTGCCGAGCTGATCAAGCTGCGCGACGCTTACGAGCGCGACTGGCAGAACGTGCTCGACGAAGCCGCGGCAGCGGGCTTGGTCCACAGCGATACGCGCCTCTTGCGCAAGCTGCTGCTAGGTGGCCTGCACTGGACCATCCAGTGGTACAAGCGCGATGGCGGCGACAGCCCGGCCGCGTTGGCGGACCGCATGCTGGCGCTGATCCTGAAGAAGTAAGCGAACGCTACCAACGACAACGCCCCGATCAATCGGGGCGTTGTCGTTTCATGCAGGACGGCAAGCGATCCGCAGGCGGCAGACCAGCCAGCTCAACGCGCCGGATAAGCTACCGTGCGTACACCGGCGCTGCTGGGGCCCTGCCAATCCCATTTATTGCGCCAGGCCGCCAGCACCATGTTCGGGTATTCGGGCTTGCCGAGGCTGCCGTTGTAGCGGCCCAGCGCGCGATAAAGATCGCCTTTTTCGATATCCAGATAATGGCGCAGGATCGTGCAGCCATAGCGCAGGTTCGTGTACATATCGAACAGATTGTGTTCGTTAGTGCCGATCTGGCGGACCCAGAACGGCATGACCTGCATCAGTCCGCGGGCACTGGCCGACGAGATGGCATACTTGCGGAATCCGCTTTCGACTTCAATCAGCCCCAGCACCAGTTGCGGATCCAGGCCGGCGCGCGTGGCTTCATAGTGAATGGCGGTCAGCAACTTCTCCCGCATGAAATCATCGGGAATCCGCTTGCGCAGACGTGACGACATCTCGGTCAGCCATACCGATGCCTCGGTCTGATTGGCAAACACCAGCCTGGGTGCGCTGCTGTCATTGATCGAACGCTGCATCGCCGTGGCCACAGAGTGCGCGAGCGCCACTTCCTTCTGTGCGCCGGCCCAAGCCGGGAGTGCACAGAAGAGTGTGGTCAGCAGAAAGAAATTACGCAGTTTCACGATCAGTGGCTTGTTCAGTTGTTCAGCTTGCCGCTCAGGAAGCCTGCGACCGCCGCTTGATCAATGAGTTCCGTATTGCCATTGCTGCGGCTGACGTACTCGACCTTGCCCTCGGCCAGTGACTTCTCGCCAATGGTGATCCGGTGCGGGATGCCGATGAGTTCCATATCGGCAAACATCACGCCAGGGCGCTCGTTGCGGTCATCCATCACGACATCGACACCGGCTGCCACAAGTTGAGCGTAAAGCGTATCGGCTGCCGCCTTCACGGCTTCGGAACGCTGATAGCCCACGGGCACGATGGCCACGGCGAACGGCGCGATACCGGCCGGCCAGGTAATGCCTTTGTCGTCGAAGTTCTGTTCGATGGCGGCACCGACGATGCGGCTCACACCAATACCATAGCAGCCCATTTCCATCGGCTTGAGCTGGCCGTCGGCATCCAGATACTGGCAACTCAGCGCTTCGGAATACTTGGTGCGCAGCTGGAAGATGTGGCCGACTTCGATACCGCGGCAGATATCGAGCACGCCCTTGCCATCCGGGCTCGGGTCGCCAGCCACCACATTGCGCACATCGGCCACCAGATCGGGCTCGGGCAGATCACGGCCCCAGTTCACGCCAGCCGTGTGGAACTTGGGCTTGTTGGCGCCACAGACGAAGTCGCTCATCACCGCCACGCTGCGGTCGGCGATCACGCGCACGGCACGGCGGTCGATACCGACCGGGCCGAGGAAGCCGGGCGGGCAGTTGAAGAAGGCGCGGATTTCATCTTCCGCCGCAAAGCGGAAGTCCGTCATGCCGGCAATCTTGCCGACCTTTACTTCGTTGAGACTGTGATCGCCGCGCAGCAGCACGATGTGCAGCTTGCCTTCGGCGTGCAGCGCGATCAGCTTCACGGTGCGATTCAGCGCAATGCCCAGCAGCTCGGCCACTTGCTCGCAGGTGGTTTGCTTGGGGGTATCGACATCACGCATCGCCTCGCTGGGCGCTGCGCGCGGCGTGGTCGGCGCCAGGGCTTCGGCCAATTCGACGTTGGCGGCAAAGTCGGACGTTGGGCAATAGGCCAGGGCATCCTCACCCGAATCGGCGAGCACATGGAACTCATGCGAACCATCTCCGCCAATGGCGCCGGTATCGGCCGCCACGGCGCGGAAGGTCAGGCCCAGGCGCGTGAATACGTTGGAGTACGCCTTGTACATCACGCCATAAGTGTCTTGCAGACTTTCCAGCGAGGTGTGGAAAGAGTACGCATCCTTCATCATGAACTCGCGCGCGCGCATCACGCCGAAGCGCGGGCGGATTTCGTCGCGGAACTTGGTCTGCACCTGGTAGAAGTTCAGCGGCAGCTGCTTGTAGCTCTTGATCTCGCTACGGGCGATGTCGGTGATCACTTCTTCGTGCGTGGGGCCGAAGCAGAAGTCGCGGTCGTGGCGGTCCTTCATCTTCAGCATCTGCGGGCCGAACACGGCCCAGCGGCCTGATTCCTGCCACAACTCGGCAGGCTGGATGGCGGGCATCAGGAGTTCCAGCGCACCGGCCTTGTTCATCTCGTCGCGGACCACGGCCTCGACCTTGCGCAGGACACGAAGGCCCAGTGGCATCCACGTATACAAGCCCGAACCGAGTTTCTTGATGAGACCCGCGCGCAGCATCAGCTTGTGACTGGGCAGCTCGGCCTCGTTGGGGGCTTCCTTGAGCGTGGAGAGGAAAAACTGGGAGGTACGCATCAGCGACAGGCTCGGTAATCGATTGAAAGTGCACGATTTTAGCCCAGCTACCGCCCTGCCGCACAGGTGATGGCAACGCAGTGCCCCGCAAGGGGCCGGTCGATACGCTGCAGATCGGCTCAGCGCCCCTTGAGGGCGTCATCAATCCGGCTGGTCACCAGCTTGTCGAGCTGCGGCTGCAGGGCGCCCAGCGTGCGCTTGACGGCCTCGGCATGCAGCACGGCGAGCTGCTTGGTGAGCTCGGCACGCACCATGCGCTCCAGCTCGGGGCGCAAGGAATCCACCACCGAGCCGGCCATCGCCGCCACATCCGGCACCGCATCCTGGGCATCGGGTGACTCATGTAGCTCCAGACTGAGCTCGGGAAAAGCATCCGACGTCAGTCGCGTTGCCGCCGGCGCCGTGACTGGCACGGCAGAGGCGGGCGCCGGCATGGCAGCGGCGGTCACAGGCGCAGCACGCGGCGCCACTGCCGGCGCGGCGACCGGCGCGGGCGCAATGGATGGGGCAAGCGTCGGCGAGGCTGCGGGCGGCGGGGGTACGGGTGCCGGAGCAGGTACTGGCTTGGCGGCCGCGGTCTTGGGCTCGTCCGGTGACGGAAAGTCGAAGTTCAGCGACAGCTCCGGCATCAGCAAATCGCCGGGCGCGGGTGCAGCGGGGCCGATAGGCGTGGCCGGCTTGGCCGCTGCCGGCTTGCTCTCTGGCAGCTTGAGCTCGGGGAAATCAAACATGGGCGCCGGTGGCGCGGTCACCACGGCAGGTTTGGGCTTGGCATTGAGATCCGGCACCGCAATCATGTCCGGCATTGCCGGCACGGCGGGCCTGGGTGGCGAGGCCGGGGTCGCCGTGGCGGGCTTGACGCTGGCCGCAGGTGCAACCGGGGGAGCCGACGCGGCAGGGGCCGGTGCATTCGCGGCCGGTGGATTTGCGGGGATGGCACGGATCTCGTCCGGCGTGAACATCAGGTCATCGCCAAACACAGACTCCACGCTGGTCAGCACGGGGATACCCCCTTGGCTTGGCGTTGCCGGCGCCAGATCCGTCAACACGGGCACATTGGGGTCGAGACCGGTACCGCGATGGCGGGCAATCAGCGCATCCATCTTGCCAAGTACAGCCGGCTCCTCGCTGTCCAGATTCCAATCAGATGGCTGGTCGGCCATGGGCTTACCCCTTTGCGAGCTGCAGCATGTCGGTGAACTCGATCTCGTAACCAGCCTGTTTGTAGTAGGCGAGACGCTGTCGTGCAATCTGCCTCAGACCATCATCGTCGCGCGGGACGATTTCGACAATACGCGCGATGCCGCGATCTGCCGGTACGGCTTGATCGCTCCAGTTGAATAACACATCACGCGGCAACAGGGCATCCAGCTCGTGGTGTATCCAGGCTGGCGTGGCTGCTGCCACCGGTTGGTCAGCCAGACAATGCGGCACAAAGCCGGTGCTGGGTATTTCCCACAACAAACGATCCACCGCCATGCTGTCGGCCTCATTGCCGGTCAGCACACCGGTGGCGAGCTTCCGCTTCACGGCTTTGCCGACAAGCTGGCAAAGCGCCTGCTCGCGGCTTGCAACGTTGTAGTAGAAGCTCGCCTGGGCCATCTTACTTCTTCTTCACGGCCGGTTTGGCCGCCGGCTTGGCTGCGGGCTTCGCAGCCGGTTTGGCCACGGCCTTGGCTACCGGCTTGGCGGCAACCTTGCCAGCAGGTTTAACCGGCTTGGCAACAGGCTTCGCGGCTGGCTTTGCGGCTGGCTTTGCGGCTGGCTTTGCGGCTGGCTTTGCGGCGGGCTTGGCAGCAGCTTTGGCGGGTGCCTTGCTCGCAGCCGCCTTGGCAGCTACCGGCTTGGCCACACCGGCCTGCACACGGTTACGCAGGAAACGCGTCAGCAGCGGAACAGGACGGCCGGTTGCGCCCTTGGCCGCACCTTGGCGCCAGGCCGTGCCGGCGATATCGAGGTGCGCCCAGTCGAACTTGTCGGCAAAGCGCGACAGGAAACACGCGGCGGTGATCGAACCACCACCGGGGCCGCCGATATTGCCGAGGTCCGCAAAGTTGGACTTGAGCTGCTCGTGGTATTCCTCGCCCATCGGCATGCGCCAGGCGCGGTCACCCGCCTGATCGCCCGCGCTGGCCAGCTCGGTCGCCAGGTAATCCTGGTTGGCGTACAGCCCACTGGTGTGGTTACCCAGCGCCACCACACAGGCACCGGTCAGCGTGGCCACATCCACCACCAGGGCGGGGTCGAAGCGTTCGGCATAAGTGAGGGCATCGCACAGGATCAAACGGCCTTCAGCGTCGGTATTGAGCACTTCCACCGTGAGGCCCTTCATCGTGGTGACCACGTCACCAGGCTTGCTGGCGTTGCCGGCCGGCATGTTTTCGCACGAAGCGACCACGGCGTAGACATTGAGCGGCAGCTTCATCGCGCCCACGGCATGCATGGTGGCAATGACGGAACCCGCGCCCATCATGTCGTACTTCATCTCATCCATGTTCGCGCCGGGCTTGAGGCTGATGCCGCCTGAGTCAAACGTGATGCCCTTGCCCACCAGCACCACCGGCTTGTCACCCTTCTTGCCGCCTTCGTGCTTGAGCACGATCAGCTTCATGGGCTCGGTGCTGCCCTTGGCCACGGAGACAAAGCTCATCATGCCGAGCTTTTCGATCTCGGCGCGCTCCAGCACTTCGACCTTCATGCCGAACTGCTTGGCGATGGTCTTGGCGGTGTTGGCCAGATGCGTGGGGGTGGCGAAGTTCGGTGGCAGATTGCCCAGTTCCTTGCCCAGGTTGAGGGCCGAGCCCAGCGCCACACCATTGGCCACACCGGCATTGGCGGCGGCTTCATCCGCCTTGGCAACCAGCAGGGTGACCTTCTTGATGGCGGGCTTGTCGTTCTTCTTGGACTTGGTGGCGTCGAACACATAGGTCGCGTCGAACAGGCCAACCACGATTTCCTCGGCGGCCCAAGCAGCATCGCGGCCATCAAAGGCAATGGCCAGCTCGCCACCGGCGGCTGCACCCGCAGCCTTGACGGTGGCGCGCACCGCATCGCGGAATTCCTTGTCGCTGCTGCCGGTGCTGACCAGCAGCACGCGATCGGCAGCGACGCCGGGCACCTTGTGCAACATCACAGTGCTGCCCGCCTTGGCCTCAAGATCACCTGCCTTGAGGATGGCAGCCAGATGGCCGCCTGCGGCCTTGTCCACCGCCTGACCGGCGCTACCGAGCTTGCCGCCGGTGACCGAGACAGCCAGTACGGCAGCCTTGTGTTTTTCGGGACTGCTAGCCTTGGCAATGATTTCCACGGTGGACTCCTGTAATATCGCGGCGCGACGGTCGGCGTGTTCCGGCCCCGCCCGCTGGTTTCTGGAAACGGCGCCGCTTATGGCCGCACCGTGATTTCGGGGGAATCCACCGGATTTTCCGAACTCGCCCGGCAAAAGTCAAAGCACATCCCTTGCTCGCCACCTTACCCCCCCCTTCCCTGCTGCGCCGCTGCATGCCCAAGGACACCTTGTTCGAGCGTGCCATGCTGCGCGAACTGGCGGGTGTAGGCACCGGTGTATTCATCGTGCTGCTGGGCATCATGATCGTTACCCGCGGCGCCCGTCTGCTGGCCATGGCGGCCAGCGGCAATGTCAGCGCCGACGCCGTGGGGGCGCTGCTCGGCTTCACCCTGCTGGGCGTCGTGCCATGGATTTTGACGATGACGGTGTTCATCACCATCCTGTGGTCACTCACGCGCGCTTGGCGTGACCACGAGATGGCCATCTGGCTATCGGCGGGACAGCCGCTTACCGCCTGGATCCGCCCGATTCTCACCTTTGCAGTTCCGCTGGCGCTGGTGGTTGCCCTGCTGAGCCTGGGTCTGAGCCCCTGGGCCAAGCACAAGAGCCGGGAATACCGTGAAGTGCTGGCCACCCGCGATGATGTTTCCGCACTCTCACCGGGCCTGTTCAAAGAATCCGCGCTGGCTGATCGCGTTACCTTCATTGAGAACTTTGCCGGCAAGGGCGGCGCCGCACGCAATATCTTTGTGAAGTCTGCCGAGCAGGACAACACCCAAAGCGTCACCGTTGCTGCCGAGGGTTACCTCAGCAGCCTGCCCGACGGCGAGCGCATCCTGGTGTTGCAAAATGGCCGACGCTATGAGGGCATCCCCGGCCAGGCCAATTATCGCGTCGTCGAATTTACCGAAGCGCGCATCCGTATCCAGGAGCCTGATCGACGCGAAATCACCACGCCTGCCGAAGCCATGCCCACCATGGCCTTGCTGGGCAGCCAGCAACTGGAAGAGCAGGGAGAACTGGCGCGGCGTATCGCCAGCCCGATCGCGACCCTGCTGCTAGCCATCCTGGCGATACCGCTGGCTTATGTGAACCCGCGCATGGGCCGTGGCGTGAACCTGATCACTGCCATCCTGCTGTTCTCCATCTACCTGAACCTGATCAACATCGCCCAGAGCTGGATCGCCAACGGCAAGCTGCCGGCAGCTATCGGCGTGTGGCCGGTGCATATCGTGATCGCCCTGATTACTTGGGGCCTGTTCCGCTGGCGGGCAAAGCCACGCGCATGAAAACCCTGACCCGATACCTGATCGCCGATGTGGTGCGCAACAGCCTTCTGGTGCTGCTGGCGCTGCTGGGCCTGTTCCTGTTCTTTGATCTGATCAACGAGCTGCGTGACCTCGGCCACGGTGGCTACACCTTTGGCAAGCTGCTCGCCTATGTGGTGCTGCTGGCGCCGGGCCATGCTTACGAGCTGATGCCGATTGCCGTACTGATCGGCGGCATGATCGGCCTATCGCTTCTCAATCAGTTCTCCGAACTCACAGTGATGCGGGTAGCCGGGCTATCGCTGCGACGCCTGCTGGGCATACTGGTGCTCGCCGGGCTGCTCTTTTCGCTGGCAACACTTGCGGCCGGTGAATATCTGGCTCCCAAAGCCGAACGCGCCGCCATCCAGCTCCTGCTATCGGCCAAGGGCCAGTTGCTGACCCAAGACTCGCGCTCGGGCTTCTGGCAGCGCGAGGACGGCAACTTTGTCAACGTGCGCGAGGTACTACCCGACCGGACCCTGCGCCATGTGCAGTATTACGGTTTCGATACCGCCCAACGCATGAACGTGCTCGCCTACGCAGAACGCGGCGAGTGGCAAGCCCAGGAGCGCGCCTGGAAGCTCAGCAAGCTGACCTTCACCCATTTTGACGACAAAGGCATCCGCATCGAGCAGCGCGCCGAGTACCTGTGGCGCTCCTCGCTGACGCCAGACACGCTCTCGGTGTTGATGCTGCAACCGGAACAGATGTCGGTGCTGACCCTGCTCGATTACATTGACCACCTGCGCCGCAACCAGCAGAAAACCAGCCGCTACGAGATCGCCCTGTGGACCAAGCTGGTCTACCCGCTGGCCTGTCTGGCCATGCTGGTGATTGCGCTGCCGTTTGCGCAGACATCGCGCCGCTCGGGCGGCGTGGGCATGAAGCTGTTTGTCGGCATCATGCTGGGGCTCGGGTTCTACTTCGTGAACAAGCTCGTCGGCACCTGGGGTTTGCTGTACGACTGGCCGCCGCTGCTGGCCGCGTCGCTGCCGACCCTGCTGTTCCTGCTGCTGGCCGTGATACTCCTGTACCGACAGGAACAGCGCTAGGGTTCACACCGCCCAGGCAAAGGCAAACAAGGCGATCATCATCAGCGCCAGTACCAGCTTGGCCACCGTACCCAGCAGCATACCCAGCCAGGTTGCCAGGCCCACCTTGCCGGCGCGTACGCGATCACCACTGGCGGCCCATTCGCCAGCGACGGCGCCGACAAATGGCCCGATGACCAGACCGATCAGCCCCAAAAACATGCCGACCACGGTGCCCAGCGCGGCGCCCACCATCGCGAGCCGGCTGGCGCCCTGCCGCTTGGCACCCAGCGCCGCGGCAACAAAGTCCACCACGGCCATCAGCGCCGTCAATATCAGCAACACACCCAGCCAGATCCAGCCTACACGCTCGAACTGATCAAGCCAGGCGCCCAGCAGAAAGCCGCCAAACAGCAAGGGTGCGGCGGGAATCAGCGGCAAGATGGTGCCGACCAGGCCTGCCAGCATCAGCAGGATGGCCAGTACCCAGCCGGCTATCGGGGCAAATTCCATGGTGATGTCCGTAGTTGATGGCGCGCCCAGTTGAGCACAATTGCCCTCTGGACCCAAGTTGCGGCAAAGCGTTCATTCTCCCGCCCGCAGGGTTGCCTGGACCAGAAAGTACAAAGGCGACCTCGAACAGGTCGCCTTTGAATGCCGATTGCAGCCGGCTGCAGCATTTACGCACGCTGCGTAGGGGCTAATGAAGCGTGTAGCCCGAATTCGATAGACAGTCGCTACGGCGACGGTCCCGTGATGCACGTCGTTCATCGCTCAACAGCGCAAGATTCGTGACCCGCCAACCTGCATGCTGCAAATCCAATTCATGGCGGCGCTGTTGCAGCCGACGCTCCGGACCGTTGTAGTCGGGGGTGTCGTTCAGAAGGTGATGTTCCTGCATCCGGCCTCCTCTCACTGGCGCGATCAGATTCATCGCACTGGCTGTCAATGTAGCGCCGACAGGGCAGCTAGGGGAGTCCCGTTCGTCGTAATTTCAGCCGCCCCAGCCAAAGCGGCGCATATCGATACGGCCTTGAGGGCCGAACTTCACGCCCTCGCCTTCGAGCAAGACCCGTTGCAGATCATCCGAACCATCCAGCCCGCGCGGGCTGATGCGCCCTTCGCCGTTGACCACGCGCCACCAGGGCACGCTACCTTCGGGATCATCCAGCTGCTTGAGCGCCACACCCACATGGCGCGCATGTCGGGGCAGGCCGGCGGCGCGTGCGACCGCGCCGTAACTCATCACCCACCCGGGCGGAATGGTGCGGATGACGGCGAGGAAGGCGGTGTGCATGTCGGAGCACTTGGAAGTCATTTGAATTTCTAACTAGGAACTAGTCAAAGTACCTCGTCACAGGGCACCAAGCACGGCACTGAGTACCCACCAAACTTGATTACCAGACATCTCCGCCCAAACGGCGTTGAGCTCAATGCACAGGATTCACGGGGCGAATCAAGCACTCGTCCCAAGAAAAGTCCTGACTCTTGAAGCTGTAAATGCCCTTATAGAACTGCGCGAATATCTCAGGATGGAAGTCCTTTGCCATCGAGCAGTCCAGCAGAATCGGGTCCTGAAGCGCGAAATCCTCATTGGCACTGGCTTGGCGATATGGCAACGCGACCGAGATGCGGAAAGGCTTCGGCTTATAGGCCACCATCTCAAGAATCAATGCGTCTGTTCTACCGGTTGGCAAATAGCTGTATGCGTCGTAAACAAAAGCCTGATGCGGCAAACTCTTGGGATTGCTTGCCATTTGCTGTGCACATCGCTCGATCGCCTCACCAGGGTGCTCGAACATATGACTGATCAGAGTGGCATTGCCGTCAGCGCCGGGCTCCAATGAGGTCGGCGTCAGCTGGCCTCCCTGCACCATAAAAATGCTTGTCGCTGCCAAAAAGCCGGTTTGCTCGACAGCAATCGCCCAGTTCGCCGGCAGGTCCAACGCGCCTCGCGGCCCTTGGTTACGCTCTGGTGTTGGAATTGAAACCAGTCGATCCGGATTCTCACGGAGAATCGCCTCCGCTTGACGACGACAGCTGATGTCAGCCTCGGGGGAAAAAAGAATCTCAGTGAGCGTACCCAGCGGGGTATAGAACTGCTTGCCAATCGCGCATATCTGGGTGGTTTCAAAAGAGAACTGCAGATTCTTCAACACCTTGCCTGCTTGGTCGAACGAATACCATTTCAGCGGGAATGACCCCAAACGGGCCACAGTAGCAGCAAGATAAAACGCCAGAAAACTCAGAAAGTTCTGCTCGGTGGTTTTGTTCACAAATGCAACGTACTCGGGAGACTGTTCGCCACGGATTTTCAACAGGAGCGCATCGATCCTGTCCAAACTTTCCATTGAGTAGTCAAGCTTTGCTTGCCGCAGAAGGAGGCGATATGCCAGCCCTCCACTCACATAACCGTCGCGAGCAAAGGCATCGAGCATTTCCTTGGACCAAACATTGAGATCCCTTCTTTGGTCAGCTTGGATGACATCCAGGCGACCTTCAACATACTCACGCGCAACGAATTTGGTATCACCATTGAACAGCCGCTCCATGATGTAGCCCAAGGGCAAAATGAGCTGGCCTCCCACAGTGCAGGTAATGTACGAGAAGAATTCACGTGGCAATCCCGCGTCCGGTGGCATAGCCGCGACCGTCTCATCATAATCACGCCATTCGATGAGCGACCCACTCGCCTTGGCAACATACTCGCCCAGATAGAACGCCAACATCAGTGCGAAGTTACGCTTGGTCACATCATCAATGAACCCCTCTTTGGAAGGGCGAATCTTTTGATGTATCTGATCAAGCAAAGCATCGATCCGATCCAGACTATGCGGTGTGAAATCCAATTTGGCTTGTTGCAGTGCCTTCGCGAACAGCAACCCACCAGGAACATCACGGCCATGGCGATATGCGTCCAGGAACGCTTTCGCCGTTTCATTCCAGTTCATTACTGCATGCCCTCCTCAGAGCGATCCATACTCGGTGGTTTTCCACCTTATTAGCTAACTTTCAACGCTCGATCTGGCTCACATCCCGTACAGCACCTGTATCGGCACTGGTCGTCATCGCCGCATAGGCACGCAATGCCGGGCTGACCACGCGCTGGCGGTTGGCAGGCTTCCAGCCGGCGGCGCCCTTGGCATCCATCGCGGCGCGGCGGCGCGCAAGTTCCTCGTCGCTGATCGCGAGGTGGATGCGGCGGTTGGGGATGTCGATCTCGATCGTGTCGCCTTCTTCGGCCAGACCGATCGCACCGCCCTCGGCCGCCTCGGGCGAGACGTGGCCGATGCTCAGGCCCGAGGTACCACCAGAGAAACGCCCATCGGTCAGCAGCGCACAGGCTTTGCCCAAGCCCTTGGACTTGAGGTAGGACGTGGGGTAGAGCATTTCCTGCATGCCGGGGCCGCCCTTGGGGCCTTCATAGCGGATCAGCACCAGATCGCCCGCGACGATCTGGTCGGCGAGGATGCCGGCTACCGCATCGTCCTGGCTCTCAAAGATGCGTACGCGGCCGGTGAACTTGAGGATGCTTTCGTCCACGCCGGCCGTCTTCACGATGCAGCCGCGCTCGGCGATATTGCCGTAGAGCACAGCCAGGCCGCCGTCTTGCGAGTAGGCGTTTTCCTTGGAGCGGATACAGCCTTCGGCCCGATCCAGATCCAGCTCGGGCCAGCGCATGCTCTGGCTGAAGGCGATGGTGGTGGCCACGCCGCCCGGTGCGGCGCTGAACAGCTTGTGTGCAGCCGAATCCTTGTCGTGGCGCATCACGTCCCAGACTTCGATGGCCGCGCCCATATTGACGCTGTGCACGGTGGGCACGTCGCGGTGGATCAGCCCTGCGCGGTCGAGTTCGGCGAGGATGCCGATCACGCCGCCAGCGCGGTGTACGTCTTCCATGTGGTACTTCTGGGTGGCCGGGGCAACCTTGCTCAGGCACGGTACGCGGCGCGATACGCGGTCGATATCGGCCATCTTGAAGTTGACGCCCGCCTCGCTGGCGGCGGCCAGCAGGTGCAGCACAGTGTTGGTGGAACCGCCCATGGCCACATCCAGGCTCATGGCGTTTTCAAATGCTTCAAAGGTGGCAATGGAGCGCGGCAGCACGCTGGCATCGTCGCCTTCGTAGTAACGCTTGGCGATCTCGACGATCAGGCGGCCGGCCTTGAGGAACAGCTCCTTGCGGTCGGCGTGCGTGGCCAGGGTTGAACCGTTGCCGGGCAGGCTCAGGCCCAGCGCTTCGGTCAGGCAGTTCATCGAGTTGGCGGTGAACATGCCCGAGCACGAACCGCAGGTCGGACACGCGCTGCGCTCGACGGCGGCGACTTCTTCATCGCTGACCTTGTCGTTGGCTGCTTCAACCATGGCATCGACCAGATCGAGCTTGCGGGTGGTGCCGTTCCAGTTGACCTTGCCGGCCTCCATCGGGCCGCCGGACACGAACACGACGGGGATGTTGAGACGCAGCGCCGCCATCAGCATGCCGGGGGTGATCTTGTCGCAGTTGGAAATGCATACCAGCGCATCGGCGCAGTGGGCATTGACCATGTATTCGACCGAATCGGCAATCAGCTCGCGGCTGGGCAGCGAGTACAGCATGCCGCTGTGGCCCATGGCGATGCCGTCGTCCACGGCGATCGTATTGAATTCTTTTGCTACGCCGCCGGCACGCTCGACTTCACGCGCGACCAGCTGGCCCAGGTTGTGCAGGTGCACATGGCCGGGTACGAACTGGGTGAACGAGTTGGCAATGGCGATGATGGGCTTGTCGAAATCACCATCCTTCATGCCGGTGGCGCGCCACAGGGCGCGGGCGCCGGCCATGTTGCGGCCGTGGGTCGTGGTGCGGGAGCGGTATGCGGGCATGCTGCGGAATCCAGAGTACGTAACGGGATCGACGGCCCGGTGATGCGGGTAGCAAACGGTGTCGCGCGCGGCTGCGGGGTGGGCAGCGGGCGGCGCGGTAATGGCCCGGATATGGGCACGTGACGTTCGCCGTGTCAGGCCGACGATTGTAGCCTGAAAAATCAGCAATCACGACCGGCCCGGCTATAATCGCCGGCTCTTAGCTATTAGCGGAATTGTCATGCTGATCCACCCCCAGATCGACCCGGTTGCCATCCACCTCGGCCCGCTGTCCATCCGCTGGTACGGGCTGATGTACCTGGTCGCTTTCGTGCTGTTCCTGGTGCTCGGCAGCCGCCGTATCAAGCAGCGCCCCGCATCGGGCTGGACCAAGGCACAGCTCGACGATCTGCTGTTCTACGGCGTGCTCGGCGTGATTCTCGGTGGGCGGCTCGGCTATGTGCTGTTCTACAAGCCCGCGTTCTATCTGAGCCATCCGCTCGATATCTTCAAGATCTGGGAAGGCGGCATGGCCTTCCACGGCGGCCTGATCGGCGTACTGGTCGCCCTGTGGCTGTTCGGCCGTAAAACCGGCCGCAGCTTTCTGGAAGTGGGCGACTTCGTCGCGCCATTGGTTCCGCTGGGTCTGGCGGCTGGCCGCATGGGCAACTTCATCAATGGCGAGCTGTGGGGCCGCGTCACCGGCATGGATGCGCCCTGGGCGATGATTTTCCCGCTGGTTGACCAGAGCCCGCGCCATCCTTCGCAGCTCTATCAGTTCGCCCTCGAAGGCCTGCTGCTGTTCGTGGTGCTGTGGCTGTATTCGAGCAAACCGCGCCGCACGGGCCAAGTCTCGGCCCTGTTCCTGATCGGCTACGGCAGCTGCCGCTTCATCGCCGAATTCGCCCGCGAGCCCGACAACTTCCTCGGCCTGCTGCAACTGGGCTTGAGCATGGGCCAGTGGCTGAGCCTGCCGATGATCGTGATCGGCGCAGTGTTGATGTGGCGTAGCAGCAAGCGCTAAGCAGGGCCTTCCGCACAATGAAAAACGGCACCATCAGGGTGCCGTTTTTCATTGCCGAATCACCCAATCAATCGGGCAGGTGCCCAGGGGCAACCAGGCATAGCGCCACCAGCCGCGCCAACACATCGTCCGTAAAGAATCCCTGCCGGTTATCTTCGGCATCGATGATGCCCACGATGCGGCCATCATCCGCGAACAATGGCAGGCAGGCCTCGCTCTGCACCTCGGCGTCGCAGGTGTAATAGGCACCGCCCTCGGCCACGTAGCTGCCCACGTCACTGATGATGCGGCCACGGCCCGAGAGGCCGACGGCGCTATTGTTCGAGTGTTCGGCAAACTCGGCCGTGAGCGGGAATTCGGCGCGGCTGGGTTTGCCGGCGTAAGCGAGCTTGACCAGCGCCTTGCCGCCGGCCACATCGCGCGTTTGATAGATGCCCAGCCAGCCGCAGCCCGTATCGGCAACAATCTGCGCGACCAATGCATGCAAGGCTTGCAGCTTTTGCGTGGTGTCTGGTGCGATACCGCCGAGCGTGGCGGCCAAATCATACGGCGCGGCGGCCAACTGGTCGGGCAAGGAACAGGCACCGTTCTCGCCCAGCTCGGGCACGCGGTAGGCGTACAGATCCGCTTCGGTAACTACACAGCTCGCACTAGTGGCACGCGCCTGCAAGGCGGCAGCGTGATCGCCGATGGCGGTAACAGACAGCGCAGCCTCAAGCTGCGCCAGATTCAGGTAATGCGAGGGAGTCATGGCGGCCAACAATCCGGTTCAGGCCGCCATTCTAACGCGCTAAACCGCCGTCTTCTTCGGCAGCGATCTGTACAGCGAGATCACCGCCAGCGCGATCATCAGGTGGTAGAGATCGAGCCGCGCCATGCCGCCCCAGCTACCTTGGGTGCCCACCACCAGGCCAGCCACGGTAAAACCGAACGAACCCGCGAGTGCCGACGAGAACTGTTGCGCGCGCAAGCGATAAGCACGAGCGATCAGTATCGCCAAGGCCAGCACATTGGTCGCCAGCTGGATCTGCCCGCCCAATCCCAATACCGCCAAACCCAAGCCAACGACCAGCAAAATGCCGACCGCACGCCGATGCGCGCCATACAGCGCCACAAGCAGCAAACCGCTCCAGCCCGCCCAAGACGACAGCAACTGGTGCAAGGGCAGCACCGCCGTGAAGCCGCCATAACGCATGCTACCCACCAAAGCTGCCGTGCCGATAAGTGCGAAGCCCGCCGCAGGCGCCTGCAAGGCATTGCGCAGACAACGATACGCCACCAGCAGGGCAACCAACGCCAGCACACCGTCGGAGACGGCGCTGTAAACGCCAGCCATCAGGCTGCGGCGGCCGTTGTCAGTTCAGGCTGTCGCACTATACGCAGTAGCCAGATCGCGCTACCCAGCGCTAGCGCCAGTGTGGTCACCATGATGGGCATGCCCAGTTGGGCGACGCCAAACCACGCGCCCCAGATCAGCACGATGCCGGCAAACAACGCCAGACGTAGCCATTCCGCCACGATGCCGCTGCGCCGATTTTCAAGCAGCGCCGCCAGTGTCCAAAGCGAACCCATCAAGAGGCCGGCATACAGGGCCGCCGCACTCAGGCTCACCAGTGGCTGCACGATCAGGAAATGAATGGCCAGCACCAGCACCAGCACAAACTGGCTCAGCGCGTACAACGCCATGCCCTTGGGCAAGGCGGGTGCGTAGCGCTGGAATCGGTGGATGTCGTAATCGGCTTTGGGGGCTTTGGCGATGGCCGAGGCCGGGCGCCAGCCCGGATCCATGAACCAGACCTTGATGCGGTCGAGCCAGTTATCGGCCAGCCGGCTATCGCGCAGCAGATCACCATACACATGCAGATTGGCGCGCAGCGGGCTCCAGGTGCCGAGCTGGCCGCGGATGCCGTAGACGATCTCTTCGTCGTCGCGCTCTTCCACAAAAGTGCCGAACAGGCGGTCCCAGATGATCAGGATGCCGCCATAGTTGCGATCGAGGCAGTAATCGTTCTGGCCGTGATGCACACGATGATTCGATGGCGACACGAACACACGGTCAAACCAGCCCAGTTTGCCGATCTGGCGCGTATGCACCCAGAACTGGTACAGCAGATCGATCAGCCCCACCACCACGAATACCAGCGGCGGCACGCCCAGCACAGCCATGGGCAGATAGAAGATCCAGCCCAGCAAAAAGCCCGTGCTGGTCTGGCGCAGCGCCGTGCTCAGGTTGTATTCCTCGCTGGAGTGATGCACCACGTGAGCGGCCCAGAGGATGTTGACCTCGTGGCCCATGCGGTGCAGCCAGTAATAGAGAAAGTCATACAGCACCAGGGCGCCAATCCAGACCCAGATGGCGTTCTGCGGCAGTGCAAACAGGGCCAGATTGTCGTAAGCCAGCGCGTACATGGTCACGCCGACCACCTTGGTGAACACCCCGGTGAGCTGGCTGAAGATGCCCAGACTCATGCTGGAAACAAAGTCCGCGCCACGATAGGCCAGCAAGCCACGGCGGTAGCCGACGGCAAGCTCGATCAGGATCAGCAACAGGAAGACCGGAACGGCGTAAACGATGGGATTGAGCATGACGAACCAGTTTGACGTTATCCCGTCATGCTAGTCGCAACCGTTCGTCCGTGGCTTGTTGTGCGCCGCCAGCCGTTTGTCGGGACGCGTCAGTTTGCCTGACGCAACGCTTGGCGGTACTCCAAAGGCGAGCATCCTTGCCAATCGCGGAACGCGTGGCTGAACGAACTCTGCTCCGCAAAACCCAGCCGCTGCGCCACATCCGCCAGCCCTAGCGTCGGTTCCTGCAAATAGCGTTGCGCCAGCTCCCGGCGCAAACCATCCAGCAGGCCGGTGAAGCTGCAGCCCTCTTCCGCCAGCCGCCGCTGCAAGGTGCGTTCCGACATCCCCAGCCGTGCGGTGACCTGCTCCAGCCGCGCCTCGCCCAATGGCAGCAGCTCATCAAGCAACAAACGCACACGATGCTTGAGCGAGAGGCCGGCAAACGCGCGGTCGAGCTGCGCTTCGGCGGCTTGCAGCATGGCACGGTGCAGCAGCGGGTCGGCATCGCGCACGGGCAGGTCGAGAAAACTGGGCGGGAACACCAGTGCGTTATCGCTCATGCCAAAGCGCACCGGGCAGCGGAACAGCTGCTGGTACGCGGCGGTATCGGCCGGTGCCGCTTCGCGGATGTGTATCTCCAGCGGCGCCTCGTCGCGGCCTGTAAGCCAGCGGCCAAAGCTGACCCAACCGGCCAGCACCGCTTCCGACAGCCCGATGCAGGAGGGATGTGCCTGATTGAGCACACGCTCCACCAGCATCGCCCGACCGGGTGTCTCTACCAGTTCGGAGCAGGTGGCGTCGGTATCGAACACCAGTCGGCCAAAACGCGGGATCAGCGCAATCGCGTCGCGCAAGGTGGCGCAGGTCATGGCCACATAGCCCAGACCGCTGTAGCTCGATGGCCGCACGGCCAGCCCGAAGTCGAGGCCGATGCGTGCATTGCCGGTCTGCTCGGCTGCCGCTTCAAACAATCGCACCAGCGCCGTCAGTTCGATCCGGGCGAGCGGATCGACCAACTCCGCATCGGCTATCCCCGATGCCTTTAACATGGCCTGCCGCGCTGCCCCCTGCCGCTCGGCCACATCGAGCAGCGTCAGCACATAGGCAGCACTGGTGGTAGGCGGCATGCGCGAGAGCGCTGACGAAGGCAGGGTCATGGTGTGGATTATATCGAGCAGACGTTGCGCAGTTCATGCGGCCTGCACATTGCTGTAAGCCGTGTAAAAAAGCGTTGCAAACGCGTGCATCGGGCAGACAGGCCTCGCTATAACGGCGTCACACCGGCCGCGCCGGCAACTTGCCTACCCAGGAGCACACCGTGAACCGCACCACTGCTTTCGCCGCCCTCGCCACACTGGCCTTCACCCTGCCCGCCTTCGCCGGCGATAACACGCCGCGCGTGGACAAGCGCCAAGCCAAACAGGAACACCGCATCGAACAAGGCATTGCCTCGGGTGAACTGACCGAACGCGAAGCCAATCGCCTGGAACGCCGCGACGACCGTATCGAGGCGCGTGAAGCCCACATGAAGGCCGACGGCACCGTGACCCGCGCCGAGCGCGCCCGCCTGCACCACGCACTCAACAAGGAAAGCCGTGCCATCAAGCGCCAGAAGCACGACGGCCAGAACTGATTACCCGTGCCCCCAAGCAAAAGGCCCGCTGATTGCGGGCCTTTTGCTTGAAGCTGGCTCAACGCTTCGTCAGCGTCTGCACCAAGGGCCACACATTCGCCAGCACCTTGGGCTGGGCCGCCGCCGTGGGGTGCAATTGATCCGGCAGGAACATTTCCGGATGCTCGGCGATCCCATCGAGCAGGAACGGCGGGGCGGGTAACTTGTGCTGTTTGGCCAGCTCGCGGAACATGGCATCGAACTTTGTCGTGTAAGCACCGCCAAAGTTGGGCGGCAGGCGGATGGCGATCAGCCCCACGCGCGCGCCGGCCTTGCGTGATTGTTCGATGATGGTGCTCAGGTTCAGCTTGGCGGCCTCCACCGGCAAGCCGCGCAGGCCATCGTTGGCACCGAGTTCGACCAGCACCACGGCCGGCTTGTGCTGCTTGAGCGCGGCCGGCAGGCGCGTCAATCCACCCGCCGTGGTTTCACCTGATACGCTGGCATTGACGACCTGCCAGTCCTTGCCGAGTTTTTGCTGCATCAGGCTGGGCCAAGCCTGCTCGATGCGGATGCCGTAACCGGCCGAGAGGCTGTCGCCCAGCACCAGCAGCGTCTTGGGCGCAGCCCAGACGCTTGCCGACAAACCGAACAACAACAGAAGCCCGAACACCATGCGCGATACGCCCGATTTCACCACAGTCCACTCCGAAGTCAGTTCGCCCGCATCGACCGGGCCCGCGCCGATTCTGGTGGCCGAAGGGCTCACCAGGCAAGTCGGCTTTGATTCAGAGTTGCTGACCATCCTCGATGGCGTTGGTTTCCAGTTGCCAGCCGGGGCCAGCCTCGCCATCGTCGGCGCGTCCGGGTCGGGCAAGTCCACCTTGCTGGGCCTGCTGGCGGGGCTGGATACGCCGAGCATGGGTACGGTGACGCTGGCCGGCCAATCGCTGAGCACACTCGATGAAGACGGTCGGGCGCTGCTGCGCGGCCAGCATGTGGGCTTTGTATTCCAGTCGTTCCAGCTGCTGCCGGCACTGACGGCCCTTGATAACGTGGCACTGCCGCTGGAACTGCGCGGAGAGCGCAATGCGCGCAACGAGGCGGCGGCATTGCTGGAGCGAGTCGGTCTGGGCCACCGCATCCAGCATCGCCCCAAGGAGCTCTCGGGCGGCGAGCAGCAGCGTGTGGCGCTCGCGCGGGCTTTTGTCACCCGGCCCAAACTGCTGTTTGCCGATGAGCCCACGGGCAATCTGGATACGCAGACCGGCGAGCGCATCATCGATCTGCTGTTCGAACTGAATGCCGAGGCTGGCACCACGCTGGTACTGGTTACCCACGACGAGCGCCTGGCCGCTCGCTGCGGTGCGCGGCTGCGTCTTGCGGCCGGCAAGGTCATCGAACGCGCCGGCATCTAGTCGCGCCCAACCGAACAACCAGAACAACGAGGCACCTTCATGCGTTCCACACTGCGTATTGCGATCCTGAGCGCCGCGCTCGCCACCCCGGCCCTCTCGGCTGAGCAGCCCGCCGACCGCTTCCTGAAAAACCTGGCCAGCCTGTGCGGCAAGGCCTTCGAGGGCAAGCTGGTCGAAGGCAATACCAGCGACAAAACCTTTGCCGACAAGAAACTGGTGATGCATGTGCGTGAATGCGGCGATACGGTGGTTCGCGTGCCCTTTCATGTCGGTGACGACCATTCGCGCACCTGGGTGATCAGCCGCACCGATACCGGTCTGCGCCTCAAGCACGATCATCGTCATGCCGATGGCAGCGAGGATGCCGTCACCCAGTACGGTGGCGACACCAGCGACGCGGGCACCGATACGCTGCAAGCCTTCCCGGCCGATGCACACACCGCCAAGCTGATTCCGGCCGCCGCGACCAATGTGTGGCGTGTGGAGGTCGTACCGGGTGAACGGTTCAGCTATCGCCTGCAGCGCGGTGAGCGTCGCTTCCGGGTGGACTTCGATCTCACCCAAGCCGTGGCCCTGCCGCCTGCCCCGTGGGGTGCCAAACCATGAAAGGCTGGGGACTCGCCTGGCGCTGGCTCAAGCGCGATCTGACCGCCGGTGAACTGACCGTGATGGCCGTAGCGCTGGTCGTGGCCATCGCCGCCATGAGCAGCGTGGGTTTCTTTACCGACCGAGTGGGTCAGGCTTTGCAGCGCGAGGCCGACCAGTTGCTGGCCGCCGATCTGGTACTCAATGCCGACTTGCCCATCCCGGCCGAATTCATTGCCGAGGCCGACCGGCGTGGCCTGCAACGCGGTGCCACCGCCACCTTCCCGAGCATGGCGCAGACGCCAGACGGCGCGCAGCTCTCCACGCTCAAGGCGGTATCCAGCACCTACCCCTTGCGTGGCGATGTGCGCCTGCTGCGCGATGGCAAGGAAGTGAAAGTCGCCGGTGGCCCGCCGCGCGGCAGCCTGTGGGCCGACCAGCGTCTGTTCGACGCGCTGGCGCTCAAGCCGGGCGACAAGGTCCAGCTCGGCAACAAGGTGTTCTTACTGGCCGATGTGCTGGCGCGTGAACCCGATGGCGCGATGGACCTGTACAACTTCATCCCGCGTGCCCTGCTCAGCGACGCCGATCTCGCCGAGACCGGCCTGATCCAGCCCGGCAGCCGCATCCGCTACCGCATGCTGATTGCCGGCGAGGCGGATGAAGTGACCGCGATGCGCGATTGGCTCAAGCCACGCCTGCAACGCGGCCAGCGGCTCGAAGACGTGCGCGAGGCACGGCCTGAGATCAACACCTCGCTGAACCGTGCTGAGCGCTTCCTGCGCCTGTCGGCCCTGATCAGCGTATTCATGGCTGCCGCTGCGATTGCGCTGGCGGCCCGCCGCTATGTGGATCGCCACCTCGATGGCGTGGCGCTGTTGCGCACGCTGGGGCTGACCCAGCGCGATATCGTGGGACTGTTCCTGCGCCAGTACGTACTCCTCGCGCTGATCTCGGTGGCAGTGGGCTTGGCCGCAGGCTGGCTGACCCAGTTCGCACTGGCCCACGTGCTCGCCGGCATGTTCGAAACCGCCCTGCCACCGGCCGGGCCACTGCCGGCACTGGCGGGGGCTGCCGTCGGCATCACCCTGCTGTTCGGCTTCTGCCTGCCGCCGCTGCTGCGCCTGCGTGGCGTCTCGCCGCTGCGGGTACTGCGCCGCGATGCCACACCGCCGGGCAATGCCTGGCTGGCGTTCGGTCTGGGTGCGGTCACGCTGGGCGGCCTGATTGCCTGGCAAGCCGGCGACAGCAAACTTGCGGGGCTGACGCTGGGCGGACTCGCCGGCACCGTGGCCGTGGCCACGCTGGCGGCCTGGCTGCTGGTATGGATCACCCCGCGCCTGCCGCTGCCGGCCAGTGCCGGCTGGCGCTTTGGCCTCGCCAATGTGGCGCGTCGGCGTGGTTTGAGCGTGGCGCAGATCGTCGCCTTGTCGCTGGGCCTGATGGCACTGATGTTGCTCACCGTGGTTCGCGGCGACCTGCTCGCTTCATGGGAGCGCTCGCTACCTGCCGATGCGCCGAACCGCTTCATGATCAACGTGCAGCCCGAACAGCGCGCGCCCATTGCCGCGCGCTTTGTCGGAGCCGGCCTCAAAGCCCCCGAGTTCGCACCGATGATCCGCGCCCGCCTCAAGGCCATTGCCGGCAAGCCGGTGCAGGTGGAGGGCTATCAGGACGAGCGTGCCAAGCGTCTGGCCGAGCGCGAGTTCAATCTCTCCTCGGGCATCACCCTGCGTGAGGACAACCGCATCGTCGCCGGTACGCCGCTCAAGGAGGATGAACCCGGCTGGACGGTGGAGGAAGGGCTCGCCAAATCGCTGGGCATCAAGGTGGGCGATACGCTGAGTTTCGACATAGCCGGCAGCGAGTTCACCGCGCCGGTGCGCAGCCTGCGCAAGGTCGATTGGGATTCGTTCCGGGTGAACTTCTTTGTGGTGGGTAGCCAGGCGCTGCTCAAGGATCAGCCTGCCAGCTACGTAAGCAGCTTCTATCTGCCCGCCAGCCAGAATGCATTCGCGAACAAACTCTCGCGCGAATTCACCAACCTCACGGTGATCGATGTGTCGGTGATCCTGCGCGAGGTGAAGAGCGTGCTCGACCGGGTATTGGCGGCCGTGGAAGTGGTGTTCGCGTTCAGTCTGGCCGCCGGCATTGCGGTGCTGTATGCCGCAACGCTGTCCACGCACGACGAGCGTAAACGCGAAGCCGCAATCCTGCGTACGCTGGGCGCATCGCGCAAGGTGGTGGGTCAGGCGGTCAGCGCGGAGCTTTTGCTGGTGGGCGGGCTGGCCGGCTTGCTGGCGGCCGGCGCGGCGCTGGTGATTGGTGCGGGCGCTGCCGTGCTGCTGTTCTCGCTCAATGCGGGGGTCAGCTGGTGGCTCTTACCCGTGGGCATGGTGGCCGGGGCACTCGCCGCCCGGCTGGCGGCAGCGCCATTGCTGCACAGGGTACTGCGTACACCACCCCTACGCGCGCTGCGTTAAGCAATCAGACAGGCATGGGCGTGTTCAATGATCTGCATCGAACACGCCCTCATTCGCTGCTGACTGGAAACCCCATGCGCTCACCGCTTTGCCTTGCCGTCGTGCTCGCCCTCACCATACCGGCCCAGGCCGCCGACGGCCCGCATCACTATGATCGGGCCAAGCCTTTGCGTATCGAACCGAACGCACCGGCCCAGCCCCCTGTGGCGCAACCACCGGCTCGACCGCAGCCCCCTCAAACACCGCCGCCACAAGGCCGTCCGCCGTTCGAGCGGCCACCGGTGGTCAAGCCTGAGCACCCGGGCAAGGGGCACATCCATGGCAATCGCCCGGATCACCGTCCGCCCGTGGTCGTCCAGCATCCGCACGGTTACTGGCCCAATCATGGTTGGTACATCGGTAAGCGCGTGCGCGTGCTGCCCCCGGGCCATCGCACACTCTGGCTCGGTGGCGCCGTGTATTACGTGATCAACGATGCCTATTTGCAGCGGGATACCGATACCTATGTGGTGGTACCGCCGCCCGTGGTCTCTGCATATCGTGAAGACGAGGATGACGAGCGTGACGGCGACCGCGAGCTGTTTGCCTACCCGCTCAAAGGCCAGGACGACAAGCAGCAGGCCCTGGATCGTTATGAATGTCGGCGCTGGGCAGTACGCCAGACCGATTTCGACCCCGAGGAAATCCCGTCCGGTCTGCGTGGGCAGGCGCTGGAAAAAGCCTGGGATGATTTGCTGCGGGCCGAGCGGGCTTGCCTGGAAGGGCGTGGTTACTCGGTGCAGTAAGGGGCCAAGGCTCAGTCGGCCAGCGTCGCGATCACCGGCGCATGGTCGCTGGGCCGCTCGACCCGGCGTGGTGCCTTGTCGATCTCGCAGGCCGTGCAGCGCGCGGCCAGCGCTTGCGACAGCAACACATGGTCGATACGCAGACCCGCATTGCGGCGGAAGCCCATCATCCGGTAATCCCACCAGCTGAAGCTTTTCTCGGCTTGTTCAAACAGGCGGAAGCTGTCCACCAGCCCCAGGCCGATCAAGGTCTGGAAACGCTCACGCTCAGGCGGGCTGACCAGTACATCGTTGGCCCACTTGGCCGGGTCGTGCACGTCGCGGTCTTCCGGCGCGATATTGAAATCGCCAACCAGTGCCAGCTGCGGGTACTGCGCCAGTTGCTCACGCACATAGGCAATCAACGCATCTATCCAGGCCAGCTTGTACGGATACTTTTCCGAATCGAGTGCCTGACCGTTGACCACATAGGCACCGATCACCCGCACTCCACCCACGGTGGCAGTGATGACGCGCTTCTGTTCGTCCGGGTAATTGGGCAGATTGAATTGCACTTCCGCCAGCGGCAAGCGCGAGATCAGTGCCACGCCGTTGTAGGTTTTCTGGCCGATGAAGGCGACGTGAAAACCGGCAGCCTCGATCTCCGCCTTGGGAAAGGCATGGTCTTCGAGCTTGGTTTCCTGCAAGGCCAGCACGGTCAGCTCGGGGCGCGAAGCCAGCCATTCGAGCACCTGTGGCAAGCGGACCTTGAGCGAGTTCACATTCCAGGTGGCAATCTGCATGGCAATCCCCAATAAAAGCAAAACGGCGGAATCATCCGCCGTTTTATGCGTTCCATAAAGCCGCTGATCAGGGCTTGGTCGTCGACGAGGCGGCGGCACCTTGCGAGCCCGCCTTCGGTGCTGCCGGCTGCGCATCCTTGAGGGTGGGGTCGGCCTGCTTGCCATACCCGGCAGCGTCCAGCGCCGAATCCCAGTTGGCATCCTGGAAGCCCTTGAGCACCTTGTCCCCCACTTGCAGGACCGGCACGATCAGATCGCCAGCAATCTTCTTCAGCTGATCGGCCTCGGCATCACTCGATTGCGGGTTGCGCAGGCTGTAAGGTACGCCGCGCTTGGCCAGCAGGGAGCGGGCTTCGTCGCAGTTTTGCCCGCAGTTATTGCTCCACAGGATCACTGGATTCTTGCGGATGGCCTCGCGGGTCGAGAAGGTGCCACCGCTGGTCTGGATCACATTGGTTTTCACATCACGCGGCTTGGTTTGCTGACCCGGTGGCGGCTGATCCGAGAACACCACGTTGCCATTGGCGTCTTTCCATTGATACACCTTGGCAGCCAGTGCCGACGTGGGCAATAGCAGCGCCAAGCAGAGAGACAGGCAGACTGAGGACCTCATAAGCAACTCCAGAAACCGGGTGCGGAATGACGATGGAATTATATGACGATGCGCTGATATTGCGCTAAGGCTTTCTTCGCAGGGCACTTTTTGACCGCCAGACGGCAAACGGCTCGCCGCTGCGACGCAGTTATCCAGATTGGTGAACAAGCGTTCTTTCGCCGAGATGTGCATAATCCGGTTACATCGATAGCCTCCCGACGCAGCACGCTGCCATGCAACTCCCTACCCTGAACCTGATCGGCCCCGGCAAGCTGGGGTTCAGCCTTGCCGGCATGCTGCATGCTGCCGGCTTGGTGAGCCTGCAGGCTGTGGCCAGCCGAGATGAGTCCGGCGCTCACGCCGCTGTCGACAAACTGGGGACAGGCATGGCCTGCACCTTGGCCAACCTGCCCACCGCCGACCTCACGCTGATCGCCACGCCCGACGCCGCACTGGCGCAAACCGCCACCGCTCTGGCGCGCAATCCGCAGCTGCAAGCCGGGCGCATTGTCTGGCATGCCAGCGGCGCGCTCGCCAGTAGCGAACTCAACCCTTTGCGCGCACGCGGCCTGCTGATTGCCAGCGTGCATCCACTACGCTCGTTTGCCACCGCTGCCAATACGTTGGCTGGCACCCATTGCGGCTGCGAAGGCGATGATGAAGCATTGGCTGTGCTTGAACCGCTGCACGCCGCGCTGGGTGCGCACTGTTTCCGCATCGATCCGGCGCACAAGACGCTCTACCACGCCGCCGCCGTGCTGGCCTGCAACGATCTGGTCGCGCTGATGGACCACGCCCTGCACTGCATGGCCGCTGCCGGCGTCGCGCGCGAACAAGCCTGGCCGGCCCTGCGCCCCTTGATCGACGGCACACTGGCCAATCTGGACCGGCTCCCCCCGGCCGCCGCGCTGACCGGCCCGGTAGCGCGCGGCGACATCGACACGGTCGCGCGGCAGCTCACTGCCACCAACGCGCTAGACGCTCAGGTAGGTGCCGTCTACCGCACGCTGGCGCGCTCGGCACTGAGGCTGGCGCAGATGGATGCCACGCGCCGCGACCCACTCAATCAGCTATTGAGCGAACAGCCATGAACTGGCACATGCAGGCCATCGGCCGGATCGAAAGCTGTTACCGCGAGAAGTTTGCGATTCCGCGCCAGCCCGGTCTCGCGCCCAGTTCCGAGGCCACGCTGCATCTGCTGCCGCCCTATGACCACCCCGATACCGTGCGCGGGCTCGATGCCTTCAGCCATGTGTGGGTGCTGTTCGTCTTTCACGAAACCGCCGCGCAAGGTTGGCGACCCACAGTGCGCCCCCCCAAGCTGGGCGGCAACCGCCGGGTCGGCGTGTTTGCCACACGCTCGACCTTCCGCCCCAACCCCATCGGCCTGTCGGTCGCACGCCTCGCCGGTATTGATACCGATGGCGGCGTACGCATCCATCTTGCCGGTATCGACCTGCTCGACGGCACGCCTGTGCTCGATCTCAAGCCCTACCTCGGTTACGCCGACGCGATTGCCGACGCGGGCAACGGCTATGCCGACGATGGCAGCCAGCCGCTTACCGTCGTGTTCGACCCGGCTGCAGAAGTCACCCTGCTTGAACAAGCACAGCGCCTGCCCAAGCTGCGCCAGCTGATCGCCGAAGTGCTTGCGCAAGACCCGCGTCCCGGCTATGCCGACGACCCGGATCGTGACTACGGCATGCAGCTTTACGATCTGAACATCCGCTGGCGCACGCAGGCAGGCGTGGCCCGCGTCACCAGCATCACGGCAGCATGAGTCTGGATTTCGCCAAGCTGCCCAAGGCCGTCGCCAGCCGTCTGGCCAAGCTGGGCATCCGCCAGCCGTTTGATCTGGTGCTGCACCTGCCGCTGCGTTACGAGGACGAAACTCATCTGTACACGATTGCCGATGCGCCCATGGGCGTGCCGGTGATGGTGGAAGGTACCGTCGAGCACGCCGACATCACCTTCCGACCGCGCCGTCAGCTCGTTGCCCGCATCAGCGATGGCAGCAGCGAGCTGTTCGTGCGCCTGCTGCATTTCTACCCCAACCAGCAACAGCAGCTCGCCGAGGGCAAGCGCGTGCGTTTGCTGGGCGAAATCCGCCGCGGCTTTTTTGGCGAAGAGATGGTGCACCCCAAGGTGCGCAGCGTGGGCAGTGAAACCCCGCTGGCCGAGGCGCTGACCCCCATCTACCCCACCGTCAACGGCCTCGCCCAGCCGCCGCTGCGCAAGCTGGTAAACCAGGCACTCAACCACTGCGTGCTCGACGACACACTGCCCGAGGTGCTCCGCCACGATCTGGGCCTGATGCCGTTTGACGCCGCCGTGCGCCTGCTGCACCAGCCCACGCCCGATACGGCGCAGCGCGCACTGTCCGAACGCACCCACGCCGCTTGGCTGCGCCTCAAGTTCGATGAGCTGCTGGCGCAGCAGCTGTCGATGCGCCTTGCCTACCGACGCCGCCGCGAACAGACCGCGCCGAGCCTGCGTGCCACCGGCCTGCTGGCGCAGCAGCTGCTGGCATCCCTGCCGTTCGGTCTGACCGGCGCGCAGACCAAGGTGCTCGCGGAAATCCGCCACGATCTGGCCAGCACACATCCGATGCAGCGCTTACTGCAAGGCGATGTGGGCGCAGGAAAGACCATTGTTGCCGCACTGGCGGCACTGGATGCAATTGAAGCCGGCCACCAGGCTGCGCTGATGGCACCGACCGAAATCCTCGCCGAACAGCACTACAAAAAACTCAGCCAGTGGCTGGCACCGCTAGGTATCGAGGTCGTCTGGCTCGCAGGCTCCCTCAAGCCCGCCGCCAAGGCCGCGGCCATTGCGCGCGTCGAATCGGGCGAGGCCTGGTTGGCAGTAGGCACCCATGCCCTATTCCAGGAATCCGTCAGCTTTGCGCGGCTGGGTCTCGCTATCGTGGACGAACAGCACCGCTTTGGCGTGCACCAGCGCTTGGCGCTGCGCGGCAAGGGCGGCTCGCCGCACCAGCTGATGATGTCGGCCACGCCGATTCCGCGCACGCTGGCGATGAGCTTCTATGCCGACCTCGACGTCAGCGTGATCGACGAGCTCCCACCGGGCCGCACGCCGATCAAGACCCGGCTGGTCAACGATGCGCGCCGCGAGGAAATGGTCGAACAGGTACGCAAGGTATGCAGCGAGGGCCGGCAGGTCTACTGGGTCTGCCCGCTGATCGAAGAGAGCGAAGCACTGGAGCTGCAAACCGCCATCGACACGCACGTCGCGCTGTCCGAATCCCTGCCTGAATACCGCGTCGGCCTCGTCCATGGCCGCCTCAAGCCGGCCGAAAAGGCCGAAGTGATGGCGGCGTTTGCGCGCAACGAGGTACAGGTACTGGTGGCCACCACCGTCATCGAGGTCGGCGTGGATGTGCCGAACGCGACGCTGATGGTGATCGAACATGCCGAGCGCATGGGCCTGGCGCAGCTTCACCAGCTGCGTGGCCGCGTGGGCCGGGGTGCGCTCGAGTCGAGCTGCATCCTGCTATACAGCGCGCCGCTGGGCGAAGTGGCCAAGCAGCGGCTCAAAGTGATTTTCGAAACCACTGATGGCTTCCTGATCGCCCGCGAAGACCTGCGCATCCGTGGTCCCGGCGAATTTCTGGGTGCGCGTCAGTCGGGCGTGCCCATGCTGCGCTTTGCCGATCTGGAGCGCGATACCGTGCTGCTGGAGCAGGCGCGCGATGTGGCCGGCACGCTGCTCGATCATCACCCGGCGGTGGTGGAAGCGCATCTGGATCGCTGGCTGTCCGGTCGCGAAGAGCTGCTCAAGGCCTGATCCCACCCGACCCATCCACCATGACGGATGGCAGACATGCCACACCCGTTATCGGTCCAGCATCGCAGCGGCAGTGACTTCTGGTTTATAAAGCAGAAAAAGGAGAACCAGCCGCCTCATGCTGCGCACACTGCTGATCTTTTGCGTCGCGCTGCTCGGCGTCACCCAGGCTGCCGACAAGCCCCTGCGGCTCGGCACGCTGGATGTGGCCCCCTATGGCTATCTCACGACCAAGGGTCGCCCGGATGGCGCGTTCTTCTTGCTGGGTAACCGCATCGGCGAAGTTGCCGGCGTGCCGACCCGCAACACCTTGCTACCTACCGCAAGGCTGTACGCCATGCTGGAGCGCAAGCAGCTTGATCTGGCGATTACCAGTGTCTCGCTGGATACCAAGGCGGGCATGATCAACCTTGGCAGGGTCTGGCGGTTTGAGGGCGTCGTGGTGTATCGCCCGGAACTCGGGCTAACCCCCCGCGCGCTGGCCGAATTTCGCCCCTATCTGATCGGGCGGCTCAACCACTCCTGTCCGGTGCTGAGCCGGCAGGGCATGCGGGTTTATGAACTCACCGATATCAGCCAGGGCCTGCGCATGCTCCAGGCAGGGCGCCTGGATGGACTGTGCGGTGAAGCGGGTTCGCTGAATGCCGCCGCCCACTCCAGCGGCATTGATATGCATCGCTTTGCCGAGCCCTTCGTGTTCCTGAGCACCGATGTCAGCGTCTATGCCAACCCCACTTTGCCCGCCGACACCCTGGCAAGACTGAGCGCCGCCATACGCCAGCTCAACGAGACCGGTGACACCGAGCGGCTGATCAGCAAATATATTGGTATCAGCCCAAGCAAACCCTCGCCCCCGCTGCGGAGTCGCCGATGACCGTCACTGCCCTGCAGGACTCGCTTCAGACCTGGCGTAGCCAGTACCCCCGCTTCGACCCGGCCGGGCTTACGGGTTGGCTGGTAGAAGGCACGCTGGCCGGTTGGGTGAGCCCTGCCATGGCCTCACGCCTGCGCGAGAGCGGCCTGTTTGAAGAAAGTGACGACGGCCTGACCCTGAGCCGCGCGCTCGGTGGCCCGCTGGGGCGATCCCACGCCTTGCAGTGTCTGGCCGAGGTTCTGCGGGGTGAGGGCTGGATTCAGGGATGGCGCGATGAAGCCTATGACTGGGTGGATGACTGGGGACGGGTGCGGTTCTCACTCGAGCGCGCTGCCTTCCGCCCGCTGGGTCTTTGCAGCCGCGCCGTCCACGTGAATGGTTACATCGAAGACGGCGGCATCTGGATTGCCCGTCGCGCCCTGCACAAAGCCGTGGACCCCGGCAGGCTGGACAATATGACCGCGGGCGGTATTGCCGCCGGGGAAACCGTACGCGACTGCCTGTTGCGCGAACTGGCCGAAGAGGCCGGGATCCCCACCCGCCTGGCCTTGCTGGCTCGTCCCGCCGGCGTGCTGCGCAGCCAGCGCCGCGAGCCGGATGGCATACACGACGAAATGCTCTACTGCTTTGACCTCGCCCTGCCGCCCGACTTTGTGCCTATCAATACCGATGGCGAGGTCGACGGCTTTGAACTCCTTGATGCCGATGAGGCCGCCGCCCGACTGGGCGAAATGACACTCGATGCGGCATTGGTCACCGCCGCCTGGCTGGATCGCTGGATGGATGGCGAGGTCTGAGGCAGCGCGCAGGCTGCAATCTGCGGCAACTTGCACAAAGGCCGTCCACCCCGCTCAGAACAGCTTGCCCTGTTCGGCACCGGCCGAATCGATGACGGCCCGGGCTTCGCCCTTGGCAAAGCGCATCGAGACAACCTGACCCGCTTTCAGCGTGGCCGCATCACTGATCACCTTGCCATCGCGGCTGGTGACCATGCTGTAACCGCGTGCCAGTACCGCTTCAGGATTCAGCCCTTCCAGCCGATCGACCAGCGCCGCAAGGCTGCGCTGGCGCAACTGCTGCTGCCGACCGTGCAGCTCCTGCAACCTTGCCCTGCGCGCTACCAGCAGCGCCCCCAGCGCCGCCGGGTCCGGCCGCTGGCGCGAGATGCGAAGCTGCATCCCTTCAAGTCGCCAGCGTGCGCGTTCAAGTCCTCGCGCATAGGCTTGGTCCCGGCGGACGGCGACACCCGCCAGCCGCTCTCGCTGCCGCGCAATCCGTTCACCCGGATGCAACAGGCGGCTCGCCAGCAGATCCAGCTTCTGCATGCGCCGCTCCAGCGCCTGCCGCAACAACCAGCCGCTACGCCGCGCCAGTTCGGCAAGGCGCGCGAGCTGGGCACTGCGGTCGGGTGAGACCAACTCAGCCGCTGCCGTTGGCGTAGGCGCACGCAGATCGGCCACAAAATCGGCAATCGTGAAGTCGGTTTCATGACCCACGCCACTTACAACGGGTAATTGGCTGCCGGCTATCGCCCGCGCCACGACTTCCTCATTGAACGACCAGAGGTCTTCAATGCTGCCGCCACCGCGACAGACCAGCAGCACATCCACCTCCTTGCGCGCATTCGCCTCGGCAATCCGACGGGCAATCTGCTGCGCCGCGCCCTCGCCCTGCACAGGCGTGGGGTACAGCACCACAGGCAGATGCGGCGCACGACGGCGCAAGGTGGCAATCACATCACGCAGAGCGGCAGCCTGCGGGGAGGTAACGATGCCGATGGCGCGGGGCTGCAATGGCAAGGGTCGTTTGCGGGCGGCATCGAACAGACCCTCTGCCGCCAGCCGTTGCTTGAGCAACTCGAAAGCCTCGTACAGCGCACCCAGACCCGCGGGACGCATGGCTTCCAGATTGAGCTGGAAATCCCCTCGTGCCTCGTAAAGGGTGACCTGCGCGCGCGCCTCCACTTTCATACCTTCGCGCGGTTTGAACGGCAGCAGCATGGCGCGGTTGCGGAACATCACGCAGCGCACCTGAGCCTGTGCATCCTTGAGCGAAAAATAACAGTGCCCGCTGGCGGCGATGGTGAGATTGGATATCTCGCCCGCCACCCAGACAAGCGGAATTTCCCGCTCGATCAAGGTTTTGACGCTTCGGTTCAACTCGGCGACCGACCATACCAGGCCGGGGCTTGACAACAAGGGGTTCATTCATTCTCCAGCGGCATTTCATCCACATTTCAAGCCGATCGTCGACCAACCAGACCGGTATGCATACCCCGTCTTACAGCAAAACCTTAAATTACTGATTTAAAAGACCAATTTAACTTAGCTCTTTTTTTGAGCAAACCAGAAAAGCGCAGGAATGACGGGC
This sequence comes from Chitinimonas sp. BJYL2, assembly GCF_027257935.1. Taxonomy (NCBI): domain Bacteria; kingdom Pseudomonadati; phylum Pseudomonadota; class Betaproteobacteria; order Neisseriales; family Chitinibacteraceae; genus Chitinimonas; species Chitinimonas sp. BJYL2. The sequence goes on along the minus strand of NZ_JANZKW010000003.1, from coordinate 64,832 downwards.
GAAAAACGCCATGCCCACAGGTTTACCCACAAAATTATCCACAGACTGTGTGAAAAAGCCGCGCGGCCCAACTGGCACCGGGCTTTGCAGGCAGTCTGACCCGGCATTCGGCACGACATTCATTGGTCAGACCGCGCAAAGATCGCGAACAGCCGCTCAGCCCGCTTGCTGCCTTCCGGGTGCGCCGCTAAAGTAGCGCGGTCTTTCACGCAGGGTGTTCTCTCTATGCTCGCCATTATCCAGGCAGCCGGTTGGCCGATCTACCTGATCATCCTGGCATCGATCATCGCCGTGGCGATCATCCTTGAACGGCTGATCAGCCTGCGCCGCTCGCAAGTCCTGCCAGACGGTCTGCTCGCTCTGACGGTACAGGAATACCGCCAGTCCGGCGTCAACGCCGACATGCTCTCCCGCCTGCAAGCCAGCTCGCCCTTGGGTCGCGTGCTCGCTGCCGGCCTCAAGAACGTGAAGAGCAGCCGCGACATCATGCGCGAGTCCATCGAGGAGAGCGGCCGCGCCGTCGCCCATGATCTCGAACGATTCCTGACCACGCTGGGCACCATTGCCACTGCCGCCCCGCTGATGGGCCTGTTGGGTACCGTGATCGGCATGATCGAGATCTTTGGCTCGCAAGCGCCGACCGGGGGCACCAACCCGACCATGCTCGCACATGGCATCTCGGTGGCGCTCTACAACACGGCGTTCGGCATTATTGTCGCGATTCCGGCGCTGGTGTTCTACCGCCACTTCCGCAGCAGCGTGGACAGCTTTGTCGTCGAAATGGAACAGCAGGCGATCAAGCTGGTTGAAGTTGTCCACGGTGAACGAGGTTAATCCGGCATGAACTTCCGCCGCGGCAGGGTGCGTGAAGAGCCCGAAATCAACTTCATCCCGCTGATCGACGTGATGCTGGTCATCCTGATTTTCCTGATGGCCACGACCACGTATTCCAAGTTCACCGAACTGAAGATTGCGCTGCCCACGGCGGCTGCCGAGAAGCAGGAAGCCAAAGCGCAGGAGATTGAGGTATCGGTGAGCAATTCGGGGCAGTACGCCATCAACGGTTCGCGCGTCTCGTTCAGTGGCGTGGAGCAGCTTGGCGCCGATCTACGCAAGGCCGCCAATGGCAAGGAACCCGTTATCGTCATCAATGCGGATGGCAATGCCAACCACCAGTCTGTAGTCAACGTGATGGAAGCCGCCCGCATGGCGGGTTTTGCGCGGTTGACCTTCGCGACCCAGACACCGCAGTGATAGGAGGGGATGGCGTGCGGTGAGACCCGCGCCTGAGCCTTCGAAATTTAACCATGCGTACCCCCGCCTTCTGGCAATCCCGCTTTCCCGCCGCCTTGCTCCTGCCGCTGGCGGCGTTGTTTTCTGTGCTCGCTGCCTTGCGCCGCTTCGCCTACCGCCGCGGCTGGCTCACCAGCACGCGCGTGCCTGTGCCCGTCGTCGTGATCGGCAACATCACTGCGGGCGGCGCCGGCAAAACCCCGACTGCACAGTATCTTGCCCGGCAGCTGCGCGCCGCTGGCTGGCAGCCGGGCATCATCAGCCGCGGCCATGGCGGGCAAGTGGACGGCCATGCTGCCGTGCCGGCGGATGGCGATCCTGCACGCTTTGGCGATGAGCCTGTGCTACTGGCCCGCACCACCGGTTGCCCGGTATTCGTAGGCCGCGATCGCGTTGCCACCGCACGCGCCTTGCTGGCGGCGCATCCCGATACCCAAGTCTTGCTATGCGACGACGGCATGCAGCACTACCGCCTGCACCGCGATATCGAGCTGGCGCTGATCGACGGCGCGCGCGGCTTGATGAATGGCTGGCCGCTGCCTGCCGGCCCGCTGCGCGAGCCTCCCAGCCGCCTGCAATGCTGCGACGCCGTCATCATCAACGGCGCGGCGGCCGTACCCGTGCCTGCGCACACCCATACCTTTGCCATGCGTTTGCAAGCCGAAGCGCTCTGGCGACTGGATGATGCACGGCAACAAAAACCGCTGGCAGCACTGGCAGGACAAACCGTGCACGCGTTGGCCGGCATCGCCAACCCCGAGCGCTTTTTTGCCACGCTGCGGGCAGCAGACCTGAACGTAATCGGCCACGCCTTTGCCGATCACCACGCCTATGCGGCGGCCGACGTGCGAGGCTTGGTCGATGCGCCCTTGCTGGTCACCGAGAAGGACGCCGTGAAACTGCAAACCCTGTTGGCGACAGGCGAGCTCTCGGCCAATGGTAATATCTGGGTTTTGCCGGTCACGGCACGCTACACGCCGGATCTGGCGAGCTGGCTGCTCGACCGCCTCACGCAACTTCGCCACCTTCCCTGATCCCGTGCCCCGGTGCGGGGTCGCACAGCGCGCCTTGGGCGCAAGGTTGTTATTCGCATGGACGCCAAACTGCTGGAAATCCTCGTCTGCCCGATTTGCAAGGGCCCCTTGCATTACGCCAAGGCACGCCAGGAGCTGATCTGCCGAGGTGATCGCCTGGCCTTCCCGGTGCGTGACGGTATCCCGGTCATGCTGGAAGGCGAAGCCCGCGAGCTGGCACCTGAAGAGGAAGTCGGCGCGTGAGCTTTGTGGCCATCGTCCCGGCACGGCTGGCATCAAGCCGCCTGCCCGAAAAGCCGTTGGCGGATATAGGCGGCAAGCCCATGGTCGTGCGCGTGGTAGAGCGTGCGCTGCAAAGCGGCGCGCGTGCCGTACATGTGGCCACCGATGACCAACGCATTTTCGATGTGGTAAAGGCCCACGGCCATAGCGTGCTGATGACGCGGCCCGAGCACACGTCCGGCACCGAGCGTCTGGCCGAAGCGGCGGACCTGCTGGGGCTGACCGACGATGTTGCCGTGGTCAACGTGCAAGGCGATGAACCGCTGATCGACCCGGCGTTGATCGACGCCGTTGCCGCCATGTTGCAGCGCGACAACACCTTGCCCATGAGCACCGCATGCCACGCCATCACTAGCGCTGCGGACATGTTCAACCCGAACGTCGTCAAGGTGGTGCTTGACCACGCAGGCCGTGCGCTCTACTTTAGCCGGGCTAGCATTCCCTACGCCCGCGATGCGTTCCAACAGAGCCGCGAGGCGTTGCCTGCCGACCTACCGGTCCATCGGCATGTCGGCATCTACGGCTACCGCGCCGGTTTTCTGCGTCAATACCGCACCCTGGCTCCCTGTGCGCTGGAGCAGTTCGAGGCTCTCGAACAGCTGCGCGTGCTCTGGCATGGCTTTGCGATAGGCGTGACCCAGATTGCCCATGCGCCCGAAGCCGGGGTGGACACCCCCGAGGATCTCGAACGGGTCCGCCAGCGCTGGCAGGCTTTGCAGCAGACCAAGTGATACCCGTGTTCGCGCCCGCCGGGGCGTGAATGCCGCAGTAACGATTATCGCCCGTATCGCTGGCGCCCTCATGGCTGACTCGATACGGCAAGCATGCCGTTTTACGTATTCATCCCATCCATCCCATCCATCCCATTCAGTCAGGAACCTCACCCATGCGATTGATCCTGTTGGGCGCGCCCGGCGCCGGCAAAGGCACCCAGGCCAACTTCATCAAAGAGAAGTTCGGCATTCCGCAAATCTCCACCGGCGACATGCTGCGCGCCGCCGTCAAGGCCGGCACCCCGCTGGGCCTCGAAGCCAAGTCCATCATGGATGCCGGCGGTCTGGTCCGCGACGACATCATCATCGGCCTGGTGAAGGAACGTATTGCCCAGCCCGACGCCGCCAAGGGCTTTCTGTTCGACGGCTTCCCACGCACGATTCCGCAGGCCGAAGCCATGCGCGAAGCCGGTGTGGATATCGACTTTGTGGTCGAGATCGACGTACCTGACGAAGCCGTGGTCGAGCGCATGGCCGGCCGCCGTTTCCACATTGCCTCGGGCCGCAGCTACCACGTCAAGTTCAACCCGCCCAAGGTCGAAGGCAAGGATGACCTGACCGGCGAAGATCTGGTCCAGCGCGACGACGACAAGGAAGAAACCGTCAAGAAGCGTCTGGCCGTGTACCACGAACAAACCGAAGTGCTGGTCGGCTACTACGGCAAGCAGGCCGCCAGCGGCGATGCCCGCGCACCCAAGTACATCAAGATTGCGGGCGTTGGCGCAGTCGAAGCCATCCGCGATCAAGTGTTCGCGGCACTGGGTGCCTGATCGGCATCCGGTTCAAGACAACAGGCGGGCTTTCCCGCCTGTTTGTTTTTGTGACGCTGCATTTATCTAGGGTTGTCGACAGGATTTCCGATGTACGCAGGCGAACGCTTCAACAGCATTACCCATCTGGTTGGCTCTGCACTCGCGCTGGTCGGCATGGTGATACTCATTGTGTTTGCCAGCTTGCCGGGCGATCCGTGGAAGATCGTCAGCGCCAGCATCTACGGCACCATGTTGTTCATGCTGTATCTGGGCTCCACCATTTATCACAGCATCAAGAGCCCGCGCGCCAAAGCGGTGCTGCAGAAGATCGACCACTGCGCGATCTACCTGTTGATTGCCGGGACCTACACCCCGTTTGCCCTTGTCACCCTGCGTGGCCCCTGGGGCTGGACGTTGTTCGGGCTGGTCTGGGGGCTGGCCGTATTCGGCATCGTTCAGGAGCTTACCCTGGGCCGCCGCACGCGCATCCTGTCGATGATCCTCTACGTGGTCATGGGCTGGCTGATCCTGATTGCCATGAAACCGCTGGTCGCCGCCCTGCCCACGGCAGGCCTGGTCTGGCTGGCGGCCGGCGGCCTGATCTATAGCGCCGGCATCTACTTCTTCCTCAACGACGAGCGCGTGCCGCACTATCACGGCATCTGGCATCTGTTTGTATTGGGCGGGAGTTTCTGCCAATACATCAGTGTGCTGTTCTACGTCACCTGACCTTGCGGGCTCCCGTAGCGAGTAGTTACACACTACAATTCGCCCCGCTTTGTACTAGGAGTTGTCGATGCGCTTCGTCCTGTCTGCCCTGTTGAGTCTTGCCGCCCTGTTCGCCAGCGCCGCTGAATCGGGCATCGAACTGGCCGTCACCGTCAAAGCACCGGTCAGTGAAGTCTGGAAAGCGTGGACCAGTAGCGCCGGCATCACCAGCTTCTTCGCCCCCGAGGCCGAAGTGGATCCCCGCCCCGACGGCGCCTTCCACATTCATATGGACCCCTATGGCGCGCCGGGCATGAAGGGCGCGGACACGATGACCGTGCTCGCCGTCGAACCCGAAAAGCTGCTGTCATTCACCTGGAACGCGCCACCGCACCTGCCACAGGCGCGGGCGCAGCGCACCGTGGTGATCCTGCGCTTTGCGCCCGATGCAGACGGCACACGGCTCACGCTGAGCCACGTGGGCTGGGGCAGTGAGGGTGAATGGCCCAAGGCGCGCACATACTTTGAAAAAGCTTGGCCCAACGTGCTGAAGAACCTGCAGACCCGGTTCGACACAGGCAAGCCCTATGACTGGACCGACTGGCTGGCGCGGCTCAAGCAACTGCACGCGCAGGACGCCGCCAAACCCAAATGATTCCCGGCCCGCCCTCACTGGCGCGGGCCTTTCCATTGCGGAGCATTCCATGAGCATCAAGAACGCCTTTTACGCCCAATCCGGCGGCGTCACCGCCGTCATCAACGCCAGTGCCTGCGGTGTGATCGAAACCGCCCGCCAGTACCCCGAAAAGATCGGCAAGGTCTACGCCGGCCGCAACGGCATCATCGGCGCGCTGACCGAAGACCTGATCGATACCTCGCTAGAGAGCGCCAACGATATCGCACGCCTCAAGCACACGCCGTCTGGCGCCTTCGGGTCCTGCCGCTACAAGCTCAAGAGCCTCGAAACACACCGCGAACAATACGAACGGCTGATCGAGGTCTTCAAGGCCCACGACATCGGCTACTTCTTCTACAACGGCGGCGGCGACTCGGCTGATACCTGCTTCAAGGTCGCGCAGTTGTCGGAAAAGATGGGCTACCCGATCCAGGCGATTCACGTGCCCAAGACGGTCGATAACGACCTGCCGATCACGGACTGCTGCCCCGGCTTTGGCTCGGTAGCCAAGTACGTGGCCACCAGCATCCGCGAGGCTGGTTTTGATGTGGCCTCCATGGCCAAGACCTCGACCAAGGTGTTCATCCTTGAAGTGATGGGTCGCCATGCCGGCTGGATCACGGCGGCATGTGGCCTGGCCGCCGAGGCCGAGGGCGAAGGTCCGCACATCCTGCTGTTCCCGGAAGTCGAGTTCGATGAAGAAGCCTTCCTCGCCAAGGTCAAAGCCACGGTGGAGAAGTATGACCACTGCGTGATCGGCGTGTCCGAAGGCATCAAGAACAAGGATGGGAAGTTCCTGTCCGAAACCGGGCTCAAGGACGCTTTCGGTCACGCGCAACTTGGCGGCGTGGCGCCGACGATTGCCCAGCTGATCAAGGACAAGCTCGGCTACAAGTATCACTGGGCCGTGGCCGATTACCTGCAGCGCGCTGCCCGCCATATCGCCAGTGCTACCGACGTCCAGCAGGCCTACGCTCTGGGGCGCGCGGCGGTGCAAGCCGCGATGGCCGGCAAGAACTCGGTGATGCCGGCCATCCGCCGTCTTAGCGATGCTCCCTATCAGTGGGACATCATTGATGCTCCACTGAGCGAAGTCGCGAATGTCGAGAAGTTCATGCCGCGTGACTTCATCACGGCTGACGGATTCCATATCACCGAGGCTTGCCGCCGCTATCTGTCGCCGCTGATCGCCGGAGAAGACTACCCGCCGTTCCGAAACGGCCTGCCCGATTACGTGCGGCTCAAGAATCTGGCTGTGCCCAAGAAGCTCGGCGAATTCAAGGTCTGAGACCATGACCGGCACGGACAGCCAGATTGCCAGTGATACCGCGCAACAAGACCGACGGGATGCCAACACCATCCCGCAATTCTTCATTTCGCTGGTCAACCAGTGTCCGTTCGCGCTGACCCTGAATGCGCTCGACGCCTCAGCCGGCTGCGGCTGGGTGCAGGAGCCCCTGATGGGTGAGCAGATCGACGCGCACGCCGAAAAAGTATGGTGCGGCATGCCCTGGGACGAGGGCACACGCATTGATGTGGCCATCACCCTGCATTGCGCCAAGGGCACAGTATGGTTGCGCCTGGAACGCGATGTGCGCCAGGCGGCGCTGGGTACTGTCAGCGTTGATGGCGAACCCGAACTCTGCGCGCGTGCCGAGTTACAGCGCGCGGACTCGGTCAGCCCTTTCCTGATGGTGGTGGTGCATACGACTTAGGGAGCGAGGGGTAAGGCAGCTCGGCGCACCAACGCGTAGAGTGCAATAAGCGCAGCGCATTGCACCCTGCCCGACCACCGGATTGCCAAGACCACAAAGACAAAAGGCCACCGCAAGGTGGCCTTTTGTCTTTCATGCTGAGCGCTGGAACTACACCGCCAGCGCCTCGCCCAGCCGCTTGCGCTTGGCCTCGATGGCAGGCGGCAAACGATCAGCCAGCTTGGCCAGCCACTCATCATGCGACAGCAACTCGCGGCGCCAGGCATCGGCATCCAGGCTCATCAGCTTGTCGAACAGCGCCGGGCTCATGTCCGCCAGATCGGTCCAGTTGATATCGGTGTAATCCGGTGCCCAACCCAGCAAGGTATCGCGTGCCGAGGCCGTGCCATTGAGGCGGCCGACCATCCATTCCAAGACACGCATATTGTCGCCAAAGCCCGGCCAGATGAACTTGCCGTTCTCGTCCACGCGGAACCAGTTCACGCAGAAAATCGCAGGCGGCTGAGCCAGCTTTTCACCCATGCTCAACCAGTGCTGGAAATAATCGCCCATGTGGTAACCACAGAAAGGCAGCATGGCGAACGGGTCCCGACGGGTCTGGCCCTGCGCGCCCATCGCGGCGGCCGTCGTTTCCGAACCCATGGTGGCCGCCATGTACACGCCGTCTTCCCAGCTGCGCGCCTCACACACCAGCGGCACCGTGCTGGAGCGACGACCACCGAAGATGAACGCCGAGATCGGCACACCCGCCGGGTCATCCCAGGCCGCATCGAGCGAAGGACATTGGGATGCCGATACGGTGAAGCGTGCATTCGGATGCGCTGCCTTGGTGCCCGAGGCCGGCGTCCAAAGCTTGCCCTGCCAGTCGGTCAGCGCGGCAGGGACTTCCTTGCTCATGCCTTCCCACCAGACATCACCATCTTCCGTCAGCGCCACATTGGTGAAAATGACGTTCTCGCCCAGCATCGCCATGGCATTGGGATTGGACTTCACCGAGGTACCCGGCGCCACGCCGAAGTACCCATTCTCCGGATTGATCGCATACAGGCGACCATCGCTACCGGGCTTGATCCAGGCAATGTCATCACCCACAGTGGTGATCTTCCAGCCTGCATAGGCCTTGGGCGGAATCAACATCGCGAAGTTGGTCTTGCCGCAGGCCGACGGAAATGCCGCCGCCACATAGCGCTTTTCGCCCTGCGGGCTTTCCACGCCCAGAATCAGCATGTGCTCGGCCAGCCAGCCCTGATCGCGGCCCATAGTGGACGCAATCCGCAGGGCAAAGCACTTCTTGCCCAGCAAGGCATTGCCACCGTAGCCCGAACCATAGGACCAGATCTCGCGGGTCTCGGGGAAGTGAACAATGTACTTGGTGTCCTTGTTGCAGGGCCAAGGCACATCCGCCTGTCCGGCTGCCAGCGGCGCACCCACGGTGTGCACGCAAGGGACGAACTCGCCATCGGTGCCCAGCACGTCGTAAACCTGTTTGCCCATGCGCGTCATGATGCGCATCGAAGCCACCACATAGGGCGAATCGGTAATCTCGATGCCGATATGCGCAATCGGCGAACCCAGCGGCCCCATGCTGAAAGGAATCACGTACATCGTGCGCCCGCGCATGCAGCCCTCGAACAGGCCACGCAGGGTGCCGCGCATCTCGGCCGGGTCCATCCAGTTGTTATTGGGTCCGGCATCCGCCTTGTCCTGCGAGCAGACGAAAGTCCGGTCCTCCACCCGCGCCACATCGCTGGGGTCGGAGAAGGCCGCATAGCTGTTGGGTCGTTTGGCCGGATTGAGCTTGGTCAGCGTCCCTGCGGCAACCATCTGCGCCAGCAGGGCCTCATTCTCGGCTTCAGAACCATCAACCCAGTGCACCGCATCGGCTTGTGTCAGCGCTGCGATCTGGGCAACCCAGTCGATCAGCTTGGCGTGTTGAACAAAGGCGGGATGTGGGAGAGACATGCACGGGCTCCGGAATTCGTAGTAAAGCCCGCACGACTACGCAACGCATTGGCAACAGACACGGGCTCGGGGGCTCAATTGTCCCAGAACCACGCGGTATCGTCTCCTGTTTGTGTAACTCATGTCGCACCAACTACATTCCGTGCCGCACCCCATAATCGGCGTTTATACAACTGTTGCGTATTTGACAAAGACAAGCCCAGTTTGTGTCCGAACACACACAAATTGGTGACGGGCACCACCCAAGCCGCTAACAATGCAGCCGGACGACTTTGCCGGCACCCCGGCCGGGTCATTTACCAATTAAAACTCTAAGGGAGTTTCAGGGATGAAGATGAAGCATCTGGCTCTGGCCGTCGCCGCTATCGGCTTCACTGGCCAAGCATTCGCCGCCGCAGACGAACCCAAGAAGGTCGAAAAGATCACCATCACGGGTTCCAACATCAAGCGCGTCTCGATCGAAACCGCCTCGCCGGTCCAGATCATCACCGCGGATGAAATCAAGCGTGGCGGTGCCACGACCCTGACGGAAGTGCTGCGCAACGTTGCCAGCAACGTGGGCGGTATCGATGAAAACCGCACCGGCGGCTTTACCGCCGGCGCGTCGGGCCTGAACCTGCGCGGTCTGGGCAGCCAAGCTACCCTGATGTTGCTGAACGGTCGCCGTCTGGCTGCTTATGCACAGCCTGAGTTCCAGACGACTTTCGTCGACTTGAACACCCTGCCGATCGGCGCCGTTGAACGTATCGAAATCCTCAAGGATGGCGCCTCGGCCATCTACGGCTCCGAAGCCATGGCTGGCGTCGTCAACATCATCCTGAAGGAAAGCTTTGTTGGCGCCGAACTGGGTGCTGCCTATGGCCAATCCGAAGTCAACGACGGTGAACTGACCCGCGTTACCGGTAGCTACGGCTTCGGCGATCTGGCTCAGGATCACTTCAACGTTTACGGCACCTTGGATATCCGTCAGCAAAAGCCGACGTTCATCTCCAAGCGCGATGGCTACCTGAGCACGCAGAATCTGACCGCCTACGGTTATCAGGATCAGCGCTCTATCTACACCGACATTGGCAACATCTACTGGACTGACAAGACGACCGGCAAATTCGTGATCCGCCCGATCACCGGCAACTGCCCAGCCGACCGTCTGGTCAGCGGCGACGTAATCTTCGGACCAGGCGCTTCGGTCCCCGGCACCCAGGCTTGCGTGTTCGACGACCTGAAGGACGGCACGTTCAACGCCGGCGGCAAGTCGGATCGTATCTCGTTTACCGGTAAGGCCACCTGGCAGCCGAGCGAGTCCGTTACCGTCTTCGCTGAAGCCATGTTCAACCAGAACAAGGCTCGCATCACCGGTGACCTGCACTGGATCGCCATGCAGAACGGCCAGCCTGGCGGCGCCTTCCCCATCACACACCCACAGTACCCCAAGGATCTGATTGATCCGGTCACGGGCAAGACGCTGGCTGGTGGTAACGGTACCGTACGTCTGCGCGCTCAGCTCAAGACCATCCCGGGCCAAGGTCAGGACAATACCGTCGACTTCGGTCGCTACCTGATTGGCGCCAAGGGCGACATCGGCAGCTGGAGCTGGGAATCGGCCGTGATGACTAACTCCAGCAAGGTGGAATCGCGTCGCACTGGCGGTCTGCTCACCGACAAGTTTGTCAATGCCGTTGTGACCGGTCAGTGGCTGTTTGGCGATGCCGCCAACAACATGGCCCTGTACCCCAGCCTTGTGACGCAGTCGGCCAGCAACTACGAGTCCACGCTGCGCATGTGGGACGCCAAGTTCTCCGGCGATATCATGGAACTGCCGGCCGGTACGATGAGCGCTGCCGTCGGCGTGGAAGCGCGGCGTGAAGGGCTGATCACCAATCCGGATCCGCAAGCAGTTGCGGGCAATCTGTGGCACTCGGCCAAGATGCCAGCCGGCATCGATAACAGTCGCAATGTACGTTCGGTCTACACCGAACTGAGCATTCCGGTTCTCAAGAATTTGGAAGCGTCGCTGGCTGGTCGGTTTGACCACTACTCCGACTACGGTAACTCCAAGACGCCTAAGCTGGGTCTGAAGTGGACTGCACTGCCAGAACTCGTTGTTCGCAGCACCTACGCCGAAGGCTTCCGCGCACCAACACTGGTGGAGAACTCCAATCAGGTTGCCGATGCATTCCTGAATGGATTCCGTGATCCGGCACGCTGTACCGCCACCTTCCGCGCAGGCTGCTCCTCCAGCTCGCCTTACAAGAGCGGTGCCAATCCAGACCTGAAGCCGGAAACTGGCAAGAGCTACACGCTGGGTCTGGTTTGGGAGCCCAACAAGTCGTTCAGCGCCTCGGCAGATTTCTGGAATATCAAGCGTACCGACGAAATCTCGACGTATGACCTGACAACCGTACTGAACAACGAAGCTCGCTACGCCAACAATCCGGCCACCAAGATCGTTCGTGCACCTCAAACACCGGCCGAAATTGCAGCCGGCGTCCCCGGTGAAATCACCTTGGTCCAACTCCTGCTGACCAACGTAGCCGTGACGCAAGTCAAGGGTGTGGACTTCGACTTCCGTGGTCGCGTCAACATGGGCGGCTTCGGTAAGCTTGAGCCGCGCCTGGTGGTTCAGTACACCGACTCGTTCAAGAGCGCACCAACGCCAACCGACGAGAAGATCGAGTACGCCGGCGCGCGCGGTACGCCACGTGTCAAGGGTGCTGCTGCCATGACTTGGAGCAAAGATCCCTGGACCGTCAACGTCGAGGCCAACTACGTCGGTCGCATGGCTTCCGTAGATGACCACAACGAAACGTGTACCTTCGCGGTGCAGGGCTATGACAACCTGTGTAACGGCATCTCGTCGTACACGACCGTCAACCTGAGCACGACCTACAAGGGCTTCAAGAACTGGAGCCTGAACGCTGCGGTGCGTAATGCATTCGATCGCAACCCGCCGTTCCACCCGTACGCCGTCAACACCAACTACTACCGTCCGTTGCACAATGCGATGGGCCGCTACTTCCAAGTCAGCGCTGCCTACGCATTCAAGTAAGCTGTAACTTGAGGGCGCCGGCATGCCGGCGCCCTTTTTCTTTGGCTTCGTCACCCGGTTTGGCTAATCTCCACAAGGGTATGGCCTGAACTGATTTACAAGATGGAATCGACCATGTTTCCTTCCCGCTTCATCCAATGCGTGCCTGCAGCGCTGATCGCCGGTTTGCTGTTGCTGGCTGCACCTGCCACGCTGGCCGATACGGCCAACACAATCACCGCCGAACAGCTGTTCTCGCGCGCACAGTATGGTTCCCCCAGCCTGTCGCCTGATGGCAAGCAAATGTCGGTGCTCACCCCGATCAATGGTCGCTTGGCCTTGGCTGTCATCGACCTGAAAACCCGTGAGGCCCGTGTACTCGCATCCAGCAAAGTCTGGGACGCGGCGGGGGTACGCTGGATCAATAACAAGCGCGTGCTGTTCTCGGTGCAGGACACGCGCGATGTGATGGAAAAGGCCAAGGGCGATGGCCCCTTTGCCATCAATATCGATGGCACTGGCTTCCGTGACCTATCAGAAAAAATGCGTGTGCGCGTGCTGGCTACCTTGAAGGATGGCAGCGACGATATTCTCGTCACCAGCAACAAGCGCAGCCCTGATGCAGGCCGTGATGACTTTGGCAGCAGCGACGTCTATCGCATGGACACCAAGTCCGGCAAGGCCAAGTTGCTGACCTTCACCAACCCCGGCAAGGTCAACAACTGGATTGTGGATGAGCAGGGCCAGGTTCGCGCTGCCGTGTCGTTCTTTGGCGATAAGGCCAGCGGCCGCTTCAAGACCGTGGTGAACTACCGCGACAATCAGGACGCTCCTTGGAAGGTCATCAGCGAATTCCTGATGGACGACGAAGGTTACGTGCCTGTCGGTTTTGATGCCGACGGCAAGACCATGTATGTGACTGGCCGCGGTAAGGAAGACAAGGAAGGCCTGTATATCTGGGACTTCGCGACCAACAAGCCAAAATCCTTGGTATTCCGTCACCCCGAAGCGGACTTTGGCGATGACCTTATTCGGGATTGGGACAGCGGCAAGGTGGTTGGCGTATTCATTAACGCCTACAAGCCGGAAGCCCATTATTTCGATGAGAGCTGGGCGCAACTGCAGGCCAACTTCAACGCCACGTTCCCCAATGCTTTCAACTCGCTACAGAAGCGTGGTGACCGCATTCTGGTGACGACCACCTCCGACATCAATCCGGGCCAAGCTTTCCTGTACGAGCCGAGCACTGGCAAACTGGAACAACTGCTGTCGTACAAGCCCGAGCTCAATCCCGAGTTGCTGTCACCTATGAAGACGGTGAGCTACACCGCGCGCGATGGTCTGGAGATTCCTGGCTATCTGACCCTGCCCAAGGGCAAGGATGCCAAGAAGCTACCCTTGGTGGCTTTTGTGCACGGTGGTCCGCATGCGCGTGACGACTGGGGCTTCAGTCCCATGGTCCAGTTCCTGGCAGCCCAAGGTTACGCCGTGTTGCAGCCCAACTTCCGCATGTCGACCGGTCTAGGCTGGAAGCTGCATCGCGCTGGCTGGAAGCAATGGGGTCTGGCCATGCAGGACGACATTACCGATGGCGTGAACTGGCTGGTCAAAGAAGGGATTGTTGATCCCAAGCGCGTCTGCATCATGGGTGCCAGCTACGGTGGTTACGCCACCATGTACGGCTTGGTCAAAGACCCGGATCTGTACCAGTGCGGCATCAACTATGTGGGCGTGACAGATATCAGCATGCTGTTCACCGTGGCGTGGTCTGATACCTCGGACAGTGCCTGGACGCGATTCCGCCAGAAGGATCTGCATGGCGATCCGGACAAGGATGTGGACTATATGAAGAAGTCGTCCGCGCTGGAAAATGCTGATCGCATCACCAAGCCGGTCATGATGGCCTACGGCTCTGAAGACATTCGCGTACCGCTGATCCACGGCGAGAAGATGCGCGACAAGCTCAAGGCCCGTGGCATTCCAGTCGAATGGATTGTCTACGCAGGTGAAGGCCACGGCTGGAGCAAGCCGGAAAACAACTACGACTTCGCTCATCGCGTTGGCGCCTTCCTAAAGCAGCATCTGGACAAGCCCGCCAAGTAATCGGGCAGGATGTACAGTCAGCACAAACAACAACGCCAGCTTCAATGCTGGCGTTGTTGTTTCAAACTGGCGGCGAGTGCTGTCAATGAGGTGCTTGCAAGCACAGTCTGGATGTCTGTCATCCCCCTCAGCCACGTTACCTGCCGCTTCGCCAGCTGCCGGGTCGCATACACACCCCGGTTCCGCAGCTCGTCCAGGTCATACAAGCCATCCTGATACTCCCAGACCTGTCGGTAGCCGACACAGCGCATGGCGGGCAGGTCCAGCGACAAGGCATAGCGCTGCCGCAGCGCGGCCACCTCTTCAATCAGCCCCCCGTTCAGCATTGCATCAAATCGCTGCGCGATCCGTTCGTGCAGTACCGGGCGCTCGGGCATCAGGGCGAGTTTGGTCAATTGATAGGGCAGCGGTTCGCTGGTTTGTTCAGCAAGCCAGGCCGACATGGGCTTGCTCGTCGCGAGAACGATTTCCAGGGCACGGCCCACACGCTGGCTATCGTTCGGGCTCAGGCGCGCTGCGGTGGGTGGGTCCAGATCAACCAGACGGGCGTGCATGCCCGGCCAGCCCAGCTTGGCCGCATCGGCTTCGATCTGAGCGCGCAAGGCGGGATCGGCACTGGGCAGATCGTGCAGTCCCTCCTCCAGCGCCTTGAAGTAGAGCATCGTCCCGCCCACCAGCAGGGGAATCTTGTCGCGCGCGGTTATCTCCGCCATCAGCCGCAGGGCGTCGGTCCGGAACTGGGCGGCGGAATAGCGCTCGGTCGGGTCGAGAATGTCGATCAAGTGATGCGGCGCAGCTGCCAGCTCGGCCGGTGTGGGCTTGGCAGTGCCAATGTCCATGTCCCGGTAGATCAATGCCGAATCAACGGAAATGAGTTCTACAGGCAGTCGCTGGGCCAGCTCAATGGCCAGCGCTGTCTTGCCGCTGGCGGTAGGGCCCATCAGGAAAATGGCCGGGGGCAAATGGTTCATGCGGCGCGCCTTGCCAGCAGGGTAGCGAACAAGCCCACGGCGATGCCGGCAACGACGGCAGGTATCGCCGCCCAAGGGCCAAATGGACCAGCACCGTGGCCCAGTACCAGAAAGAACACGGTAAAACCCATCAGGCCGGTGAGAAAGCCACGCAAAGCCAGAAGCAAGGCATCGCGGCCGCTATTGGCAAAGGTAAACGCCGGGATCACCGTGGCGGCAACCGGCGCGCCGGCAAACACGCCGGTAAGGCTGGGGCCAAACAGGTCGGCAGCGGCGGTGAGGGAAAGCACCAGCGCCGAAGCTGCCCCCATGCGCGCGATCAGCTCGATGCGGGGCAGGTGCACGGGCCTTGGCGGTGCGACAGGCTTGGGCAACCAGCGCGTGGCCGCCAGCCACAGGCCGGGCAACACCAGTAAACCCAGCCACAAGGCATCGGCAAGGCCACTGGTATCGATCAGCAAACAGGTGGCCAGATAGCCCAGCCAGCCCACGGGAATGGCAACCAACCACGCCCAGCGGGCACTGGCATAACCCACCAGCAACATGTAGACAATATTGGCCCACACGCCAGCCGGCGCAGCGCGCGCAACATCTGCAGCAAAGTCGCCGCCGTGGGCCAGCCACAGTGCCAGCACCACCGGCCCACCCACCAGTGGCAAGCCGCCCATGAGGCCGGCGATATTCGGCCCCCAGCGCTTGCCGGCCAGACTGGCCAAGCCGATCAAAGCGGGGGAAGCGAACAGCTTGATGGCCAGCACGAGTGTCATGATTACTGGCCACGCATGAACAGCTTGTCAAGCTCGCCCATGCCCAGCCGGAACCAGGTGGGCCGGCCATGGTTGCACTGGCCCGAGCGCTCCGTAGCTTCCATCTCGCGCAACAACGCATTCATTTCCGGCAGCGTCAGCGTGCGATTGGCGCGCACGGCGCCATGGCAGGCCATGCTGGCGAGCAGCGCGTCGCGTTTGTCGGTCAGCACACGGCTGGCGCCCACTTCGCGGATATCGGCCAGCACCGAGCGCGCAAGTGCAACCGGGTCGGCATCCTTGAGCAGCATCGGTACGGCGCGTACCGCCAGCTGGTTAGGCCCCAACACGGCCAGCTCGAAACCCAGCTGCGCCAGCGTGGCGCTGTGCTCTTCCACCGTCGCCACATCGAGGCGGTCGGCCGGAAAGGCCAGTGGCAACAAGAGCGGTTGATCGGGCATGCTGGCCGCATCAAGGCTGCGCTTGAGCTTTTCGTACACCACGCGCTCATGGGCGGCGTGCATGTCCACCACGATCAGGCCGTCACGCGCCTGTGAGAGGACGTAGACGCCATGCAGCTGTGCCAGTGCGAAACCCAGCGGCGGGAAGCCGTCATCATCGACCGGCATGGCGGCACGTGCGGGTGGATTGTTCGGTGGCACGGTGAACATTGGCGGCTGGCTGGCCGGCCTTGCTTCGGCCTCACGCACGCCCTGATACAGCGTCTCGTAAAAGCCGGCAGCGGGCACTTCATTCACCGCCAGGGGCATGCGTACCTGCTCGTAGCTGGGTGCGTAATGGGCCTGGATGGGCGCTGGCGCAGGTATGGCGATCGCCTGGCTATCCGCACCGGCGCGTGTCTCGGCCAGCGCACGATGCAATGAATGAAACAGGAACCGGTGCACCGCTTGCGATTCGCGAAAGCGGACTTCCGTTTTGGTCGGATGTACGTTCACATCGACCATCTCGGGGTCGAGCTCGATATCCAGCACATAGAGTGGCTGGCGATCCAGATGCAGCACGTCGCGGTAGGCTTCGCGCAGCGCGTGCTGCACGACCTTGTCGCGCACAAAGCGGCCATTCACGAACACGAACTGCGCATCGCGACTGGCGCGCGATACCGTGGGCGAACCGGCAAAGCCGCGCAGCCGCAGGGGGCCGGCCTCAGATTCCAGCGCCAGCATGGTGTCGGCAAACTCGTTGCCCAGCACGGCGCGTACGCGCTCAGCCGCAGTTTCGGGTTTGAGGCGCCATTGCACCTTGCCGTTGTGGGTGAGCGTGAGTGTCAGATCGGGGCGCGCCAAGGCAATGCGTTTAAACACGTCTTCGCAATGCGCGTATTCGGTCGCTGCCGTCTTGAGGAACTTGCGGCGGGCGGGCACGTTGAAATAAAGATCGCGCACCTCCACCGCAGTGCCTGCGGCCAGGGCTGCGGGTTCAGCATCGTGGATCGTGCCGTTATCGGCCTCCACGCGCCACGCCTGATCGCTGCCTGCGAGGCGGCTGCTGAGCATGAGTTGTGAGACAGACGCAATGCTTGCCAATCCCTCACCACGAAAACCCAGCGTGCGCACCCGGTGCAGGTCTTCTAGGCTGGCGATCTTGCTGGTGGCATGGCGGCTCAGCGCCAGCGTCAGGTCGTCACGGGCAATACCGCCACCGTCGTCAGTCACCCGGATCAGTTTGCTTCCACCCTCGGCGAGGTCTACGCTGAGAGAGGTCGCACCAGCATCCAGACTGTTTTCCAGCAACTCCTTGAGCGCGGATGCAGGCCGCTCGACGACCTCACCAGCAGCGATCTGGTTGATCAGGTGATCGGGCAGCTGACGGATGCTGGGCATGGAATAACTCGGCGTAGCGTAAGGGACAAGGCCTGCGTACAGACCTGCGCAGTATACCAGTGGCCCCAGAAGCAACCCGGAGAAGAGGCAAGATGGCGGGGGACAAACCGACCTTCGTGGTCATCGACGACGATAGCGTATTGCGTTCGCTGATACGCGGCATCCTGACCGATGCAGGGCTGGAATTTGCGGGTTCGGCCGTGAATGGTGAAGAGGGCCTCAAGCTGTGTCAGGACAAGTTGCCTGATCTGGTCCTGCTGGATATCAACCTGCCCGGCTCGGATGGCATCAATGTGCTCGCCAGTCTGGCCAAGATGCGACGAGTACCGCGCGTGGTCATGGTCAGTGGCGAAGCCACGCTGCCACGGGTCAAATCATCCATATCGCTGGGGGCTTCGGGATTTGTGGTCAAACCGTTTACTGCCGCCAAACTGATCGGCGTGACCGAGCAAGCACTGGGACGTAAGCTGGCCTGAGCCCGGCAAGTGTGGCGCTTCAGCCGCGCTTGTTGTCCAAGCCTGCCAGCAAACCCGCCAGCTTGGCGCGACCTTCACTTTTGCTCACCTGCGGCGCACCACCATTGCGCGCCAGCCGTCCGCTGATACGGATATCGTCCTGCGGCAGCTCCAGCAAGAATCGGCTTGGTTCAACCACTTGCCACTCCCCTGCCCGCTTGCGCTTGCCGCAGTAGGTAATCGTGAGGCTGCGCTGGGCGCGGGTGATCCCCACATACATCAGCCGCCGTTCTTCCTCGACCATGCCGCTGTCGATGCTGGCCTGATGCGGTAGCACACCCTCTTCGCATCCCACCAAGAAAACATGGCCGTATTCAAGACCCTTGGAGGCATGCAAGGTGGATAACCGCACCGCGTCGGGCTCTTCTTCCTCGCGACCATCCAGCAGCGTGATCAGCGCGATCTTCTGCGTCATGTCGATCAGCGTATCGCCCTGCTCTTCGGCACGCTTGTCGAACCAGGCCACCAGCTCCAGCACATTTTTCCATTTGCTCTCGGCAGGACGCGGCTCCTCGCTCTCGTAAAGCCAAGCCTCATATTCGATGGCTGTCAGCAGTTCCTTGAGCAGCGCCCCCGCGGGTTCGCGTGCCGCGCGGCTGGCCATACGGTTGATGAAACCACAAAAGGTCTGCAAACCTTCGTATTGCGCGGTCTGCAGCAGATCGGCACAGCTGGGCAGGAACACCGCCTCGAACAGACTGCATTTGCGCTCTGCTGCCAGCGCACCCAGCTTTTCCAGCGTGACATTGCCGATCCCGCGCTTGGGCGTAGTCACCGCGCGGATGAAGGCCGGGTCGTCATTCTGGTTGGCGATCAGGCGCAGGTAGCCCAGCACGTCCTTGATTTCGGCTTTATCAAAGAAGCTCTGCCCGCCAGAGATCTGGTAGGGAATCTTGTGATTGCGCAGCTGGCCTTCCAGGATGCGCGCCTGATGATTGCCGCGATACAGAATTGCGTAATCCGCAAAGCGCGTGCGGTTCTCGAACTTGTGGGCCAAGAGGCGCATGGCCACCATCTCGGCCTCGTGCTCCTCGTCCTTCATCTCGACCACGCTGATCGGATCGCCGATGCCCAGTTCGCTCCACAGCTGCTTCTCGAACAACTTGGGATTGTTGGCGATCACCGAGTTTGCCGCCTTGAGAATACGGCTGGTCGAGCGGTAGTTCTGTTCGAGCTTGATGACTTCGAGCCTGGGGAAATCTTCCTTGAGCAGGTTCAGATTCTCCACATTGGCACCGCGCCAGGCATAAATGCTCTGGTCGTCGTCCCCCACTGCGGTGAACTTGCCGTGAAACCCCGTCAGCAGCTTGATCAGCCGGTACTGGCAGGTGTTCGTGTCCTGATACTCATCAATCAATAGATAGCGCAGCCGCAACTGCCACTTGGTGAGGATGGCCGACTCGCGCTCGAACAACTCCACCGGCAGGCGGATCAGGTCATCAAAATCTACCGCCTGATACGCGAACAAGGTGTCCTGATAGGCGCGATACACCTTGGCGATCTGCATCTCGCCCTCGCTCTGGGCTTGCCCCAGTGCCATGTCGGGGCTCAGGAAATCGTTCTTTAGCCGGGAAATCGTCGAGATCGTCGAGCGGATCTTGTCTTTATCAGTGGTGGCGAGAATGTCGGAAATGATCTTGCCGGCATCGGCGCTATCCAGAATCGAGAAGCGCGGCTTGTAGCCCAGTGCCGCATGTTCCTGGCGCACGATCTGCAGACCCAGCGAGTGAAAGGTCGAGACGGTCAACCCCTTGAGCCGGGCCGGATCGAGCAACTGGCCCACCCGCTCCTGCATCTCGCGGGCGGCTTTGTTGGTGAAGGTGATCGCGGCGATATTGCGGGCGTCGTAACCCGCGTGCTCGATCATGTAGGCGATCTTCTGGGTGATCACCCGGGTCTTGCCCGAACCGGCACCCGCCAGCACCAGCAAAGGGCCATCCAGATGGCGTACGGCGGCTTGCTGGGGGGAGTTGAGCTTGTGGAGCATGACGGCACGGGTTCGGAACAGCCTGCGAATTTACCACTTTGGCGCCGTAAGCAACTGGCGGAAAAAGTAATTTGCCCGATAAATCGATTTGACAGCACCATATCGACTCGCTAACATTCGGCCTCTTTGCGATTTCTGGCAGGTCGTATTGCGTGTTTTCACCTTACGGCCAGCTGCTTGAAGTTCCGTTTTCTTAAGAATCCGTTGGAGTCCAAGATGGCTCGTGTATGCGTCATTACCGGCAAGAAGCCGATGGTGGGTAACAATGTTTCCCACGCCAACAACAAGACCAAGCGTCGTTTCCTGCCGAACCTGCAATATCGCAAGTTCTGGGTAGAAAGCGAAAACCGCTGGGTGCGCCTGCGCGTATCCAATGCTGGTCTGCGTAATATCGACAAGCTGGGCATTGATGTTGTCCTGGCCGACCTCCGCGCTCGCGGCGAACTGTAATCCAGGAATCTGAATCATGCGCGAGAAGATCAAGCTTGAGTCGACCGCTGGTACCGGTCACTTCTACACCACCACCAAGAACAAGCGCACCAAGCCGGAAAAGATGGAGATCATGAAGTTTGATCCCGTCGTCCGCAAGCATGTTGCCTACAAGGAAACCAAGCTTAAGTAAGCTTTGGTTCACCTGATGACGCATACGACACGCACCCCGCTCCTACGCGGGGTGTTTGTTTTTGTGCTGCGCCAACGCAAAGACGCCCACGAGACAAGACCATGAGCCACGCCATCATCCTGTTTGCCCACGGCGCCCGCGATCCACAGTGGGCCGAGCCCTTCCAGCGCCTGCGGGCCTTACTGGCAGCCCAGCGGCCGGATTGCCATGTCGTACTGGCATTCCTGGAACTGATGTCGCCTTCGCTGACCAGTTGTACCGGCGAGCTGGTTGCCCAAGGCTATACGCAGATCAGTATTGTCCCCGCCTTCATGGCCAGGGGCGCCCACTTGCGCCGCGATCTGCCCGAGATGCTGGCCGACTTGCGTAAGCAGCACCCCGACATCCAATTTGAAGTCACGGAAGCGCTAGGCGAAGCAGAAGGCGTATTGCAGGCCATGGCGGGATGGATCACCCGCCGCATTGGCTGAGGCCTACGGCCCAAATTCAGGCCGTGCCCGCCTCGGGCCAGATGGCGCGCAAGGTTTCGCGGAACAGGCCCAGCAAAGGGTCGTCAGCCATGTCGGCCGGGTAGATGAACGACAGCGGCACCATCACGCCGGCATCACCCCAAATCCATAGCCGTCCCGCCTGCTCCGCCGCTTCGGCCACATCCCGACGCAGCATGCACAGCCCCAGGCCCGCTTCCACGCAGGCCTGCATGCTCTGTTCCTGATCGACATCGCCAACCTTACGCGGCGCAATATTGTGCTCACGCCAGATTTCGGCATGGATTTTCGACAAGCTAGAAAATTGCGTTGCGCCCACCCAGGGCACTTTGCCCAGCGCCTTCCAGTCGCTCCCCGCAAGCTCGTCACGCCAACCCGGCGGGGCCGCAACCACATAAGGCAGGTCGACCAGCTTTAGCGAATGCACTGTTTGATAGGGGTTGCGGCCGATAAAAAAGCCAGCGTCGTATTCCTTCTTGCGGACCTCGTTGAGCACCGTACCCGAAATGCCCTGGAAGGTACTGATCTGGACCAGCGGATACTGGCTGTGCATGGCGGCCAGCATGGGGCCCAGCCGGAGTATCTCGGCGCTGAGTATGGTGCCCAGCCGCAACTTGCCGCTGGGTTGCCCCTTAAGGCCACGCGCCTTGGCCAGCATCTGCCGACTCTCGGCAAGGATGCGTTCGGCCTCGGGCAAAAGCGCCTTGCCCGCCTCGGTGAGACTCACGCCCGAGGGAATGCGCTCGAACAGGCTGACGCCGGTTTCCTCCTCCAGCGCCTTGATCTGCGCCGTCACCGCAGGCTGGCTTAGATGGAGGATTTCGGCAGCCTGGGTCAGATGCCCCTGCTGAGCGACGGTGACGAAGGTACGCAACTGGTAGATTTCCAACTCATCCCCTCCTTGTATTACGCATTCTGCCGCCGATCCGGGTCTTTTTGCCAGCGCGACACACGCGGGAGCGGTGCAATTCCAGACCACCTGAACACCTCGCCAGAGCGCATCAGCATTAGAGTTATTGCACTGCAATATCGATCCGCTGATTAGCGACATTCAAATTTGCGATTAGCCAGTCACTCGGGGCGCGGCATAGATTTCGGCCCAACACGACAATCCTCGTGTCCCACCTGCCAAACATCCGCAGAGATGTACCAAGGGCAGGATTCAACGACCTGGGGCTACGCGCCCGCCAGAGAAGATGGAGACTAGCAATGACCGTTATCGCCAGCACCGCCAGCGGTGCACAGGCCGCACCGCGGCCCATGACGAAAGAGGAGCGCAAGGTGATTTTCGCCTCGTCGCTCGGTACCGTGTTCGAGTGGTATGACTTTTATCTTTACGGCTCACTGGCCGCGATCATTGCCTCGCACTTTTTTGCCGGCGTGAACGACACCACAGCCTTCATTTTTGCGCTGATGGCCTTTGCCGCCGGCTTTGCCGTGCGTCCTTTCGGCGCCATCGTGTTCGGTCGCCTTGGCGACATGATCGGCCGCAAATACACCTTCCTCGTCACCATCCTGATCATGGGTCTGTCCACCGCCATCGTGGGTCTGCTGCCAGGCTACGCGAGCATCGGCATTGCCGCCCCGATCATCCTCATCATCCTGCGCTTGCTACAGGGCCTGGCGCTCGGCGGCGAGTACGGCGGTGCGGCGACCTATGTGGCCGAGCATGCGCCGCATGGCAAGCGTGGCCTCTACACCAGCTTCATCCAGACCACGGCAACGCTGGGTCTGTTCCTGTCGCTGCTGGTGATCTGGTTGTGCCGCAACAGCCTGGGTACGGAGGCTTTCAAGGAATGGGGGTGGCGCATTCCCTTCCTTGTCTCGCTGATCATGCTGGCCATCTCGGTCTACATCCGTATGCAGCTGAACGAGTCGCCGGCCTTCAAAAAGATGAAGGAAGAAGGCAAGCAGTCGAAGGCACCGCTGACTGAATCGTTTCTGCGTTGGCCTAACCTGAAGATCGTGCTGCTGTCGCTGTTCGGCGGCACTGCGGGCCAGGCTGTGGTCTGGTACACGGGCCAGTTCTATGCCTTGTTCTTCCTGACCAAGACACTGGGCGTGGAGGCCGACAAGGCCGATATCCTGATCGCGATCTCGCTGGCCATCGCCACGCCGGGTTTCATCCTGTTCGGTGCGCTGTCGGACAAGATCGGTCGCAAGAAGATCATCATGGCCGGCTGCCTGATCGCTGCGCTGTCGTACTTCCCGATCTTCAAGGCACTGACGCACTTCGCCAATCCGGCACTCGAAGCCGCAGTCGCCAACGCCCCGGTGAAAGTTGTCGCCGATCCGGCCAAGTGTGCCTTCCAGTTCGACCCGATCGGCAAGGCTGCCTTCAAGCAATCGTGCGACATCATCAAGTCGGCACTGGCCAAGAAAGGCATTCCCTACACCAACGAAGCCGCACCCGCCGGGACCCTGGCATCGGTCAGCATCGGCGCCACCGTGGTCAACAGCTTCGAAGGCGAGGCGCTGAGCAAGGACGACTTCAAGACTCAATCTGACGCGTTCAACAAGTCACTGGGTGAAGCATTGAAGGTAGCCGGCTATCCGGCCAAGGCCGATCCCAATGCAATGAACACGCCGATGGTGATTGCCTTGCTGACCATCCTGGTGATCTTCGTGACCATGGTGTACGGCCCGATTGCCGCCTGGCTGGTCGAGCTGTTCCCGACCAAGATCCGCTATACCTCGATGTCGTTGCCGTATCACATCGGCAATGGCTGGTTCGGTGGCTTCCTGCCCACTGTGGCCTTTGCGATGGTGGCTGCCACCGGCGACATCTACTATGGCCTCTGGTACCCCATCGTATTCGCCATCATGACCTTCGTGATCGGTGTGCTGTTTGCACCGGAAACCAAGGATCGCGATATCTACGCCAACGATTGACCCTGCAGTAAAGGCGCCGGGAAGAAGAGGACGGGACCCTCTTCTTTCCTGGCTCCTCAGGAAGGTTTGCACTGGGTTTGCCCAAGCCCGCTCGCGCCGCCGAGCCCAGCGCCAACCCTCTTCTCCCTACCCAAATTGACAAGGAAGCCCCATGTCCACCATCGACTCGGTACTCAAGGAAACCCGCCTTTTCCCGCCCAGCGACGACTTCCGCCGCCGTGCGCTGGTGCCCAGCCTGGATGCCTATCACGCGCTGTGCGAACAGGCCGATGATCACTATCTGTCGTTCTGGGGCGATCTGGCGCGCGAGCAGATCAGCTGGAAAAAGCCGTTCAGCCGCGTACTCGATGACAGCAACGCACCGTTCTTCAAATGGTTCGACGATGGTTTGCTGAACGTCAGCTACAACTGCCTGGACCGCCATCTGGCCCAGCACGGCAACAAGCTGGCCATCATCTTCGAAGCCGACGATGGCGCCGTCACCCGCGTTACCTATGCCGAACTGCACCGCCGCGTGTGCCAGTTTGCCAACGGCCTGAAGGCGCAGGGGATCAAGCGTGGCGACCGCGTGGTCGTTTACATGCCGATGAGCATCGAAGCGGTGGTGGCCATGCAGGCCTGCGCCCGTATCGGCGCCATCCACTCGGTGGTGTTCGGCGGCTTCTCGGCCAAGAGCGTGCAGGAACGCATTCAGGATGCCGGCGCCGTGGCCGTGATTACCGCCAACGAGGGCCTGCGCGGCGGCAAGAGCGTGCCGCTCAAGGCCGTGATTGACGAGGCGCTGGGCCTCGGTGGCTGCGAATCAATCCAGCGCGTGGTGGTATTCCAGCGCACCAATGGCGGCGCCAGCGATTGGCAGGAAGGCCGCGACATCTGGTGGCACAAGCTCACCGAGGGTCAGCCCGAACAGTGCGAACCCGAGTGGATGAACGCAGAAGATCCGCTGTTCATCCTCTACACATCCGGCTCGACCGGTAAGCCCAAGGGTATCCAGCACTCCACCGCGGGTTACCTCCTCGGCGCCATCAACTCCTTCCGCATGGTGTTCGACTACAAGCCGAACGACGTTTTCTGGTGCACGGCCGATGTGGGCTGGATCACCGGCCACAGCTATGTGTGCTACGGCCCGCTGGGCAATGCCGCCACCCAGGTCATCTTCGAGGGTGTGCCCACCTACCCCGACGCGCATCGCTTCTGGCAGATGATCGAGAAGCACAAAGTCACGATCTTCTACACCGCCCCCACCGCCATCCGTTCGCTGATCAAGCTGGGTGCCGATTTCCCGAACCAGCACGATCTCTCCAGCCTGCGCCTGCTGGGCACGGTGGGTGAGCCCATCAACCCCGAAGCCTGGATCTGGTACCACGAAGTTGTCGGCAAGGGCCGCTGCCCGATTGTGGATACCTGGTGGCAGACCGAGACCGGCTCGGTGATGATCGCCCCGCTGCCCGGTGCCGTGGCCACCAAGCCCGGTTCTTGCACGCTGCCGCTGCCGGGCGTGATTGCCGATATCGTCGATGAATCGGGCGCACCGGTCGAACCCGGCAAGGGGGGCATGCTGGTCATCAAGAAGCCCTTCCCCTCGCTGGTGCGCACCATCTGGGGTGACCCGGAACGCTTCAAGAAGACGTACTTCCCCGAAGAGTTCAATGGCAAGTACTACCTGGCCGGCGACTCGGCCAACCGCGACGAGCATGGCTACTTCTGGATCATGGGCCGCATCGATGATGTGCTCAATGTATCGGGCCACCGCCTGGGCACCATGGAGATCGAGTCGGCGCTGGTGGCCAACCCCTTGGTGGCTGAAGCCGCCGTAGTCGGCAAACCGCACGAGATCAAGGGAGAAGCCGTCGTGGCCTTTGTGGTGCTCAAGGGTCAGCGCCCTACGGGCGAGGACGCCAAGAAGATCGCCGATCAGCTCAAGAGCTGGGTGGCGCACGAGATCGGCAAGATCGCCCAGCCCGACGACATCCGCTTTGGCGACAACCTGCCCAAGACGCGTTCGGGCAAGATCATGCGGCGTTTGCTGCGTGCGATTGCCCGCGGGGAGGAGATCACCCAGGACACGTCCACCTTGGAAAACCCGGCCATCCTCACACAACTGCAAGAGGGTATCCGCTAAAGTCCGGCTGCGTTGTGGCCGCCCTGCGGCCACAACGCCCTGTGTCCTTAGTGATCGGCGAGCGCTTGTGCGCTGCCTTGGGCCAAGGCGGTCTCCGAGAGCGAGGTCTTGTACGCCAGCTCCCCGCTGTGAAGCAAGGCGGCGAGGTTCAGTTCCACTGCCGAGGGCCCGCCGCCCAGCGCCAATGCCCCCAACCATCCCCGTCGCCCGCCCTGCTTGACCAGATACAGTGCCTGGTCGGCCAGTTCCACCACCTGCGCCCACGCCAGCGGGTTGCCATCTCCCCGAACCATCGGAAAGCAGGCGTAGCCTATCGACATCGTCACCGGGAGCAGGCGCCCGTCTTCCAGCAGGATGGGCTGCTCCGCCATCGCGTTGCAGATGCGTTCCGCCAGATGGTGTGCACGATCACGCCCCGCATCACGGGACACCACCATGAACTCCTCGCCACCCCAGCGCACCACGTAGTCAGAGCCTCGCACGGCATGGCGCAAGCGATTGGCCACTTCCCGCAAGACCTGATCACCCGCGGCATGCCCAAACTGGTCATTCACACGCTTGAAGTAGTCGATATCCGCCAGATAGAACACCACATCCCCAGCCTGTGTGGCCTGGCCGCGAACATCGGCTTGGTGCCGACGCAAAGCCTGGGCAACATCGGTCTCGATATGCTGGAGGAAAAACCGGCGATTATGCAGCCCCGTCAAGGCATCGGTCAGACTGGCTTCTTCCAGCGTACGGTTCGCCGCCTCCAGATCACGGGTGCGCTCACGTACCCGCGCTTCAAGCTGCTCATTCGCGGCCGCCAGCTCCGCCAGCATGCGCCGGTACTCGTTATGCGCCAGTACATGCTCGACCAGTGCACCAAGGTGAGAGGCAAATAGCACCTCATCGCGACTCCAGCTCGCCACTTTGTCCTGACGGACAATCACGAACATCCCGACCAGCTCGCCATGCTGGCGCAAGGGAACCTCCAACGCAGACCGGGGTAACTGCCCCAGACACAAGGCAGACAGGATGGCGGGCTGGGGATGCAGCCGCACATCGTGCACCACGCGTACTTCCTGCAGGACAGCCAAGGCCACAGCGGATTCGGTCGGCTCTGCGCTGCGGGTTTCCAGCGCGGCGGCATGATTCGCCGCAAGGCGCAGCTGACCTGTCGGCTGGCATAGCCAGAGCAGGGCAAGACTCGCATTGAGTACCTGGGTGCCGGTCTCGCAGATGCGCTGCAAGGCCCGCTCGCCATCTTCGCCCTGCAGGCAAGGATCACCACTGAGCGCAAGCAGTGCCTCTATGGGTGGTTTGTCCGACAAATCGAACTGGCGCAACTCATCCAGTCGCTCGGCTACGACCAACTGGCGGATCAGCTCGCCTTGCAGGGACTGGCTGTAGCGGGTATGCATCAGCGCCTGAGCCAGATCACCCCGCAGTTCCGCCAGTCGAGCCAGCCATTCATGGCAATCTGCCTGCTGCCGCCGGGAGCCGGTCCGGGTCGCAACGGCCAAGGCTTGCTCGTAACCCTCCGTCGCTTCCGCCAATGCACCGCGTACCCGCAGCAGGTCGGCAAGCGTGCGGTAAGCACCGCCAAGCAGCCAGTCATAACCAGCCGCCTGGGCTTGCTTGAGGGCGATCCGGGTATGCTGCTCGGCCTCGTCGAAGGCCGCCTGACTGAGCGCCAGCGCCCCCAGATGCCAATGCGCCTCGGCTTCATAATGACGCACACCCGCAGCACGGGCGGCATCGATACCGCGTTCGAACTGGCGCCTTGCGGCATCCAGTTCACCGATCATTTTCAGATTGAAACCCTGATTGATGGCGACCTTGCTGATCAGATAAGGATCCGCCAACTCATCAGCCAGCTTGCTGGCGTCGCGGTGGAGACGCTCGGCGGTGGCACCATCGCCCATGGCATCATAAACCTGCCCCAAACCGATACGTGCCTCCACGCCGGCATGGTGGTTGCCGCACAGCTGGGCCAACTCGATGCACCGTGCCCAATACTGGGCCGCCTCACGGTATTCACCGTCGGTGTAGCGTATGCGTCCTATGGCTTCGAGCAGGGATGCCGCCTGCCAGGCCAAACCCTGCTCCTCCGCCTCGGTCAGGGCCTGGAGCAATTCCGGCAACAGAACAGCCGCCTCGCCCACCATTTCCAGACAGACATGGCGACGGTGCAGGGCATCCAGCACCAGAGTCCGGTTGCCTGCGCCATCCGACCGGGCAATCAGCGCGGCATAAAGGCGCGCTGCGAGACGCGGATGGCGACGCTCGCAGCGGCGGATACGGTCGAGAGAGGCTTGCATGGCCTGGTTCGTCAGGCGGGGGGCTGCCAGCGCCCTTGGGCCAAAAAGGCCGCCAGATCGTCCGGCGCCAGCGGACGGCTGACCAGATACCCCTGCACTTCACCGCAACCTTCCTGGCGCAGGAAGCGCCACTGTTCTTCCGTTTCCACCCCTTCGGCAATCACGTAGAGGCCCAGGTTGCGCGACAGATGGATCACCGCGCGGGTGATGGCGCTGTCATCGGAATCGCCGGGGATATCCATCACAAAGGAGCGGTCAATCTTGAGTTTGTCGACCTTGAAGCGCTTGAGGTAATTGAGCGAGGAGTAGCCGGTTCCAAAGTCGTCGATCGCCAGCTTGAGCCCCATGCGCTTGAGCGCCGCCAGCGTGCCGATGGTGGATTCCACGTCCTGAACAATGACGCTCTCGGTCACCTCTAGCGCCAGCCAGCGTGCGTCCAGCCCGGTTTCATTCAGGGTGCGTGCAATCTCGTCGACCAGTTCGCTGCGATAGAACTGCACTGCCGAGAGGTTGACCGCCACCTCGATGGGCGGAAGCCCGGCCTGCTGCCAGCGCAGGTTCTGCATGCACGCTTCACGGAGCACCCACTGGCCTATCGCACCAATCAGGCCGCGCTGCTCGGCGATGGGAATGAAGTGCATGGGGCCGACCAGCCCGCGCTCCGGGTGCTGCCAGCGTACCAGCGCTTCGACACCCACAATGCGGCCGGTTTCCATCTCGACCTGGGGCTGGTAATGCAGCACGAACTCGTTGCGTTCCAGCGCACGCCGCAGCTGGTTCTCCAGCGCCAGAATCTCGCGCGCCTTGGTGTTCATGTCGGCGGTGTAGAAGCTGAAGGTGTTCCGGCCATTTTCCTTGGCGTGGTACATGGCGGCATCGGCATTGCGGACCAGTGTGTCGTAGTCTTCGCCATCCACCGGGTACACCGCCAGACCCAGTGAGGGTGTGACTACCAGTTCATGCTCATCCAGCACGAAGCTCTCCGCGAGACGCTCCAGCACCCGCTCGGCCACGTAGCTCGCATCCTCGCTCTTGTCGAGATGGCGCAACAGGATCACGAACTCGTCGCCCCCTAGGCGCCCCACCACATCGCCGGCGCGCAATGCGTGGTTCAGGCGCACCGCCACCTCCTTGAGCAGGCGATCACCTACATCATGGCCCAGTGAGTCGTTGATGGTCTTGAAGTGATCAAGGTCTACGAATATCAGGGCGCGCTGCTCGTCGTGGCGCTTGGCCTCATCAATCGCGGCCTCGGCCAGATCCCGGAAGTAGCGCCGGTTGGGCAGCTCGGTCAGCGCGTCAAAACGGGCCAGCTGAAGGATGCGTTCCTGTGCCTGCTTGGCATCGCTGATATCACGGATCAGCGTGACCACCTCGCCGATCCGGTCGGTCACATCCCGGACTACATTGATCTGCACCCAGGCCGGGAACACCTCGCCCGACTTGCGCCGGAGCGGCACCTCGCCTTGCCAGGCGCCCTCGTTGATGTACTGACGATTGATGTTCTCGTAGACACGCGGGTCCACCTCCGGATCGCGCAGCAATGCCGAGGTGCTGCCCAGCACTACCTCGGTGGGATAGCCCAGCATCTGAGTAAAGGCGCGATTTACCGACTTGATGTGATTGTCGGCCCCGACCACCATGATGGCTTCTGCCGTGTTATCGAACACCTTGCCGGCCAGCTCGGTGCGCATGGCCGCCGCCTTGAGTTCGATCAGATCCCGGAAGATGCGCCAGATGCCGATAGGCTTGCCGTCCGCATCGCGCATCAGTACGCCCTTGGCGCTGACGGGCAGATGGGTGTGATCGGGGCGGATCAGGTCAATTTCGTACTCGCCGCAATGACCGTCGACCATGACCTTGGTCTGGATCATCTGCTCATCGTGATTTCGCCAGGGCTGTGCCACGCACTGGATGAACGGGCGGCCAACCATATCCTCATGCTGCAAGCCCAGCAGCGCCAGCAAGGCCGGGTTCACATCCTGTACCGCACCTTGCAGATCCACCACGCAGATGCCATCGAGATTGGACACGAACAGCTCGCGGTATTTGGCTTCAGATGCGCGCAACGCTGCCTCGGTGTGCATGCGTTCGACAATATCCTGTTCCAGCGCCTCGTTCTTGTCGTGCAGCTCACGTATCAGGCGGCTCAGTTCGCTGCGCGCCCAGGTCAGCCGACGACCCAGATCGCCGATCTCGTCATCTCGTGTCCACTCGGGTGGTGCAAAGCTGGCATCGTGATCGGTCAAGGCGCTGGCCTGCTCGGTCAGGCGCCGCAAGGGATTAAGGAACCGGGAGTTGAGCAGCAGCAGGATCAGGAAAAGACTGACGCCCAGCTCCAGACCGATCAGCAACACGAATTCCTTGGCCTGCGAGCGCAGCCGGCGATCCAGCTCGCCATCATCAAACTCGATCGCGACCTTGCCAATGATCTGGTCGCCGTAGCGTACCGGCTGTTCCAGCTGGGTGACCGAGCCGGTGCGTCGCTCTGGGCGCACCTTGGCGATAAAGGGCTCGCCGGGGAAGCTGCCATCCACGCGCACCGAGACGATGCGCGGATCCTTGAGCGTGGTATCGACTAGCGGCTGACCCGCATTGATGGACAAATCCCACAGCGGCTGCCGCAAGCCGAGCGCGAGCGTCTCCAGCATGCGTTCCTGTTCGGCACGGAACTGCTTGGTCAACTCGACCCGGCGGCCCTCCAGCATGAGCAAGGTAAACAGCACGCCCGGAATCAGCACGCCACCGGCCACCACGAGGATGAACAACTGCCTCAGGCTGATTCGGTGACGCACGGTCTGGCTGCGCTCAGCATCGGATCGCGGCGGCAGATCGGCCGTCGCGCGGGCTTGGTCCATATTGTCTCCGCGGTATGGTCAGCGCGGTTGTCACCGGATTGCGGCGACGGTGCGCTGCTGCCACTGTGTTCAGTTGGTTTTATGCCAGAAGTATCCGATACCGCGCGAGACTAAGCAAAATACCTAGACGAAAAAAAGCCCGGCATTGCTACCGGGCTTTTCGGGTTGCCATCGGCCTGAAGAATCAGGCCTCGGCCACCGGTGCGGCAACTGCCGGGGCTTCATCAGCCAGTGCTGCCTTGATGGACAGGCGCACACGGCCCTTTTCGTCCTGCTCCAGTGCCTTCACGCGGACAATCTGGCCTTCCTTGAGGTAGTCGGCCACATTGTTGACGCGCTCGTTGGCGATCTGGCTCACATGCACCAGACCATCACGGCCCGGCATGATCTGGACGATGGCGCCGACGTTCTTGTCGAGGATCTTCACGACCGGACCTTCGTAGATCTTGCCGATCTCGATTTCCGCAGTGATCTCGGCAATACGACGCTTGGCCTCATCGGCACCCTCGCTGGATACCGAGGCGATGGTGATCGTGCCGTCATCCTGAATGTCGATCTGGGTGCCGGTCTCCTCGGTCAGCGCACGGATCACGGCGCCGCCCTTGCCGATCACGTCGCGGATCTTCTCGGGGTTGATCTTCATCGTGTACAGACGCGGTGCATGCTGCGACACCTCGGTGCGGGCGTTGCCCAACGCATCCTTCATGATCGCGAGGATGTGCTGGCGGCCGTCCTTGGCCTGATCCAGCGCCACCTGCATGATTTCCTTGGTGATGCCCTGAACCTTGATGTCCATCTGCAGTGCGGTCACGCCATTGACGGTACCGGCCACCTTGAAGTCCATATCGCCGAGATGATCTTCGTCACCCAGAATGTCGGTCAGCACGGCAAAGCGGTTGCCTTCGAGAATCAGGCCCATGGCCACACCGGCCACGTGATCCTTCAGCGGCACGCCGGCATCCATCAGCGACAGCGAACCACCGCAGACTGAGGCCATCGACGAGGAACCGTTCGACTCGGTGATTTCCGACACCACACGCATCGAGTAGCTGAAGTCTTCCGGCTTGGGCAGCACAGCCAGCAAGGCGCGCTTGGCCAGACGGCCGTGACCGATTTCGCGACGCTTGGGCGTACCCACGCGGCCGGTTTCACCCGTCGAGTAGGGGGGGAAGTTGTAATGCAGCATGAAGCGGTCGCTGAACTCGCCCATCAGCGCATCGATCTTCTGCTCATCCTGCTTGGTGCCCAGCGTGGCAACCACCAGCGCCTGGGTTTCACCTCGGGTGAACAGCACCGAACCGTGGGTGCGTGGCAGCACGCCGGTGCGGATTTCGATCGGGCGCACGGTGCGGGTGTCGCGACCATCGATACGCGGGTAACCATCCAGAATCTGGTTACGCACGATCTTGGCTTCCATATTGTGGAAGATGTCCTTGATCTGGTTGGCGCGCAGCGTATCCGTGTTTTCATCAATCAGCGCTGCAGCCACCTTTTGCCAGGCTTCATTGAGCTTGGCGGTACGTGCCTGCTTTTGCGGAATGCGGAAAGCCAGCTTGATGTCTTCGCCGCCGGCTGCGGCGATCTGGGCTTCCAGCTCGGCATCGGTCGCGGGCGGGGTGAACTCGAACATCTCCGGGTTCACTTCATCGGCCAGCTCGTTGATGGCCTTGATGGCGGCCTGCATCTGTTCGTGACCGAACACCACGGCGCCCAGCATCACGGCTTCGGACAGTTCCTGCGCTTCCGATTCCACCATCAGTACCGCACGTTCAGTACCTGCAACCACCAGATCCAGTTGTGAGGTTTCCAGTTCGGTCTTGCTGGGGTTCAGCAGATACTGGCCATTGGCATAACCCACACGGGCAGCACCAATCGGGCCCTGGAACGGCAGGCCGGAAATCGCCAGCGCAGCCGAAGCACCAATCACGGCGGGGATGTCCGGATCGATTTCAGGATCAACCGAGACCACCGTCGCAACGATCTGGATTTCGTTGTAGAAACCTTCGGGGAACAGCGGACGAATCGGACGATCGATCAGGCGCGAAGTGAGGATTTCTTTTTCGGAAGGACGGCCTTCGCGCTTGAAGAAGCCACCGGGGATCTTGCCGGCAGCATAGGTACGTTCCTGATAATCCACGGTCAGCGGAAAGAAGTCCTGACCGGGTTTGACATTTTTGGCACCGACTACGGTGACCAGCACAACGGTGTCATCCATCGAGACCAGCACGGCACCCGAAGCTTGACGAGCGACTTCGCCGGTTTCCAGTTTTACAGTGTGATTGCCATAGGCAAACGACTTGGAGATGCGATTGAACACGCCTGTTTCCTTTTCGACTTGTCATGGTCAGCGTCCATGACGAATTACCGCCGGCGCGCTGAGTTCGGGATATCCGACGCCGGGGTTCTGGCCAACCACTTGCCCCGGAAGGTGGCCAGAACCACCTCACCTTCCGCGGAATTTCATTCTTGCCCGGTGAGCCGGACCGTCTATCGGTCGGCGCTTTGGATGCCTTTGGCATGCAGGAGCCGGCGCGGCCCCAAAATGACAAAAAGCCGCTGCGGGGCAGCGGCTTTTCGGGTAACGCTTACTTGCGCAGACCGAGCTTGGCGATCAGCTCACGGTAACCTTCGAGGTTGGTGCGCTTGAAGTAGGTCAGCAGCTTGCGGCGCTGGTTCACCATCTTCAAGAGACCGCGACGGCTGTGGTTGTCCTTGGAGTGGGCCTTGAAGTGACCGGTCAGGTCATTGATACGTGCCGTCAGCAGGGCAACCTGCACTTCGGTCGAACCGGTATCGCCAGCAGCGCGTTGGAATTGCTTGACGATGTCGGCTTTTTGTTCGGTATTGACTGCCATGGGGTAAAACTCCGTTACATATGAAGCACCTTGCGGTGCAGACGAGCAAGGCGAGTCTTGCGACCCCTCCCGGCTCCTATTTTTACTTGCCTGTCGCGCCCATCACGGCGGCGCACAGCCTGCGCGGATGCAGCGTGGACCCGTCCATTTCGCCCAGCCCCAGAAAGACCGGATGACCCGAACCTTGGTCGCCGTAAATACGCAAGCCGCGGATTATCTCATGCTTGCCGTCAAAACGCACTGCCATTCCATGCAGCACGCGATGAGTGGCATCGGCATCCAGCCTGATCTCGGGCAAATCCAGCAGCAGGCTATCCACCGGCAACAGACTTGCCATGCGATCCCGCTCGGGCAATGCTTCAAAGGCCTCAACGGTCATGGCGTCCGCCAGCGAGAACCCCGCTGTCTGCGTACGTCGCAAGGCGATCAGGTGCGCACCGCACCCCAGCGCCTCGCCGATATCCTCTGCCAGGGTGCGGATATACGTGCCCTTGCTGCAGCGCACATCCAGCACCAGCGTATCGGCCGTGCTGGAGAGCAAGTCAATGGCGTAGATGGTGACCCGCCGCGCAGGCCGATCCACTGTCTCACCCTGACGCGCGTATTCATACAGCGCCTTGCCCTCGTGCTTGAGTGCCGAATACATGGGCGGCACCTGGTCAATCTCGCCGGTAAAGCGCTGAAGTATCTGGCCCAGAACGGTCATATCCAGCGAAACGGGACGACGCAGCAGTACCTCGCCCTCGGTATCACCCGTCGTTGTGGTCGCGCCAAGCTGGACCGTGGCGGTATAGCGCTTGTCGGCATCCAGCATGCGCTGTGCGAACTTGGTTGCATCACCGAAACACAGCGGCAACAGCCCGGTAGCCAGCGGATCAAGCACGCCAGTGTGCCCGCCCTTCTCGGCCGACAGCAGCCAGCGGCAACGCTGCAGCGACTGATTGCTGGACCAGCCCAAGGGCTTGTCGAGCAGCAGCACCCCGTGTACCGGGCGCTTAATCCGCTTTGTCTGCATCGTCTGCGTCAGCCGGCTTGTCGGAACCGGTCATTTCCATCGCCTGATCGATCAGCTTGTCGAGCGACATGCCATATTCGACCGAACGGTCGTAGTGGAAGTGCAGCTCGGGCATCTTGAACAGCTTGATGCGCTTACCCAGCTGCGAGCGCAGCCAACCAGAAGAACGATCCAGCGTGGCTTGCGTCTCGGCCTCGTCGCCCTTCATCAGGGTGTAAAAGACTTTGGCGTGGCTCATGTCGCGCGTGACTTCAACGCCGGTCAGGGTCACAAAACCCACACGCGGGTCTTTGAGTTCAAGCCGGATCAGCTCGGCGAGTTCGCGTTGTATCTGGTCCGCCACGCGGTCGGAACGGGTGAAATCTTTGGGCATAGTGAGTGAGGTATCCGGCGCGAGGGGTGAGGTGTACCTCGCTCCCGCCAAGCAAGCATGAAAAAGACAACAGGCGCAAAGTCGTCAGACCTTGCGCCCGCCGGATGCATCAGGGCGAGACGAACACCTCACGCCTCACCCCTCACACCTCACAGGGTACGTGCCACCTCAACGATTTCGAAGGCTTCGAGCATGTCGCCTTCCTGGATATCGTTGTAGTTCTTGAGCTGGAGACCGCACTCGAAACCCGCCTTGACTTCCTTGGCATCGTCCTTGAAACGCTTGAGGCTTTCGAGCTCGCCCTGGTGGATGACCACATTGTTGCGCAGCAGGCGTACACCCGAGCCACGACGAATGACACCTTCGTGGACCAGACAGCCGGCAATCGAACCGACCTTCGAGATGGTGAAGACCTGACGGATCTCGACCATACCGGTGATCTGTTCCTTCTTTTCCGGTGCCAGCATGCCCGACAGCGCGGCTTTCACTTCATCCACGGCGTCGTAAATGATGTTGTAGTAGCGCAGATCCACACCCTCGGCCTCGGACAGCTTGCGCGCAGCCGAATCGGCGCGCACATTGAAGCCGATCACCACCGCCTTGGAAGCCAGCGCCAGGTTGACGTCGGATTCCGTGATGCCACCCACGGCGGAGTGCAGGATGTTGACGCGCACTTCGTTGGTCGAAAGCTTCTGTAGGCTGGCAGCCAGCGCTTCGCTCGAACCTTGCACATCGGCCTTGATGATGATGGGCAGCGACTGCACTTCGCCCTCGGTCATCTGGGCCATCATGTTTTCGAGCTTGGACGCTTGTTGCTTGGCCAGCTTCACATCGCGGAACTTGCCCTGACGGAACAGGGCGATTTCACGCGCCTTCTTCTCGTCAGCCAGCACCATGGCATCCTCACCGGCGTTCGGCACTTCGGACAGGCCGAGAATCTCGACCGGAATCGAGGGACCAGCTTCGTCGATCGGCTTGCCGTTCTCGTCCAGCATGGCGCGGACCTTGCCGAATACGGCGCCGGCCAGCACGGTATCGCCCTTGCGCAGGGTACCGGACTGGATCAGCATCGTCGCAACGGGGCCGCGGCCCTTGTCCAGACGCGCTTCAATGATGATGCCCTTGGCGGGCGCATCGGTCGCAGCCGTCAGTTCCAGCACTTCCGCCTGCAGCAGGATCGCGTCGAGCAGACCATCAATGTTCGTGCCCATCTTGGCCGACACTTCGATG
The DNA here is from genome assembly GCF_027257935.1 of Chitinimonas sp. BJYL2. Lineage (NCBI taxonomy): Bacteria > Pseudomonadati > Pseudomonadota > Betaproteobacteria > Neisseriales > Chitinibacteraceae > Chitinimonas > Chitinimonas sp. BJYL2. Next base: position 27,691 of record NZ_JANZKW010000003.1, on the reverse strand, counting down.
AACTGGGCATCGCCACCCCAGTCTTCCGGCACCACTTCGTGGCTGACCAGTTCCTGGCGGATACGCTCGGGGTTGGCGCCCTGTTTATCGATCTTGTTCACGGCAACCACGATCGGCACCTTGGCTGCCTTGGCGTGGTGAATCGCTTCAATCGTCTGCGGCATCACACCGTCGTCGGCAGCCACGACCAGCACCACCAAGTCCGTTGCACTCGCACCACGGGCACGCATGGCGGTAAACGCTTCGTGACCCGGGGTGTCGAGGAAGGTGATCATGCCCTTGGGCGTATCGACGTGATATGCGCCGATATGCTGGGTAATGCCGCCGGCTTCGCCCGCCGCCACCTTGGCGCGACGGATATAGTCCAGCAGCGAGGTCTTGCCGTGGTCGACGTGACCCATCACGGTGACGACCGGTGCACGCGGCAGCAGCTCATGCTCCTGCTTCCCGGCGCCATCCAGATAGGTTTCCGGATCATCCAGCTTGGCCGCCTTGGCAACATGGCCCATTTCTTCGACCAGAATCATGGCCGTTTCCTGGTCCAGCACCTGGTTGATGGTCACCATCATGCCCATCTTCATCAGGGCACGGATGACTTCGGTCGCCTTGACGGCCATCTTGTGCGCCAGATCGGCCACGGAGATGGTTTCCGGCACATCGATTTCGCGCACCAGCGGCTCGGTCGGCGCCTGGAAGCCATGCGAATTGTCGTCATTGCCGCCGCCACCGCCACGCTTGCCACCCTTGCGGCCGCTCTTCCAGCCATTACCCGCGGCAGCATCGCCACCACGCGTCTTGAGGCCGGCACCGCGACGTTTGGCGCCTTCGCCCCAGCCATCCTGCGTCGCTGCTGCGCGCTTCTGGTCTGGGTTCGCTGCTGGCTTGGTCGCATCCTTCTTGGCCTCGCCGGGCTTGCTGGGTGCGCGATGCAGGGTGTGATCGGTATTGGCAGGCTTCTTCGGCGCAGCCGCAGCCTCGGCCGCAGCCTTGGCGGCGGCTTCCTGTGCAGCTTTGCGCGCTGCCTCGCGGTCTTGCTTGGCCTTCAGGTCAGCAGCCTGGCGCTCCAGCAGTGCGCGCTGGCGGTTGGCCTGTAATTCACGGGACTGCAGTTCGGCAACGCCCAGAATATCGGCGCGCGAGGGTTGCGGACGGGCAACCGCTTTTTCTTCCGGCTCAGCAGCCGGCTCAGGCTCAACAAGCACTTCAGGCTCGGGCTCAACGGGCGCGTCGACAACCGGCTCAGCCACCACCTCCACAACGGGTTCGGCAACGACTTCAGCCACCGGCTCCGCCACCAGCTCGGGTTCCGGCGCCGGTGCGATATCGGCTACCGGTGCCTGGTCAGGCTCGGGCAAGTCGTGCTCGGGCTCTGCCTGTAGTGCGGCTTCCGTGGCGGCCAGCTCTGGCGCCAGTACCACACGCTTTTTCTTGACCTCGACCTGAATCGTGCGGTTCTTGCCGCTGGCATCCGCCTTGCGGATTTCCGTGGTCTGCTTTCGACCCAGCGTCACCTTGGGCTTGTCCATGACCGACCCGTGCACGCTGCGCAGATAGCTCAGCAACTTGGTCTTGTCCTGTTCCGTCAGCAGATCGTCCGTACCGGATTTTTCGACACCGGCAGCGCGCAGCTGATCCAGCAGGTGCTGCGGCGGCATACGCAAATCCGCAGCGAATTGACTTACATTCATTTGGCTCATTCCTTCTCCCGTCCGCCTCAGCCTTGCTGCTCGGTAGCCTGGTCCTGTTCGAACCAGTGAGCGCGTGCGGTCATAATCAGTTGCTTGGCGGCGTCGCTGTCCATACCGGTCATCTCGACCAGTTCATCGACAGCCAGCTCAGCCAGGTCGTCACGGGTAGCAATACCGTTGGTCGCGAGTGCACGAGCGATCTCGGGGGTGATGCCGTCGAGATTCTGCAAGGCTTCCATATCGCTTTCGACTTGCTCTTCCTTGGCAATGGCCTGCGTCAACAGTGCATCACGGGCACGTGAGCGCAGTTCGTTGACCAGATCCTCGTCGAAGCCGTCAATATTCAGCAGCTCGCTAACCGGAACGTAAGCCACTTCTTCCAGGGTGGTGAAACCTTCCTGCACCAGGATTTCAGCGACTTCTTCATCCACATCGAGCGAGGCGATGAACAGCTCGCGCGACTTGGCGTATTCGACTTCATGCTTCTGCTCAACCTGCTCCAGCGTCATGATGTTGAGCTGCCAGCCGGTCAGCTCGGACGCCAAGCGCACGTTCTGGCCGCCACGGCCAATCGCCATGGCCAGATTCTCTTCGTCAACCGCCACGTCCATGCTGTGGCTCTCTTCGTCGACCATGATCTTCTGGACTTCGGCCGGGGCCAACGCACCCAGCACGAACTGCGCGGGATCGGCCGACCACAGCACGATATCGACGCGCTCACCGGCCAGCTCGCCCGTTACGGCTTGCACACGCGAACCTCGCATGCCGATACAGGTGCCTTGCGGGTCAACGCGCGGGTCGTTCGACTTCACGGCGATCTTGGCGCGCACGCCAGGGTCGCGCGCCGCGCCGCGGATCTCGATCACGCCCTCTTCGATTTCAGGCACTTCCAGCTCGAACAGCTTGGCGATGAAGTCCGGTGCGGTGCGGCTGAGGATCAGCTGCGCGCCACGGGCATCGCGGTCGATCTTGAGCAGATAGGCGCGCACACGGTCGCCAACCCGGAGGTTTTCCTTGGGGATCATGTACTCGCGTGGCAGCTTGGCTTCGAGCTTGCCGACTTCGACGATCGCATTGCCGCGTTCGATACGCTTGATGGTACCGGTAACCAGGTGTTCCTTGCGATCGAGGAAATCTGTCAGGATCTGCTCGCGCTCGGCGTCGCGGATACGCTGCAGGATGACCTGCTTGGCGGTCTGGGCGCCGATGCGGCCAAACTCGATCGGCTCCAGTGGTTCTTCGTAAAACTGACCCACCGACAGGCCCAGGCCTTTTTCATTGACATCGGTCATGGCGTACTGACGCGACGGCTCTTCGTGATCGTTGTCCTCAACGACTTCCCAGCGGCGGAAGCTCTCGTAATCGCCCGTCTGGCGATCGATCGTCACACGTACATCGATGTTGTCATCGCCGTAACGCTTTTTGGTAGCGGAGGCCAGAGCCAGCTCGAGCGCGCCGAAAACGATATCGGGCGCCACGTTCTTTTCACGCGCCAATGCATCAACCAACAACAGAATCTCACGACTCATTTCTTGAATACCTCCAACCGTATCGCTCGGGCCTTCGCCCCTGTATCTCGGAATCGCTCCGCCTCAGAACACCGGTACAAGGCGAGCCTTGTCGATCTGGGCCAGCGCAACAGCGACCATTTGTTCAGGTGCAACCAGCACCTCGACCTTGCCATCCACCACGCCGCGCAACTCGCCTTGCAGCGTTTTACGGCCGCCCTCAAGCGGCACGCGCAACTTGATCTTGACCTGCTGACCCGCGAAGCGAACGAAGTCCGCCTCCTTCTTGAGTGGCCGATCCATCCCGGGCGAGGACACCTCCAGGCGCTCGTAGCTCACGTTCTCCACGGTAAACAGGTGCGTCAGGTGGTTACTCACCTTGACGCAGTCGTCGAGCGTGATGCCGTTCGGGCTGTCGATGAAGAGACGAACCAAGCCGTTTCGGGCCAGTTCAAGATCGACCAGCTCGTAGCCGAGGCCGGGCAGGGTGTTGTCAAGTAGGTGCTGGATGTCCATATCGCGTCGCAGAAAAGAAAAGTGGGCTACTAAGAGCCCACTTCTCTGGTGCAAGAACTGAAATCCCCGCTATTTTAGCGACTTAGGTCACTTATGAACAAGTCGAATCCTGCTTTGATACGCCGAAAGGCGGGATATCACGCACGGGCAACCATCACGCAGGGGGTTTTGGGGCGATTTTACACCAGATCGAGCGATTGCTTGGTTGGGTCTTGGCTTGGATTCGTCTATTCCGGTACAGTGCCCGGCAGTGGCGCGATGCGACGCCCCTCCTGCCCGTCAGTGGCAGCGTACAGATACAGCAGACACGGAGACAGCAAAGATGGAAAGAATCTGGTTGAACCAGTATCAGCCCGGCGTGGCCGCCGACATTGACGTCAACGAGTTCCAGTCAGCCGCTGAGGTTTTCGAAACCAGCGCACGCAAGTTCCGTGATCGCCCGGCCTTTGCCAATTCGATCAAGTTTGCCGCCCGCACCATGAGCTACGGCGAGATCGACGACGCCTCTCGTGATCTCGGCGCCTATCTGCAGCACGAACTCAAGCTGGGCAAGGGCGAGCGTGTCGCCATCATGATGCCCAATCTGCTGCAGTACCCCGTGGCCGTGTTCGGCGCACTGCGCGCCGGCCTCACCGTGGTGAACGTGAACCCGCTGTACACGCCGCGCGAGCTGGAACACCAGCTCAAGGACTCCGGCGCTACCACCATCATCATTCTGGCGAACTTTGCCCATGTGCTGGCCGAGGTCATCAACAAGACCCCGGTCAAGAACGTGATCGTGACCGAAATGGGTGACCTGCTCGGCTTCAAGGGCACCATCATCAGCCTGCTGCTCAAGCACCTGAAGAAAATGGTGCCGGCCTACAATCTGCCGCAAGCCGTCAGCTTCAATGGCGTGCTGGCCATCGGCAAGCGCCACGAACTCAAGAAAGTACCGGTCGGCCACGACGATATCGCCTTCCTGCAGTACACCGGCGGCACCACAGGTGTCTCCAAAGGCGCCATGCTGACCCACCGCAACATCATCGCCAACATGCAGCAGGCCCACGCTTGGCTCAAGCCACTGGTCAAGGAGGGCGAAGAGGTCATCGTCTGCGCCTTGCCGCTGTACCATATCTTCTGCCTGACCGCGAACTGCATGGTGTTCAGCAAGATCGGCGGCCTGAATGTGCTGATCACCAACCCGCGTGACATCCCCGCCTTCGTGCAGGAACTTGGCAAGTTCCCGATCACCTGCATGACCGGCGTGAACACCCTGTTCAATGCGCTGCTGAACAATCCGGACTTCCCCAAGCTCAACTTTGCCACCTGGAAGTTGGCGCTGGGCGGCGGCATGGCCGTTCAACGTGCCGTAGCAGAGAAGTTCAAGCAGATGACCGGCGTGCCGCTGATCGAAGCCTACGGCCTGACCGAAACCTCGCCGGCCGCCTGTATCAACCCGATGAACCTGAAGGAGTACAACGGTTCGATCGGCCTGCCCGTTCCCTCCACCGACATCCAGATCCGCGATGCCGATGGCAAGGAACTGGGTTTCGAGGAACCGGGCGAGCTGTGGATCAAAGGCCCACAGGTCATGAAGGGTTACTGGAACCGCCCTGAAGAAACCGCCAAGTCCATCGATGCCGATGGCTGGCTGGCTACAGGCGACATGGCCATCGTCCATCCGGACGGCTTCGTGAAGCTGGTCGACCGCAAGAAGGACATGGTGCTGGTCTCGGGCTTCAATGTGTACCCGAACGAGGTGGAGGACGTGGTCGCCATGCACGCTGGCGTGCTGGAAGTCGCCTGTATCGGCGTGCCCGACGACAAGTCCGGCGAAGTCGTGAAGATCTTCGTGGTCAAGAAAGACCCGGCGCTGACCGAATCCGATCTGCTTGAGCACTGCAAGAAGAACATGACCGGCTACAAGGTGCCCAAGTTCATCGAGTTCCGTGCCGAGCTGCCCAAGACCAACGTGGGCAAAATCCTCCGCCGCGCCCTGCGCGATGAAGAATTGGCCAAGTCCAAGTAACTCGCCAGCCGGCACACGCCGGTCGGCAATCCTCCGCAAACCCGCCGCCATGGCGGGTTTGTTTTTTGTGCGTGCTAAACTTCAGGCACCTATCCCAACCCCAAGACGGGCCGCCGCAATGAACCTGCTCCCCTTCTTCAAGATGATGGCCGAAAAGCAGGCCAGCGATCTCTTCGTTACGGCCGGCAGCCCGGTGCAGGTCAAGATTCAGGGCGTGCTCTACCCGGTCAACCAGCAGGTGCTGCAACCCGCGCATGTGAAGTCGCTGGCTTATGAGCTGATGACGGACGACCAGCGAAACAGCTTCGAGGCCGAGTGGGAAATGAATTTCGGCCATCAGGTGGAGGGTGTGGGTAACTTCCGCGTCAATGTGTTCCGCCAGCGCGGCAATATCGGCATCGTGGTTCGCTACATCAAGGCCATCTCGCCCACCATTGATGATCTGCGCCTGCCCGAAGCGCTCAAGCAGCTGATCATGGAAAAGCGCGGGCTGATCTTTGTGGTCGGCTCCACCGGCTCAGGCAAGACCTCCTCGATCACCGCCATGCTGGAGCACCGCAATGCCACCAGCCCCGGCCATATCCTGACGATTGAAGACCCGATCGAGTACCTGTACCCGCATCGCAAGAGCATTGTCAGCCAGCGCGAAGTCGGTATCGATACCCACAGCTTCTCCGACGCACTCAAGAACGCCATGCGTGAGGCCCCGGACGTGATGATGATCGGTGAAATCCGCGACAAGATGACCATGCAGCACGCGCTGACCTACGCGCAGGCCGGTCACCTGATCATTTCCACGCTGCACGCGAACAACAGCTATCACTCGATGAACCGGATCATCAACTTCTTCCCGCACGAAGCACGGGAGAGCCTGCTCATGGACCTGAGCGTGGCGCTAAAGGCCGTGATCTCGCAGCGGCTGGTCAAGAACAAGCAAGGCAAGCTGATTCCGGCGGTGGAAGTCATGGTCAATTCGAGCCGCATTGCCGAGCTGATCAAGAACGGCGAAATCGACCAGATGAAAGAAGCGATGGAGCAAAGCCTGTATCAAGGTTCGCAAACCTTCGAGCAGGCCCTTTACAAGCTCTACCGCGACGGCGAGATTACCTACGAGGAAGCCATGGCCAATGCCGACTCGGCCACCAACCTCGCCTGGCTGATCAACAACGCGCAGTCACTCGAAGAGAAGGAAGCCGAACGCGCCACCAAGCGCCAGGCCACCGAGGCCGCACAGTCTGCGGAACCCGAAATCAGCTTTGATATCGACTTACACTGATGTCCACTTACACCCTCTACGGCATCCCCAACTGCGACACGGTCAAGAAAGCCCGCACTTGGCTCGACGCCCAACAGATCCCCTACACCTTCCACGACTACAAGAAGCAAGGTGTGGATACAGCGCAGCTGCAAAGCTGGATACAGGCACTGGGCTGGGAAGTGCTGGTCAATCGCCAAGGCACGACTTGGCGCAAGCTCGATGCAGCGACGCAAGCTGCCATCGTCGATGCCGGCAGCGCCATCTCCCTGATGGTCGCGCAACCTTCGGTGATCAAGCGGCCAGTGCTCGTGGGTGGCAGCAAGCCGCTGGTCGGCTTCAAGCCCGAGCTGTACGCAGCTGCCTTCCCCGGTTGAGCATCATGCAGGAACCCACGCTCACCCTGACCGAACAGCTGATCACGCTGCATTCGATCACGCCCCGGGATGCCGGTTGTCAGGCCATTCTGGCCGAGCGCCTCAACGCACTGGGTTTTGTGGTGGAACCCATGCCCCATGGCGATGTGGAAAACTTCTGGGCGCGCCGCGGCAGTACCGGCCCGGTGCTGTGCTTTGCCGGCCATACCGATGTGGTGCCGACCGGCCCGCATGAGCACTGGCATACGCCACCGTTCGAACCGGTACAGCGCGATGGCTTCCTGTATGGCCGCGGCGCGGCCGACATGAAGGCCTCTCTGGCCGCCTTTGTGGTGGCCATCGAGCAGTTTCTGGCCGAGCACCCGGATCATCGTGGTTCGATTGCCCTGCTGATTACCTCCGACGAGGAAGGCACCGCCGTTGACGGCACAGCGCGCGTCGTCGAGACCTTGGCAGCACGTGGCGAAAACATCGACTACTGCATCATCGGTGAACCCACCTCCAGCCAACGCTTTGGCGACACGATCAAGAATGGCCGGCGCGGCTCGCTTAGCGGCGTGCTGACCATCTACGGTATCCAGGGCCATGTCGCCTACCCGCATCTGGCGCGCAACCCCGTACACCAGGCTGCTCCGGCGCTGGCCGAGCTGGCCGCCACCGTCTGGGACGAAGGTAATGCCTACTTCCCACCCACGACCTGGCAAATCTCCAATGTGCATGCCGGTACCGGCGCGGGCAATGTGATACCGGGCGAGATGACGGTGCAGTTCAACTTCCGCTACAGCACCGCCAGTACGGCAGAGAGCCTCAAGGCACGCATGGCGGAGATACTCGAACGCCACGGGCTCGATCACCACATTGCCTGGACGCTCAGCGGCCGCCCCTTCCTGACACAGCCGGGCGAGCTATCCTCCGCACTGCAACAGGCCATCGCAGCCGAGGCTGGCGTGCAGGCCGAACTCTCCACCTCGGGCGGCACCTCCGATGGCCGCTTCATTGCCGCCATCTGCCCGCAAGTGGTCGAATTCGGCCCGATCAACGCCACCATTCACCAGCTCAACGAACGCGTCGCCATCGACGATTTGCCGCGCCTCAGCGCCGTTTACCGACGCACATTGGAACAGCTGCTGGGTTGAACACCCAAGCCACGGAAAGACCCATGCACGCACCCCGCATCGCTCTCGTCACCGGCGCCAGCGCCGGTTTTGGCCTCGCCATTGCCCGCCGCCTGCTCGCCGAGGGCTGGCACGTCATTGCTGCCGCGCGCCGCCTTGATCGGCTGGACGCACTGGCCGCCGAGTTTCCAGGCAAGGTGCTGGTACGGGGACTGGACGTCAGCCAGCTCGACGCCGTGGCGACCACGCTGGCTGACTTGCCGGGCGAATGGCAGGCCATCGACCTGCTCGTCAACAACGCCGGCTTGGCGCTGGGCCTGGCGCCTGCGCATCAGGCCGACCTGGGCGACTGGCAGACGATGATCAATACCAACTGCTTGGGCCTCGTGGCGGTCACACGTACCATCCTGCCCGGCATGGTGGCGCGCAATCGCGGCCTGATCATCAATATCGGTTCGATTGCCGGCGATTACGCCTACCCCGGTGGAAACGCCTATGGCGCGACCAAGGCTTTTGTCCACCAGTTCAGCCTCAACCTCAAATCCGACCTGCTGGGAACGGCCGTGCGCGTCAGCTGCATTGAACCGGGTCTGGCAGGCGGCAGCGAATTCTCGCAAGTGCGCTTCAAGGGTGATGAGACCAAGGCGCAGACCGTCTACAAGGGCACCACACCACTCACTCCCGAGGACATTGCCGAGACGGTGGTCTGGCTGGCGCAACTGCCACCTCATGTGAATATCAATGTGATCGAGATGATGCCGGTGTGTCAGGCTGCCGGCCCCTTGGCCATCCACCGGTCCGACTGATACCGGGCAGGGCGTTTGTCTCCGGCCTGGTGATCAGTCTAGCGACGCGGTCCCACTCCATCTCGCCTCAGGTGCAATATGCATTTCCGCTCCCTCCCGGCCATCGCGCACGACGCCGTGCATCTCCGACCGCTACGTGCCTCGGATTTGGCGGTATGGGCCGCTTATTTGAACCAGCCTGCCGTGTATGAGCACACTAGCTGGAATCATCCGACCGTCGAAGATCTGAGCGGATATCTGGGCAATGAAACCCATGGCGAACCCGATTCACGCCTTCGTCTGGCAATCGCCTTGCAAGATGGTGATGAACTGGTTGGCACCATTGGATTTCATAGCGTCGCCCCGGTCAACAAATCGGCTGAACTCGCTTATGACTTGAGTCCAGCGTTCTGGGGCAAGGGCATCGCGACCGCCGCAGGCAATGCCATCGTGAGCTGGGCTCATCAAGATGTTGGCCTTGTCCGGGTACAAGCCACCATACTGGAATCCAACCTCAAATCCCGCCGCTGCATAGAGCGCATGGGGTTCGCTCAGGAAGGCTTGCTGAAAAGCTACCGGCATGTACGCGGCACACCACGCGATTTTTTCATGTATGCACGTTTGGCTGGCCACGGCAGTTGCAACTGACCTTTCGGTCTGCCAGATGGCCTCACGCTCTGGCTATGCCCCCTTCCCGACCCGCGGTCTTCTGGTCACGCCCGTCCACACCCCAATCAGTTGCCCAATGATGACCACCTTCGTCCGCAAAGCGCTTCTCATTCTGGTCGCCCTGGGTATCGCCTGCGGCCTCACGCTGCTGCCCTGGTTCCTGCTCTTTCATGTCATCCCGGACTCGCTCAGTAATATCTGGGGCATGACGGCCATACTATGGGCTCCCTTGGCGCTGCTGCTGGGTGTGGCAGCCGGGGGGCTGTTTGCTTTCATGCTCTGGCCGCGGCAAAGACCTGAATAGTCGCCAATCGGACGGGGTCGGGTTCGCGATTGGCCCAGTGCTGCGCCTGGCTTAACCGACAGCCAACAAAAAGCCCCGCATGACGGGGCTCTTTGTTGCTGCGGCAAGCGGGTCTGATCAAGCAGGTTCTGCCACTTTCTCGTCGATCTGCAAGATCACCTTGTCATCGCCATCAACGTCGATGGTCACATCTCCACCACTGGCCAGACGACCAAACAGCAACTCATCGGCCAGCGCCTTGCGGATGGTGTCCTGAATCAGGCGCGCCATCGGCCGCGCACCCATGAGCGGATCGAAACCCTTCTTGGCCAGATAGGCCTTGAGTGCATCGGTAAAGTGCGCCTCGACCTTCTTCTCGTGCAGCTGGCTTTCTAGCTGCATCAGGAACTTATCGACCACTTGCAGGATGATGTCCTGATTCAGCGGTGCAAAGCTGATCACGGCGTCCAGACGGTTACGGAACTCCGGCGTGAAGAGACGCTTGATCTCGGCCAGCTCGTCCCCCGCCGTCTTGTTGACGGTGAAGCCGATGCTGGTCTTGTTGAGCGCTTCCGCCCCCGCGTTCGTGGTCATCACGATGATCACGTTGCGGAAGTCCGCCTTGCGGCCGTTGTTGTCGGTCAGCGTACCGTGATCCATCACCTGCAAGAGCACGTTGAAGATATCCGGATGCGCCTTCTCGATCTCGTCGAGCAGCAGCACGGCGTACGGATGCTTGGTGATGGCTTCGGTCAGCAAGCCACCTTGATCAAAACCCACATAGCCCGGCGGGGCGCCGATCAAACGGCTGACGGCATGGCGCTCCATGTATTCGGACATATCAAAGCGGATCAGCTCGATACCCAGCGTGTACGCCAGCTGGCGGGCCACTTCGGTCTTGCCCACGCCCGTCGGACCGCTGAACAGGAAGGAGCCGATCGGCTTTTGCGGGTTGCCAAGGCCAGCACGTGCCATCTTGATCGATGTCGCCAGAGCGTCGATGGCATTGTCCTGACCGAACACCACGTTTTTCAGATCGCGATCCAGTGTCTTGAGCGTGTTGCGGTCATCCGTGGAAACGCTCTTGGGCGGAATCCGCGCAATCTTGGCAACGATCTCTTCCACCTCGGGCTTGCCGATGGTTTTCTTCTGCCGCGACTTGGGCAGGATTTTCTGCGCGGCACCCGCCTCGTCAATCACGTCGATGGCTTTGTCCGGCAGGTGGCGATCATTGATGTATTTGGCCGACAGCTCGGCCGCGGTGGTCAGCGCAGCCGCCGTGTACTTGACGCCATGGTGCTCCTCGAAGCGGCTCTTGAGCCCTTTGAGAATCTCCACGGTCTGTTCCACGGTCGGTTCGGACACATCGATCTTCTGGAAACGACGCGACAGCGCGTTGTCCTTCTCGAAGATGCCGCGGTATTCCGTGTAGGTGGTCGCGCCTATGCACTTGAGCGTGCCGTTGCTCAGCGCGGGCTTGAGCAGGTTCGAGGCATCGAGCGTGCCGCCCGAGGCCGCACCTGCACCGACCACAGTGTGGATCTCGTCGATGAACAGGATGGCGTTGCGGTCTTCGGCCAGCTGCTTGATCACGGCCTTGAGGCGCTGCTCGAAATCGCCACGGTATTTGGTGCCGGCCAGCAGCGCGCCCATATCGAGCGCGTACACGGTGGCATCGGCGAGGATATCGGGTACATCGCCATCGACTACGCGCTTGGCCAGGCCTTCGGCAATGGCGGTCTTGCCCACGCCGGCCTCACCCACCAGTAGCGGGTTGTTCTTGCGCCGGCGGCACAGCACCTGGATCACACGCTCGATCTCGGTATCGCGGCCGATCAGCGGGTCGATACGGCCCTGCGAGGCAGCGAGATTCAGGTTCAGCGTGAAGCTCTCCAGGGCACCATGACTGGTCTGCTCGGCTTCATTCTCGTGTTCGTTATCGTGCTTGGGCGCACTCTGGCTGCCGCCGGCCTGCGGCGATACCTTGCTGATGCCGTGGGAGATGAAATTGACCACGTCGAGCCGGGTAATGCCCTGCTGATGCAGGAAGTAAACCGCGTGCGAATCCTTCTCGCCAAAAATGGCGACGAGCACATTGGCGCCGGTCACTTCCTTCTTGCCCGACGACTGCACATGCAGGATGGCGCGCTGGATGACGCGCTGGAAACCGATCGTCGGCTGGGTCTCCACATCCCCCGAGCCGGCGACGAGCGGTGTGTGTTCGGCGACGAATTCGGTCAACTCGCGACGCAGTTGGTCCACTTTGGCACCGCAAGCGCGCAGCACCTCCTGCGCGCTGGGGTTATCCAGCATGGCGAGCAACAGGTGCTCGACCGTGATGTATTCGTGCCGCTTCTGCCGGGCCTCGACAAAGGCCGTATGCAGGCTGACTTCAAGTTCCTGGGCAATCATCAGTTTTCCTCCATCACACACTGCAGCGGATGCTGATGCTGCCGTGAAAAATCCATGACCTGTGCGACCTTGGTCGCGGCGACGTCCTTGGAATAGACGCCACAGACACCCTTGCCCTCGGTGTGCACCTTGAGCATGACACGGTTCGCCCGTTCATGGTCCATGCCGAAGAACTGTTGAAGTACGATCACCACAAACTCCATGGGCGTGAAATCGTCATTGAGCAGCACCACCTTGAACATGGCGGGAGGCTTGACGACGGTGGGCAACTTGGCGAGTTCAACGCCATCTTGGTGCTTGCTGGGCATGTTCAGGTTTCGGATCCGGTATCACCTGCCCTCTAATTTTGGCCCGCTTGGCCCGCATTTCAAGTGACGTATTTCCCCGACACCCGCAAAAACACGTGCTCGCGGGGCTTGACGGCCAAAATCCACGGGCGTACAAGGCGAACGTTTGGATTCAAGTTGGTAGCTAGTACCGGCTGTCGGCTGTACGCGGTTGTCGTAGTACGTGAAGTGCCAGTCTTGCGAGCCTTGAACCATAACAACACGGAGGTGGCTCGCCGCTTCCTTATTACCGCAACCGCAATTGAGGAATTAGTACAATGGCAACTGGTACCGTTAAATGGTTCAACGACGCCAAGGGTTTTGGCTTCATTACCCCTGATGATGGCGGCGAAGATCTGTTCGCACACTTCTCGGCTATCAACATGGCTGGTTTCAAGACCCTGAAGGAAGGCCAAAAGGTTTCCTTCGAAGTGACCCAAGGTCCTAAGGGTAAGCAGGCTTCGAACATTCAGAACGCCTAAGCGTCTGAAGGTTTCAGCCGAAACAAAAAAACCCGCGAATTTCGCGGGTTTTTTTGTGGGTACCGCCACCGCAAGGGTGGCGGCAAACCGATACAGCCTTACATGCGGGCGATCATTGCGTCGCCGAAGGCCGAGCACGACACTTCGGTCGCGCCATCCATCAGGCGGGCGAAGTCATAGGTCACCTGCTTGTCGGCAATGGCCTTCTCCATCGAGCTGATGATCAGATTGGCGGCTTCGGTCCAGCCCATGTGGCGCAGCATCATTTCAGCCGAGAGGATCAGCGAACCGGGGTTCACCTTGTCCTGGCCGGCGTACTTCGGTGCGGTGCCGTGTGTCGCCTCGAACATGGCCACCGAATCGCTCAGGTTGGCGCCCGGGGCGATGCCGATACCGCCAACCTGGGCTGCCAGCGCATCGGAGATGTAGTCGCCATTCAGGTTCAGCGTGGCAACCACATCGTACTCGGCAGGACGCAGCAGAATCTGCTGCAGGAAGGCGTCAGCAATGGCGTCCTTGATCACGATGCCGTTCGGCAGCTTGAGCCACGGGCCGCCGTCGATCTCGACACCACCGAATTCGTTCTTGGCCAGCGCGTAAGCCCAGTCACGGAAGCCACCTTCGGTGAACTTCATGATGTTGCCCTTGTGGACAATGGTCACGCTCTTGCGGCCGTTGTCGATGGCGTACTGGATAGCCTTGCGCACCAGGCGCTCGGTGCCCTGCTTGGAAACCGGCTTGATGCCGATACCCGAGGTCTCGGGGAAACGGATCTTCTTGACGCCCATTTCGCCTTGCAGGAAGTTGATCACCTTCTTGGCACCGTCGGACTCGGCAGCCCACTCGATACCGGCGTAGATGTCTTCGGTGTTCTCACGGAAGATGACCATATCTGTCAGATCCGGGCGCTTCAGTGGCGAAGGCACACCGGTGAAGTAGCGCACGGGGCGCAGGCAGACGTACAGATCCAGCTCCTGGCGCAGGGCCACGTTCAACGAACGGATGCCACCACCCACCGGGGTCGTCATCGGGCCCTTGATCGAGACCACATAGTCCTTGAGGGCAGCCATGGTTTCTTCAGGCAGCCACACATCGGAGCCATATACCTTGGTCGACTTCTCACCAGCGTAGATTTCCATCCAGTGAATCTGCTTGCTGCCACCGTAAGCCTTGGCCACAGCCGCATCCACGACCTTCTTCATCACCGGGGTGATGTCAACGCCAATGCCGTCACCCTCGATGAACGGGATGATCGGGTTATTCGGGATGGCCTGGCCGGGGATGATCTTCTGGCCGCTTGCAGGGACCTTGATATGCGACATGGTGCGCTCCGTCTTGGGTGTTGATGACTATGACTAATTGGTTTGCACGGCCCGTGTGGGCGCCGCGTTGGCTGCTCAGGGATTGCCCAGCTGGCCAGGATAAAACACAAGCATCTCGTTCACGGTATAGGCAAAGACCGCGGCCTGTACCGAAGGATCCTTGTCAAACAAGGCCCTGACCTCATCGGCTGACGCCGCGGCAACCACGATCAGGCCCTTGTCGGCATAGCGGGCGCCGACACGCACCCGCCCTTCCTTGCGCAAGGCGGCGAGATTCGCCGAATGCGCCTTGAAACCTTCCTGCAAATGCGCAGGCTTGTCTGCCTGCCACGCCGCACCGGGTGTGAACTCCACGGCATACATCCGCAGTGCCGGTGCAGTCGTTTCAGCCCGCAACCCAAGGCCCGCAATGAGCAGCAACAACGGCAGCATCCAACGCATGGCGGCAACTCCGGGCAGGCAGGAATTTGAGCAGCGGGCTTCGGCACAGGCCAAAGCAGCCGTATTATACGACCGAGCCCGCCACTGAGCCGCATTCGCGTATGCCTGATTTGATTCTGTTCAATAAGCCCTATGGTGTGATCACCCAGTTCTCGGCGCACGAGCGACACCAGACACTGGCGGATTACATCGCGGCGCCCGGATTTTACCCCGCCGGACGACTGGATACCGACTCCGAGGGCCTGCTGCTGCTGACTGACGACGGCGCGCTGCAGACGCGCATTGCCGACCCGCGTCACAAACTGCCCAAGACTTACTGGGTGCAGGTTGAGGGCATACCGACACAGGCGCAGCTGGATCAGCTGTGTCGTGGCGTCGACCTGGGTGATTTCACTACCCTGCCAGCGGAAGCCCGGCTGCTGCCCGAACCCGATCTTTGGCCGCGCAACCCGCCCATCCGCGTACGCAAGGCGATTCCCGACAGCTGGATCAGTCTGACCATCCGTGAGGGCAAGAACCGCCAGGTGCGGCGCATGACCGCCAAAGTCGGCCTGCCCACACTGCGGCTGGTGCGCGTGCAGGTGGGGGAGTGGCGCATCGACGGCATCGTGCCAGGCGAATGGCAACGCCTCAGTGTGGCCTTGCCGGGCCGCAGCAGCCCGACTGCAACGCAGGCAAAGACGCCTTACCACGCGCGTGGTTTTGGCGCACGCAAGTGAGGCCTCACGGTCACACCCTCTCTCGGCAGACTTTTCCTTGAGGCCCTGCCCCGGTAGGCTCGACGCATTGCCATCGCAGCCTTGCGCTGGCGCGTTTGCAGAGACTGCCCATGCTGATTCCCTCCGGCCAACACCCCAAAGCCATCGGCATTGCCCGCGCCCTGATCGAAGGGTTTGATCGCCACTACAGCATCTTCCGCGAGGTCAGCCGCGCGGCCAAGGAACGCTTCGATGCGGGCGACTGGCATGCTGTGCAGCGCGCCGCCCGTGAGCGTATCCGCTTCTACGATGAGCGCGTGGACGAATGCGTACAACGCCTGCATGAGCAATTCCATGCGGACTGGCTGGATGATGACATCTGGCAACAAGCCAAACTGTTGTTCATCGGCATGCTGGTGAACCATAAGCAACCCGAGCTGGCTGAAACCTTCTTCAACTCGGTGTGTTGCAAGATCCTGCACCGCAATTACTTCCACAATGATTTCATTTTCGTGCGGCCCACGGTCTCGACTGAATACATCGAATCCGACCCACCCACCTATCGCAGCTACTACCCGCGCAACGGCGGCTTTCGTCAGGCGTTGCGACAGATCATTGATGATTTTGGCTGGCAACGTGGCTTCGCCGATCTGGAACGCGATCTGGGTTATCTGATCGAGAGCGCCCGCCTGCATGCAGGCGGGGTCTGGCCGGAGATCGAGGCCAACTTCCAGATCCAGGTGCTGTCGAGCGCCTTCTATCGGAACAAAGCCGCCTACATCATCGGCAAGGCCATCAACGGCGGCCTGGAGTACCCGTTTGCCGTGCCAGTGCTGCACGATGCAGATGGCAAGCTGTTCCTCGATACCATCCTGCTGGAACCCAGCCGGATTGCCATTCTGTTCTCGCTGAACCGCGCCTATTTCATGGTGGATATGGCCTCGCCTTCAGGCTATGTGGGCTTTCTGCGCTCCTTGCTGCCCTTCAAGCCCAAGGCCGAGCTCTACACCATGCTGGGCCTGGGCAAACAGGGCAAGACGGTGTTCTACCGCGACCTGATCCACCATCTGCGCCATAGCAACGACAATTTCATCGAGGCACCCGGTATCCGCGGCTTGGTGATGCTTGTGTTCACCCTGCCCTCCTTCCCCTATGTGTTCAAGCTGATCAAGGACGAGATTGCCCCCACCAAGGATGTCACCAAGGAAATCGTCCGCACCAAATACCAGCTGGTGAAGCAGCATGATCGTGTCGGGCGCATGGCAGATACGCTGGAATTCAGCAATGTGGCCCTGCCCAAGGCGCGCTTCAACGAGGACCTGCTGGGTGAACTGCGACGACTGGCGCCCAGCCTGCTGGAGGAGGACGAACACGAGATCGTGATACGTCACCTCTATATCGAGCGGCGCATGGAGCCGCTGAATCTTTACCTGAACCGCGCCACACCTGCCCAGCTGGAGCATGCGGTGCTCGACTACGGCAACGCCATCCGTGAACTGGCTACGGCCAATATCTTCCCGGGTGACATGCTGTTCAAGAACTTCGGCATCACCCGTTATGGCCGCGTCGTGTTCTACGATTACGACGAAATCGAGTACATGACCGACTGCAACTTCCGCGAGCTACCCGAACCCCAGACGCCCGAGCAGGAAATGGCCAGCGAGCCGTGGTATCCGATAGCCCGCAACGATGTCTTCCCCGAAGAGTTTGCCCGCTTCCTGCTGGGCCCGACTGAAATCCGCCGGGTCTTCCTGCAACACCACCGGGATCTGCTGAACCCGGCCTTCTGGCGCACACGGCAAGACCGGATCCGCGCCGGACATGTGGAAGACTTTTTCCCTTATCCGGACGACTTGCGATTCTCGCGTCGCTTTGGGAGCGCGGCATAAAAAAACCGGGCTTGCGCCCGGTTTTTACATGGTGACAGCGTGAGGTACTAGGTTCCGGTCAACCAGAGCGCCCCCACCGTCGCCGTCAGCAAGCCCGCAAGAACGGCCGCGAGCAAGGCCCGCATGCCGATGGCGGCAAGCGTCTGCTGCTGGTTGGGCGCCATGGCGCCAATACCGGCGACGCAGATACCCACGGAGGAAAAGTTGGAGAACGACGACAGGGCGAAAGTCGCGATCATGATCGAGTGGGGCGAGAGCTGACCCGCATCCTTGAGGCGCGCCAGGTCCAGATACGCCACGAACTCGTTGACGACGATCTTCTGACCCAGCAGCGAACCTACCTGCATGGTTTCCGCCCAAGGCACACCCAGCAGCCAGGCGACCGGACGGAAAAGCTGACCGAACAGATACTGCAGCGTCAAACCCGGGAACAAGCCGCCGGTCGCATCGCGAATCACCCCGTTCACCCCCAGCCATTCACCCACCACGTTCTGTGTCATATGGTTCAGGAAGGCAATCAGCGACACGAACACCAGCAGCACGGCTGCCACGATACAGGCCAGCTTGAGGCCCTCGATCGTGCCATCGACCAGGGCATTGATGAAGTGCCCATGCTGGCCGTGATCGTAATCCAGGCGGTTGGACGACATATGGCTTTCGTCCTCCTCGGGCAGGATCATCTTGGCAAAAATCACCGCAGCAGGTGCATTCATGATCGACGCCAGCAGCAGCCAGGTCGCAAACTTGGCCTGTGCAGCCGGGTCAGCACCGCCCAGAAACGCCACATAGGCCGCCATGACCGAACCCGCCAGGGTCGACATGCCACCCACCATCAGGCAGAACAATTCGGAGCGCGTCATCCGTGCGACGAAGGGGCGCACCAGCAGCGGCGCCTCAGTCTGGCCCAGGAAGATGTTACCGGCCACGGACAGACTCTCCGGACCCGAAAGCTGCATGGTCCGCTTCATGATCCAGGCGAAGCCGACCACGATCTTCTGCAGGATGCCGAAGTGGTACAGCAAGGCGGAAAAGGCCGAGAAGAACAGCAGGATCGGCAACACATTGAAGGCAAAGATGAAGGCCAGCTTGCCACCCGGATTGGCCAGATCACCAAAGATGAAGCGTGCGCCGTCACCCGCAAAGCTAAGCAGCTTCACGAAACCGACGCCAATGCTGTCCAGCGCCATCCGCGCCGGTGGCACCTGGCTGAACAGCAGGCAAAAACCCGTATGCAGGGCCAAGCCCACCAGTACGATGCGCCAGTTGATCTTGCTGCGGTTATACGAGCACAGCCAGGCGATGGCCAGCAGGGCAACCACGCCGATAATGGACTGTAGGGCTATGGGCATTACTCTCTCCTGAGGCCACCCCTGAATCGAAGGGCGCGATTCTATGCGAGACTGCCGTTTCCCACTACGAAAACAGGGAGATAGCGCGAATTCGTTGCCTTATCGCCCAGCGCTGCGGCATGGGCGCGACAAGCCTCAGGCGCCGGCCTTGTCCCAGCGGCCAAAGTTGGGCGACAAGGACAGCGACTGGCCAATCTCGCGCCACTCCTCGGCTTCCTGAATCAAGGCCGTGTGGGTCAGGGGGTTGGCGGCCAGCCAGTCATCCGGGGCTGACAGGCTGAAACCGTTCTTGATGGCCGCCAGGGAGATGGGGGGCGGCTCACGGTCAATGCGGCTGCGGCAACACAATACCGCCAGTCGCAGCGCCATCACCCGCGCCCAGCGATCCGGTGCATGGCCGCTGCCGAGCTTCTTGAGGCCACCCTTGTGGCCCAATACCAGCAGCGCGAGCCTGGCTTGCTCATGACTGGAAAAACCGGGCATGTCCGCGTGCTGGAGTATGTAGGCGGAGTGTTTGTGATAACTCGAATGCGAGACCGTCAGACCGATCTCATGCAGCCGCGCAGCCCAGAGCAGCAAGTTCAGGTCCGCCTCGGGGTCAATCTGCAGGCTGTGGGCCATCTGCCGATAGAACGTCTCCGCCAACGCAGACACACGCGCCTGCTGCGCCATATCGATGTGATAGCGACGCTTGAACTGCGTCACCGTCACGTCACGCAGATCACGATGATGCTGACGCCCCAGAAGATCGTAGAGCACGCCATCTCGCAAGGCGCCCAGCGTGATGCCCATCTTCTCGACACCCAGCTCGGCAAATACGGCGGCCATGATGGCAAAACCGCCGGGCAAGACCGGACGCCTGTCTGCACGTAAACCATTGAGCTGGACCGCATCGATATGGCCGGCCTTTAGCATGATGGCGCGCAGCTTTTCCATGCCATCGAGCGTGATCCCTCCGCTGCTCAGGTCATTGAGTTCCATGATGTCGGAAAGCGAACGGGCAGTCCCGGAGGTGCCGATGGCCAATTGCCAGTGCGCTTGATTGAAATCCTGCACGATGGCCTGCAGCTCCGAACGTGCGGCCAGCTCGGCATCACGGAAGGCACGCGCGGTGAGCTTGCCATCGGGAAAGAACTTGAGGCTGTAACTGACACAGCCCATCAACAGACTTTCGGTCTTGAGCGGCTTGAACTGCTGGCCGACGATGAATTCGGTGGAGCCACCACCGATATCCACGACCAGACGCTTCTCCTTGCTGGCCGGGAGGCTGTGTGCAGCGCCGATGTAAATCAACCGCGCTTCTTCGCGCCCGGCAATCACCTCAATGGGGAAACCCAGTGCCGCCTCAGCCTTGGGCAGGAAGTCGGCCGCGTTGCGGGCCACCCGCAGCGTATTGGTCGCCACCACCCGCACATGCTCGCGCGGCATGCCTCGCAAACGCTCGCCAAAACGGGCCAAGGCCGCCAGTGCGCGCGTCTGGCCCTTCTCATCAAGCTCATCACGGTTATCCAGGGCAGCGGCAAAGCGTACCGTGTCCTTGAGCGCATCCAGTGGATAAACCTGATCGTCGACCACGCGGGCGACTTGCAGGCGGAAGCTGTTGGAACCGAGATCGACCGCGGCAATCGTGTGCGTGGGGCTCATGGGCATTTCTTGGCTGGCTGGTATGGGCGGATTGTCGGAACCGGCACCACAAAAGACAAGCCCCGCGCACTGGCACGGGGCTGGCTTGCGACTTGGTACAACAGAATCAGGAGCTTTGCTTCTCGATCTGTTCGATTTCTTCGAGGGCGCTATGACGAATATCGATGCCCTTGACCAGATACACCACGTATTCCGCCACGTTCTTGGCATGGTCACCCACACGCTCGATGGCCTTGGCGATCTCGATGATTTCGAGCGCCAGGCTGATGGTGCGAGGGTCTTCCATCATGTAGGTAATCAGCTGGCGCTGGATGGCCTTGAACTCCTCATCCAGCTTGATGTCCTCGCGCGCGACCTGGCTGGCCACGCTCGGGTCCAGACGGGCAAAGCCATCGAAGGCCGAGCGCAGCATGGTCAGTGCGATACCGGCCTGGTAGCTCAGATCCGACATCCGCGGCACATTGACACGACCTGCCTCGTAAATCAGGCGGGCGCGGCCGGCAATCTTGGCGGCCTTGTCGCCGATACGTTCCAGATCATTCACCGCCTTGTTCACGGTGAGCACCATGCGCAGATCGCTGGCTGCAGGCTGGCGGCGCGCGATGATATGCATGCAATCATCGTCGATTTCGATATGCAGCGCGTTGACGCGCTTTTCGGTTTCTTCAACCTTGTTGATCAGCTCGGGGTTACCCGTCTCCAGTGCCTTCATGGCATCGCGGAACTGTTCCTCCACCAAACCGGCCATGGCCAGAATCTTGGCGCGAGCAGCTTCAAGCTCGATATCAAACTGCTTCGAAATATGTTCAGACATGCGGTTAAACCCTCGTGCGACCCGGTATCAAGCTTGGCATGTGCGTAGCAATGCGCCAAACGAATTTTCGGTGACAGTTTTCTTACGGTTTGCTGCGATCAGGTCAGCGTCTTGACGCCCTGCGCGCTGCCGAGCAGGAGCACATCCGCGCGCCGGCGGGCAAACAGTCCATTGGTGACCACGCCAACAATCTGGTTGATCTCGCCTTCCAGTTTGCCGGGTTCGGCAATCTGCATGCCGTGAACATCCAGAATCACATTGCCATTGTCGGTCACCACGCCCTCACGATACACCGGTCGGCCGCCCAGCAAAACCAGTTGGCGGGCGACATGGCTGCGCGCCATGGGGATCACTTCCACGGGCAACGGGAAGCGGCCCAGCACATCCACCAGCTTGGTCTCATCGGCAATGCAAATGAACTTGTCGGCGACGGCGGCTACAATCTTTTCCCGCGTCAGCGCGGCACCACCGCCCTTGATCGCGTGCAGATAGTGATTGATCTCGTCGGCGCCATCCACGTAGACCGGAAGCTTGTCTACCGCGTTCAAATCGAAAACGGCAATGCCGTGCTGCTTGAGCCGCGCCGCCGAGGCTTCGGAACTGGCTACAGCACCCTCGATACGACCCTTGATCGTGGCCAGCGCATCAATGAAGTGGTTGGCCGTGGAGCCGGTCCCGACACCCACCACACAGTTATCGGGGATGTGTGCGATGGCGGCCTGCGCTGCGGCACGCTTCATGTCATCCAGGGTCATGTCAGGCTCCTATGATCGATCAGACCGCCATTATACGGGCGCAGCGTGATGCAGCTGCAGGACAAACTTCTGGATACCCGCCAGCAGCATCTCGATCGCGATCGCTGTCAGGATCAGCCCCATCAGCCGCTCAAAGGCCATCGTGACCTGCTCGCCCAGAAAATCGGCAATCTTTTCGGCAAAGCCAAGCACTACCGCAGACACGCTCATCGCCACCAGGAGTGCGCCAATCCACTCCCACATGCGGTCCGGTTCGCGGGAAACGAGCAGCAGGACCGTCGCCATCGCCGAAGGCCCGGCGATGAAGGGAATCGCCAAGGGCACCAGGAAAGGCTCGCCTTTGACCTGATGCGCAAACGCCCCTTCCGGATGAGGGAAGATCATCTTCAGGGCAATCAGGAACAGGATCACCCCGCCAGCAATACCCAGCGATGTCTCACTGAGATGCATGACATCCAGCACACGCTGACCAAAGAACAGGAAGAACAGCAGGATCGCCGTAGCTAAGAGTACTTCGCGGATGATGATGCGGCGTCGCCGCGCCGGATCGACCTGGCGCAGCAGCCCGATGAACAAGGGGATGTTCCCCAGCGGATCGGTCACCAGGATCAGCAGGATGGTGGCGGAAATAAAGGAGGAGGTTTCCATAGGCGGATTGACTCCAGAAAGAGAGCAGTTGCTCGGAGCGGCCTTAGAGCGCCGCGATGACTTTGATCTCGACCCGATACTCCGGCGCAGCCAGCTTGGCCTCGACAGTGGCTCGCACAGGCGCATGACCCTCGGGCACCCAGGCGGTCCAGGCGGTATTCATCTCATCATAGTCATCCATATCCGCCAGCCATATCTGCGCGGACAGGATCTTGTCCTTGGCACTGCCCACTTCAGCCAGCAGAGTATCAATCAGCGAGAGCACCTCGACCGTTTGCGCACCCGTGCCGGCATAGAGCTGCTGATCGGCAACCTGTCCGGCCAGATAAACCGTATTGTTGTGGACGACAATTTCCGACATGCGCGGACCAATGTGATAGCGCTGGATGGACATGAATCAGCTTTCCTGAAAAAACAAAAGGGCGGCCATCGGGCCGCCCTCTGGATGATACGTGCTCAATCAGGCGAGCGCAGTACCACGCAAGCGCAGCGAGAATTCGCGTAGCGCTTCAATGCCGCTGGCCTCGGCACGCGCGCACCAATCCTGCAACTGTTTGAGCAACTGTTCCTTGGAAGCGGAGGAGCGCTCCCACAGCAAGGTCAGCTCCTGGCGCATGCTGTAAACGGTTTCCAGCACCTTGGACTCGGCCAGCAGCGCGTCCAGATGCGCCTGATCCTGCACCGGCGTGTCCTTGCGGTCCTGCTTGAGCCAGCGCTTCATGGCGCGTTGCAGATTGAAATCCACCTGCGGGCGATTGTGCGCACGCTGGCGCATCTGCTCGATCTCGGCAGACACGGTGGCCTTGAGTTGACGCGCATACGCCGAGGCAATCTCGTAGCGATTGGCAATGATTGCCTGAAGGGTATCGAAATCCGCCTGCGACTTGGCCTCGATAGCACGCACGGCGGGTGCCACGCGACGCACTTTGGCCAGACCAAAGGTTTCGAGAATGCGGATATACAGCCAGCCGATATCGAACTCCCAAGCCTTGTTGGACAGCTTGGCCGACGTACCGAAGGTATGGTGATTATTGTGCAGCTCTTCGCCACCGATCAGGATGCCCCAAGGCACGATATTGCGGGAGGCATCTTCATTCTCGAAGTTGCGGTAGCCCCAGTAGTGACCAATACCGTTGATGATGCCCGCTGCCGTCACCGGAATCCAGATCATCTGCACCGCCCAGATCCAGATACCGTTGGCACCGAACAGAAGTCCATCGATGATGGCCATGGTGACCACGCCCCACACGCTGTGTGGCGTGTAGAGATGACGTTCTAGCCAGTCATCGGGGGTGCCGTGACCGAACTTCTCCAGAGTTTCCTTGTTTTTGGATTCGGCGCGATATAGCTCCGAACCTTCCAGCAGGACCTTCTTGATACCCAGCACTTGCGGGCTGTGCGGATCTTCCGGCGTCTCGCAGCGTGCATGGTGCTTGCGGTGTATGGCCGCCCACTCTTTGGTGACCATACCGGTAGTCAGCCAGAGCCAGAAGCGGAAAAAATGACTGGCAATCGGATGCAGGTCCAGCGCACGATGCGCTTGGTGACGATGCAAGAAGATGGTGACGGATGCGATGGTGATATGGGTCAGCACCAAGGCGACCACGATATAACCCCACCAAGGCAGATCAATCAGACCATTGAGCCATGAGAGCATGGAATTCCCTTTTCAAGGTACACAGTACAAACGGGGCGGATTCTACGCCCTATCGCTTGCCTAGCGCGCGCTCGAACCGACAGCCGGAGTTTGATCCCGATCAATCGGGGCCTTGATGAACTGCACATCACGGCGCGGATAGGGGATCTCGATACCCTCAGCCCGGAATGCCGACCAGATCTGTTTGTTCAGATCGGAACGCAGCACAACGGTTCCCTGATCCGAATCAGCAATCCAGATGGCGAGCTCGACATCGATGCCGTTCTCGCCGAATGCCTTGATCAAGGCTTGCGGCGCCGGCTCCTCAAGCACCCTGGGCTGGGCCCGGGCAAGGTCCACCAAGATGGTGGAAATGCGCTCCAGATCCGAACCATAGGCCACCTGTACCGGCAGGACCACGCGCAAGAGCTTGTCCGAATGCGACAAGTTCAGCACGGTCGACGTAATCAGCGCTTCATTGGGAATGATGGCCTCGCTGCCATCACCGAGCTTGAGTACCACGTAACGGGAGGTAATCTGCGAGATGATGCCCTGACGGCCATCGATATTGACCAGATCGCCGATGCGAACCGAACCATCGAGCAGGATGATGAAGCCGGATACATAGTTGCTGGCAATCTTCTGTAAACCGAAGCCCAAGCCGACACCCAAGGCACCACCGAATACCGAGAGGACGGTGAGATCAATACCCACCAAAGGCAGCGCGACAATCACACCCAGAACAACCAACGCCGTGCGCGCCACCTTGGTCATGACGACCCGCACGCTGATATCGACGGTGGTTGCCGCCATGACACGCTGTTCCAGCAAGCGGCCCAGCCACATTGCCAGCAGCAGGGTGACAGCAATCGACACCAATCCGTTCAGCACGGTCAGCAGCGAAACATGTTGCTTACCCAAGGGCAGGGCAATCCCGTCCAGCATCTGCTTGATATCCGGCAGTACACCGGTGATATGCAGGGCATAGACCAGCCAGATCAAGGCAGAGAGGGGTCGCAAGGCGCGATTGACCCAGCCAGACTGTACGAAGGATTGCTGCAACAAGTGCGCCACGGTCCGAACGATGACCCAGGCAGACAGCAGGCTGGCCGACAAGCGCAGCAACGTCAGCGGATGAGCGGAATGCCATACCGCCAGCGCCAACTCAACGCCAAGCCAGAAACACATCGGAAACAGCACGTTGGCGACACCGTTCGAGCCGGCGCGCCAGCGATCACCCGCCGCTTTTCGTAGCCTGGGAGATAGCGCTGCCGCCAACAGCCAGGCCAGCACGCCACCCAGCAACAAGACGGCCAGCTGCCACAACAGCTGAGGTTCAGTCAGGCCTTGCCGCTGGAAATCCTCGATGAAGTCAAAAAGCGCAGTTGAATTGGCAGCACTCATCAGCGACTTGCCTCATCCTGCGCACGTATCTTCTTCAGGGTTGCCGTGGTCGAGGTATCAAACAGGAACGGGATGGAGTGCACGCTGCCTCCGCGCGCCAACACATCCGCACTGCCCACAATCTTGTCAGGCGCCCAGTCTCCCCCCTTGACCAGCACATCCGGGCGCACGGCCAGGATGAGATCAAGCGGCGTATCGGCGTCGAACCAGGTCACCAGATCGCAGGCTGCCAGTGCTGCCATGACTGCAGCACGATTTTCCAGCGGATTGATCGGGCGGTCGTCTCCCTTGCCCTGCCTGCGTACGGAGGCATCGGTATTCAATGCCACCACCATGGCGGCGCCCAACGCACGGGCTTGCGCCAGATAAGTGACATGCCCGCGATGCAGGATGTCAAAACAGCCGTTGGTAAAAACGAGGGGGCGGGGCAAGTCGTTCAGGCGCTCGAGCAACTGCTCTGGCGGACAAATCTTCGACTCAAAATCAGGCGTGGCATAAGGACTCATGAATTTATTCAAGTGCTGGCCAGCACGGCTGGGGCCTGCCCGAGCTGGCGCTGCAGTTCCTTGCGATAGAGATTAAGTTGACTGGCCGTTTCAAATGTACGGTCAAACAGGTTCGACATATTGCGCAAGATGCCGCCAACCACACGCGCCTCCCACTCCTTGTCGAAGTGGATCTGCTGATCAAGCCAACGCTCCAACCAGCCAGGGTCGGGGAGGCGGCTCTGAACGGTATCATTCGGGAACAACGACTGGTTCACATGCAGATTCGTCGGATGGAGCGGCTTGCTGGCCTTGCTGCTGGCCGCCATCAAGACGCCGATTTTCGCAAATGCATGCCTCGCCTCGTCGCCAAGGCGATCGATCGCGCGCTTCATGTATTTGAGATAAGCACCGCCGTGGCGTGCCTCGTCTTGCGAGAGCGTCTTGTAGATATGCTTGATGACCGGTTCGGTATGCCACTCGGAAGCACGTCGATACCACTGCGTCAGACGAACTTCGCCACAGAAATGCAGCATCAGGGTTTCCAGCGGAGGCGCCGGATCAAACTCGAATCGTACTGCATGCAACTCGGCTTCCGATGGTGCAAGGTCAGGGCGGAAGCGGCGCAAATACTCCATCATGACCAAGGCGTGTTTCTGCTCTTCATAAAACCAGATGGACATGAAGGCAGAAAAGTCGCTGTCATCCCGATTGTCACGCAGGAACATCTCGGTGGCTGGCAAGGCAGACCACTCGGTAATGGCATTGAGCTTGATGGTTTGTGCCTGCTCATCAGTCAGTAAAGCAGCATCAAACTGCTCCCAAGGGATATCGCGCTGCATATCCCAGCGTGCTTTTTCGAGTGAGGAGAACAATTCGGGGTAGAGCATGGTCGATCCATCCTTGTGACGCGATCTTTGGTAATGACAGCATATCGGATCAATTTGTTCATCTTGATGACGATACCGGCATGTACCCCGACCGTTAGCGTCGGCGACAAAGGGGAAGATACTACCAAAACAAAAAACCCCAGCTGATTAGCTGGGGTTTTTGTATAGGGTAGCCTGGCGGTGACCTACTTTCACACGGGAATCCGCACTATCATCGGCGCGGCCTCGTTTCACGGTCCTGTTCGAGATGGGAAGGCGTGGGTCCAAGGCGCTATGGCCGCCAAGCAAA